>DATDGT010000407.1:0-10579 GCA_036521975.1 Bryobacteraceae bacterium
TACCACCGAGTCCAACGACAATGAAGCACGCCCACAAGGCGCCGCGAGGCAACTTGGCCTTTGCTACTCAGCGGGGCAGTGAAGGCGGATTATGAAATAGGAACGACAATTCGATAACAGTTATTTGTGCGGCCGGACTTATCGGCTCGCAGCACCCACAAATCGGGCCGGTCCACCCGGCGGCGCACGTCGAAGGTGAAAGCGCCATCGCGATACCCGGAGAAAAGAACCACCGATCCTCGCGGGGCGTGGGCCGCCACGTAATCGGCAGCCTTGCCGTATCCGTCGAGATAGGGGGTGGGATGTCGCCAGATCGTCTCGCCGAAGCTGGCAGTGGCTAGCCCGAGCGCCAAGACGGGAACGGCGCGCGCCGCCGTCAGAAGCCGAATCGCCGTAACCGCGAAATAGGCGAGCGGCAGCAGAATCGTTACGGTATGGCGCGGCTCTTTTAGCGCGATTAGTGAAAAAAAGACATAACCCGTGAGAAGCCATAGACCGAAGAACGATTCCCCTTCGCCCCACCACCCCTTCCTCAAGGCGCACATCGCCAGCCCCGCAGCCGCCAGCGCGCCGACAACCCAGTTCACCTGGCTTGGAAAGAGGCGCGCATAAAACATCCACCCGGACCAGGAAAACACCGGAGTATGGTTAAAATTGCCGCCAACTACCGATCCTACGTTCAGCCGGGCGATGGTGAGATTCAAAACCGCCAGGGGCAATACCAGAGCGCAGAAGAGCGCGCCGCTTCTCCACACGTGGCGATCTCGAACCAGCGACGAGCCCCTTTTCCGCCACATCGTCCAAAGCAGTGCGGGAACGATGAACAAGACAGTTTGCTTGGAATATGCTCCGCCCGCGAGCGCGAGCGCGAGGCCGTAAGCCCAAATCGGCTTCCGCCGGTCCACATATTGGAAACAGAACACCGCGCTCCACACCAGGAAAGCGCATGCGGGAATCTCCAGCATCACCTGCCTGCCCCACAGCGCCACTTCGTGAGCGCCGATGAACAGGAGAGCCGCGGCCAAGGCCGGCGCGCGATCCATCCAACGCCGGCACAAAACGTAGGAGCCCCAAGCGAGCGCCAGATAAAACACGCTCACGCTCAATTGCGCCGAAAACAGGGACACTCCGAAGATCGCGAAGAATCCCGCCTCCACCACCGGAAACAGCGGCGGATAGAACAAAATGGTCAGCGCCGGATATTTCAAATAATAGTTCATCGCGAACTGCTTTATATGCCCCAGGGGCATGTGCCGCGCGAAGTCGCGATAAAATGCGCCGTCCATGGCGTGCCGCGGCGCATCGCTCCACCACATGTCTTTGTGGTAGGGAGCGGTGAGGAACAATACGGTTACCGCCGCAGCCAACACCAGCAGCGGCGCCACTTCCCTCCGCCAAGCGCGCCCCGTCTGGGCCGGCTCCTGCGCCGTTTGGGCTAGCAGCACCACTTCAGGCGCGCCAGCGACCGGCGTCTCTAGTGATAAATGATTCCCGCGCACGTAACAATCCAGCCCGCCAAACAGATCAGCAGTTTTTCGTCGGTCAGCAACGCTCCGGTCGGATTGCCGGTGCGATCCCCGTCGCGGACCAACTGCAGGTAACGCAGCATCCCATAAATGACGAACGGGAGCGTATAGATCAAGCGGTCGGTTTTAAATCTGGCCTGGGTCTCGGGCGCCACTGTGTACAGCGCATACGCCACGATGGCGGCTGCCGACACGATAGTACCCACCTGATCGAGCCAGGGGATCGAATAATCGTCGAGCACACGCCTATGCCGCGAGGAATCCCCGGCGAGCAGCACCAATTCCTGTCGCCGCTTGGCGATTCCCAGGAACAAGGCGAGCAGAAAAGTGCACATCAGCAGCCAATGGGACGGGTCGACGAAAATCGCCGCGGAGCCCGCCACCACCCGCAGCACGAATCCCGAGGCGATCAACATCAGATCTACGATCCCCACATGCTTGAGCCAGAGGCTGTAGAGGATATTTATGGCGGCATAGACGGCGAGCAACAGACCGGTCCTGGATCCCAGCGCCAGCGCTGCGCCGATTCCCATCGTCAACAGCACCGAGCCCGCCACCACCGCCAGCGCCGCGCTCAATTGCCCCGAAGGTATGGGCCTCGTCTTTTTTTCCGGATGCGCCAGGTCGGATTTCCGGTCCAGAGCGTCGTTCCACAAGTAGATCGCGCTCGCCGTCAGGCAAAACGCCGCGCACGCCAGAATCTCCCGTAGCGCGAAATGCGGACGCATGAGCTTGCTCGAAAACACCAGCGGCGCTAATACGAATCCGTTCTTGATCCACTGGGAGGGCCGCATACAGCGGACCAAGCCCGTCAAAGTGGACCTTCCCTTCCCCGGCCCCCGGCCGGGCGGGCGAACTCGCCATTCCGCCGCTTCGCGTTTCTGAAGCTCTCGGGCAAAATGCCCGACGGCCGCCATTACGCTTCGGCCCATTCCACCGCCACATTCGACGCCGCCGGCGCGCGATGCTTCCGATTCCACGCCGCGAGCATCAGCAGACTCCACAACTTCCGGTCGTGATTGTGCAGCCGCGACTGGTGCTCTTCCCACAACCGCCTTACTTCCCCGAGCGACACGAATTGCTCCATCTCTTCCGCCATGGCCAGCGATTGAAACACCGGTTTCAGCGATGTTCGGAACCAGTGCGCCAGAGGGACTGAAAACCCCATCTTCGTCCGTTCCAGAATGCGCCGCGGAATGTAGCCGGCGAGAGCCTGCTTGAAGACGTACTTCCCCGTCCTCCCCCTGATCTTGAACCGCGACGGCAAGCGGAACGCCAACTCCGCCAGCCGGTAATCCAGCCAAGGCGAGCGTGACTCCAACGAGTACGCCATGGTCGCCCGATCGGCTTTGACCAGAATGTCGCCCGGCAGATAGGTCTGCATGTCCACCCATTGCATCTGTTCCAGAGGAGGTTGCTCGCGCACGGCTTGAAACAAGCCGCGAAACTTCTCCCGCGGCGAATATCCCTGGAGTTCCCGGAGCGGTTCCTCGCCCAACACCCGTTCCAATCCCTCGTCCCGAAATGCCGAGATCGAAGTGAAATATGCGCCGGCCAAATCGTCGGTGGCGTTGCGCAGAAGCGTCTTGGCGCGGAACATCCGCGGCAGAAAGTCGAACTTCGGGTAGTACCGCGCCGCGGTTCCCAGCACGCGCCGACGAAAAGCTTCCGGAAATCGCTCGCGGATTCTCTCCTCCAGCACGCCGAAGAAATAGCGGCGGTACCCTCCGAATATCTCATCGGCCCCGTCACCCGATAGGGCAACGGTGACATGCCGCCGCGCCATCCGCGATACATACAGCATCGGAATCGCCGAGGAATCAGCGAAAGGCTCATCGAAATGGTCCACAAGAGTGTCGAATACGTCTTCGATGCGCGGCGAAACCACCTGCTCCCGATGATCGGTTTTGTGGCTTTCGGCCGCCAGCCGCGCGTACTCCAGTTCGTCGAATCGCTTGTCTTCGAATCCAATGGAGAACGTCTTCACAGGCCCGGAAGCCTGTTCCGCCATCAACCCCACCACCGCCGTCGAGTCCACTCCTCCACTCAAGAAGGCGCCCAGCGGTACGTCGCTGATCATCCTGCGCCGGACCGCGTCGCGCGCGAGCGATCGGATCTCCTCCATGCGATCGTCCAAAGAACGCCCGCCGTCGATTTCCACTTGCGGCTGCCAATACCGCCAAACCCGGAACCCCGATGCCGTGGCGAGGAGTGCGCTGCCCGGCGGCAGCTTGTGCGCTTTTTCGTAAATCGTATCGGGGTCGGGCACATAGGAAAGGCTCAAGAAATCAGCCATCGCACGGTGGTTGATTCGCTGGTCGAAGCCCGGCGCAAGCGCCAGAGCTTTCAGCTCCGACGCGAAAACCAGCGCCATCCCCGTCGCGCTCGCCGTGTAATACAGCGGCTTTTTGCCGAGCCGGTCGCGCGCCAAAAACAGCCGCTGCCGCGCGGAATCCCACAGCGCGAACGCAAACATGCCGTTCAGAAACTCGGGAACGCGCTCGCCAACCTCCTCGTAGAGGTGAACCAAAACTTCCGTATCGCTCTCGGTACGGAACCGGTGCCCTTTCTTGCGCAGGTCCTGGCGCAGTTCCCGGTAATTGTAAATCTCGCCGTTGAAGATCACCTGGATCGCGCCATCTTCATTCCCCAGGGGCTGATCACCAGTATTGAGGTCGATGATGCTCAACCGCCGATGTCCCAACGCCACCGGCGGTTCGACGAAACTCCCGAACGAATCCGGCCCTCGATGCTTCAATCGATTGCACATGCACTCGAGGAGGGAGGGATCAAGCGCACCTCGATCCCGCGTAAGGTATCCGGCAATCCCGCACATACAAGTGGTCAGTTGTCGGTCTTCAGTTGTCAGTCTTCAGTTGTCAGTCACACCATCGAAAACTGATAACTGAGAACTGAAAGCTTCTAGGCCTTCGCGGCCCGCTGAGTTCCCTCGGCGCTCTGCCGCTGATCTTCTTGTTCCAGCTTCTCGGCAATCGTCTGAAACAACCAGCATTCGTCGCTTTTCAGCGCGGAGGCAATGCGCCCGCGCATCTCCGGGGTGGGCTGGCGGAAGCCGTTCACGATCTTGCTCAGCGTGGTCTCGTCCATACCGAGCATTTTCGCCAGGCGATTCTGCCGGATTCCGCACATCCATAACTGCAGCTTGAGATTGGGATACATGTGGTGTCAATTCCCGTCGCGGATAAAGCTCCGCCCTTTCACCCCCACTTTTTCAGTGCAAGTGATTGCAAAAAAACCAGATTGAATTGCCCAGCCGAAACCTCGCGCTAGGACTTAGCGGCCCCGTTGGAAGCGTAGCCATAGCCGTAGCCGTACTCGTAGGTATCGGCTTTGCTCATGAACCAGGGTTGAGCGCAGTTCAAAATCACGCCCAGGAGTTTGTCCTTGGGCACTGTCTCAATCGCCTTAAAACATGCCGTTCGATTGGTGTGTTCCGGACGCACCACCAGAACCGTTCCGTCCGCGGCCATCTGGATCAATTCAAAATCGGCCACGGCCGCTACCGGCGGCGAATCCAGAACAATGTATTGAAAACGCTTGCGAACTGTTTGGCACAACGCCCGCCAGTGGGGGGAGTCGAGCAGCTCGCTGGGATTCATGTTCTCCAGTTTGCCGTTCACCAGAATGTGCAGATTGGGGAACTGCTCCGTCCTCACGACGGCGTCTTCGAACGAGCACCTCCCCAGAACCACTTCCGAAAGTCCGGGACCATCGGGGATGCCGAGCTCCGTGTGAATGGCGGAGCGCCGGAAATCGGCGTCCATCAGCAATACTTTCGCGTCGCCCTTGAGCGACAGCACGCCGGCAAAATTAATTGCCGTGAACGTCTTTCCGTCCCCCGGATTGGCGCTCGAAATGACGATCATCCTCGGCCTCTTGGGATGATGGGCCAGCTTGGTGCGGAGGATCCGGTACTGTTCCGCCGGGTGGGCATGCGGATTTTCAAACGGCAGCAGTGGGCTTGACACGGGGAGCGCCAGTAAAACGGTGCGGATGCCTTTGGTCTCCCTAGGCGCCTCGGCGAACGCCGGCGCCGGCGGAACAGCCGGGGGGGGGCACCATAGATGAGAGGGGCGGCGCAGCCGCAATCGGGATCGTGATGGGAACGGCGGCGACCGGCGGCTCGGGCGCGGGCTCGGCATTGGAGTACTCGGGGGAGTACTCGGGCTCCGGCTCCGCTTCCGGCGCGTCATTTCCGATCAGATCGGGCAGCAGTTCTGAAATTTCGTTCTGCGCGCCGTGCAACGCTTGAAAGATTTTGCTCATGTTCTCTTATCGTCAACGCGCAGCACAACGCGTTCGCTGTGCACTTTTCTATCGTCAACGCGCACAACGCATTCGCTGTGCGCTTTTCTATCGTCAACGCGCACAACGCATTCGCTGTGCGCTTTTCGTCGTTTCATTTTGCCGCCGTGTCCCTCCGCGAACGCCAACGCCACCACCCAGACGACTTGGGAGCTGGAGGGTTGTAGCTCTCCAAAGTGCGGAGCGGCGCTACGGGACCGGCGAGCGGCGCGGCCGCCCGCAATGGTCCGGCCGGAGCCTCCACGGCAATCGCCGGCGCGGGATGCCCGTTCGCCGCCGCGGCGGCCGCCACGGGAACGGCGTACAGTTTCGTGGCCGGATCCGGCAGCGACAGATCGCGCGAAGCCTCCGTGACGTGATGCGGCTCAACCAGCGGAGCGGTCTCGGCAAACGCCAGCATCAGGGCGTTGTCGCAAATCGAGTTCACCAGCCGCGGAATCCCTCTCGACCACCGGGCGATCTCCGCATACGACGGCTCAGAAAAAGGCGGCTGCGTGGCTCCCGATTTGGACCATCGCAGCGCTATATAGTGCAGGATTTCGGAAGGTTTCAGCAAGCCGATCGTCAACCGCACCGAGACGCGCTGATTGAGCTGCCGCAAATCCGGCCGCCCCAGAACCTCGATCAGCTCCGGCTGCCCTGCCAGCACGATCTGCAAGAGCTTGGTTCCAGGAAACTCCAGATTGCTCAGCAGCCGCACTTCTTCGAGCACCGCCGGCTTCAATTTGTGCGCCTCATCCACCACCAGCACCGCGATCTGCCCTGCCGCTTGCGTCTTCAACAGAAACTCCTGAAACAGCAGCAGCCGACGCGCCTTGCTCACCGGCAAGTCCCGAAATCCGAAATCCAACAGCATCATTTCGATGAATTCGTTTTCGTTCAGGCTGGGATTCAGGATGACGCTCGATACCACCCTGGATCTGGGAAGAACGGTCAGCGTTCGGGCAAGCAGGCTGGTTTTGCCCGTCCCCGCTTCTCCCGTTAACGCGACAAATCCCTTGCGCTCCAGAATGGCGTAAGCCAGGCCGGCCAGCGCCTCCCGATGCGTGGGAGTTATGAAGAGTACAGCCGGGTCCGGCGTCATGCTGAACGGATTGGCGGAAAGGCCGAAGTATTTCTCGTACATCTATTTGGCTTCGTTTAGTGTTTTGGCAATTGCCTTCGTTTCGTATTTTAATGGTTGAATCCCAGATAGCCGCGGGCCGCATACGCCGCCAGCGCCAATATCGGGATCAGCGTCCCGGAGATGACAGCGAACCGCCGTGGCCATCCCCACCCGCTCCAGATTCCCGTCGCAACAGCCGGCTGGAGCAATCGGATGCGCGGGACCTGTGCCAGAACCATCACGTGCTCGGGAAGCTCCCAGGCGCCCAGCAAGCGGTTCTTTCGGAACTCCTGCGCAAACGCGTTTACCAAGCCCAAAACCAAACCCAAGATCGCTCCGCCAAAATCCAACACCAGACGATTCGGGCTTACCGGCTTGCTGGGCACGTGCGCCGGATCGTTCAAGGCAAACCGTTCGGATTTCTGCCGTAGTTCCATATCGGTCGAAATCTTGGCCTGCTCCGACTTGTTGCGTAAACCAACGTATTCGCTTTCAAAGGCGCCATGGTCGCGCATAAGCTGAGCGAGTTCTTGTTCGCGAACCGGAACGTCGTTCAAACGGGCGTTGCTATCCGCGATGGCCTTGACCAACCGCTCATCTTCTTCCTGGAGCTGGACGATTTGTTTATCGTATTTTTCGACTTCTACCTTGAGCGTCCGTATGCGCTCGCGCGCCTGAGTGATTTCGGGACGCTCCCGGCGGATTGGCTTGGGAACGGCGACGGCGGGCGGGGGCGCCGCATCGGCTGCGGCCGGCGTCGCCACGATGGCGTCTTCTTTATTGACATCCGATTTGTTGGCGTCGGGAGTGGCGGAGTCCGCGGTTGCTTCCGAACTTTGTGTGGCGGGGGGGGCGGCGGAATCCGCCACGGCCGGCGCGGCTACACCGGTCAGCCCCAGTTCGGCGATTTTCGCCTCGGCGGCCTTGGCCTGCTCGATCTGCTGTTTCAGGCGTTTCACCTCGGGGTGATTCGGTCCATACTTCGGCTGATCCAGCGCAAGCTGCGCTTCCAACCGTTCCGATTCTTTCAGTATGCGCAGCGGAGGAGCACCGGGGCCCGCTTTGGTCGCGGGCGCTCGCTTGCCCGCCTGAGCAGCCGCTTGGGCCGCTTGGGCCGTCTCGGCCTGAGCCTGCGCTTGAGCGTCTTGATCGAGTAAGCTGTTTAGCGTCCCTTCCGCCAGCGGAATACTATCCTCCAGGGTCTTTTTGTCGTCTTCCATCCTGGTCTTCAGGGCCTTGTCGCTGGCGCGCTCCGTTTCCAACTTCTGAACGTAGTTGTTGATGGCCGTCAACTGCTCGGGAAGTTCCCCATTGTGCTTGAGCCGGTATTGGGCCATCGCCGCTTCCGAATCGTCCAGCCTCTTTTTGGCGTCCTGAAGTTGAGTTTCCAGGAACTCGCTGGTTCCCTCCACCTGGGTTTCGCGCGTCGTCATGTTGTCTTCGATAAACAGGTTCGCCAACCGGTTGGCGACTTGAGCCACCTGCGCCGGGTCTTCGCCGTCAAAACTGACCTTGAACGCTCCCGTGGAGTTGTTGGTCCAGCCCTTCTCCATCTTCACCTTGATTTTGTCGCGCATGAGCAAGGTGATTTCTTCTGGAATAAGATCCTTCTTTTCTTTCTTATACAGACCGAAGTCGTCGATCACTTTTTGCAGTTGCTGGTTGCTCAGAATCTGTTGCGTAATGGTGGCCAGTCGATCCTGAACGTTTGTGGTCACCATAGACTGGACTACTGTAGCCGGAATGTTCTGCGGAAGGACCAGAATCGAGGCCTCCGCCTCGTACACAGCGGGTAGCATCTGCACGATCACAGCGGCAATCCCCGAAACGACCAGCCAGATCAGCAGCACGGCCAAGCGGTGAAGCCATAGCATCCGCAACAGCGTTAAGGGGGAAAACTGGGCCAGAGCGGGAGTTGCCGGTTTGATGGGAAGGGGGGCAGCCATAGTCCTTTATGGGAGAGTCACGCTTTCTATTGTTGCGCACAACGCATTCGCCTGTGCGCTTGTCTCTTGTTGCGCACAACGCATTCGCTGTGCGCTTGTCTTTTGTTGCGCACAACGCATTCGCTGTGCGCTTGTCGTCAACATTTTGTTGCCCGAATACACTTGCATCCTATAAGCCAATCGGTTGCCAATTGAAATGTTTGAGGTCCGAATTTGGCCCGCGCGGGTCGCGTTGGTTCTCTGTGGGAAAAAGTTCGAACGAGTAGGACAAGCGAGACGAACACTTATGAGAAGGGCGCCCGGCTCGCGCCGGACGCCCATGTAAGAAGGAAGGCAGCCGAAGGTAAACCGGACGCCCAAGCCGGAGGACCTGAAGTATTAGGACTCGGTTTCCGCTTTGGAGACCTTTCCCACGTGCCGGCGCCGAATGAACAGAGCGGCCAACGCTAGCGTGGTGCCCAACAACACGATGGAAACCGGTTCTGGAACCGACGACAGGGGTTCGAACGCGAAGAGATCTTCCGAAGTGCCGCCACTGCCGTCCAGCGACGCTGCGCCCAACTCGAATAGCGTATCGTTCGTGCTAACCGCCATGACTAAGGAGGTCTTCCCCCCTTTGACCCCAGTGCCGTCGAAATCGAAGTCTAGCGTTCCTGTCCCGTCGTCAAGATAAAAAGTGGCGAAAGGGACCGATGTTCCTTTATTAGCCCCAGTCAGTGTAACGGGCGCGCAAGCCGGATTCGCGCCGAATCCGCAAGCGCCTGGAACGCCGGACGTCCCAAGTAGCGCGACATTGCCTGTGTCCCCGGTGTTCACCCCATTGAGACTGCCGACGTTTGAGGCGAGAAAGTCCGAAACATCCAGATCCTCAAGCGACGACGTGCTACCGGCCTTGATCGAGACTTGGTAATAAAAGTCAAGAGTTCCACCCGCCTCCTGGTAGACCTCCGAGATAAATGAACCAGTGAGAGTGCATCCGGTGGGGCATGCCGCGTTGGGTGCGCCGGTATTGCTTATGGCTTCCACTCCGGTGCTGGCGACGAGTGTCCCAATCGGGTTGTTTCCGTTGTGGTCCGTTGTGTCATTGCCAACCGGAATGGAGACCCCGCCTGGCTCCAGGTTGGCCAAAGCCGGGCTCAGCAAGGTCGCGTGGGCCGCCGGTGCGACAGCCAACATTAACGTCCCCAGCCCGCAAAGTACTTGATTTCTCTTCATGATAACATTTCCTCCGATTTTGTTCTGCATCATTCCTTTTCGTTACAGGAGTAACTTGTTCACCCTAAGTGCATTCTCAGTTCCAAATATTCCGATGTTTCGAATCAGATATTTACCGGAGTATACAGTCCGGGAAATCCCCTAGTTCGGGGTGGAAATCCCAATTTGGGCAAAGAAGGAAAAAGAGCCGTCAGTCGTCAGTCTTCAGCGCACAGCGCCTGGCGCGGGAACGTGCGCTCATGCCAATCCTTACTCCCCGCTGCGCCGGGCTGCGTTGTGCGCTCCAGTCATTGGAGAGTTTCAGTCGTCGGCGATCGCGACCTAGCCTGACTTTCGCACTTCGCGCCGATTTAAAAAAATTCCGAAGAGAATTCGCTTTCCTGTCAACGCGGGTAGTTCGAAAACCCCTTGGGTGAAGACTTCGACCTCTTTTCAAAACGCGGGAATTCTGGCATTCTGCT
>DATDGT010000408.1:0-81991 GCA_036521975.1 Bryobacteraceae bacterium
GCACGCGGATCCAGTCAGTTTCGTTTACGGGCTAACGCCATTACCCAAGCCGACCGCTCCCCTCACACGCCTGCATTATCTCGCGTATTTTCATCGTCGGGGGTGCACGGCCCCGGTCATAGATGTTTCGTTTTTTCAAAAGCGGCGATCCGGCGTCAAATCAAGCAGAAGCGGCGCCTGTCCCCGAACCACCCAGCCGGCCCAGTCGGCAAGCGCCGCCTCAACAAGCGCCGCCTCAACGTCTAAGCCCGCAGCCCCCAGCCAAACAGCGGGCGGTTACCCCATGGGAACCCAAGCCGGGGGAGTGGGTCCGAAACCGAATCGGGTAGCCCGTTATCCGTCGTTCACGGTTCTCCCAGCCCCGCCCGTCAGGGCGGGGATCGGCAAAGTACTTATGCACTCCTGCTCGCCCTACTGCCCTCTGCCTTCACGGCCACCGGAGCGGCGACGGCGATGGAGTGCCGCATGGCCCTGAGCACGAATGAACTACCGAAACGGGTGAAACGTCCGATGTTTTGTTACGGGTGCGGTGTGTGCAGTCGGGTTGGGCCAGATGGTGGCACAGGCTTCAGCCTGTGAGGGTAGACGCTAACATGACGCGAGCCAAACGCAAAAATGACGCAACAAAACGCAAAACATAACGCAAAAATAACGCGAGATAACGCGGGCGTTTGCGGCTCGAGAGTTGAACCGGGAGCGGCTTACGTGTTGTATTTGAGGGAATTACGCCCAGGCCGGGAGCGGAATCAGAAAATAATGCCCTGTGGGTTAGTTAACAGCCCGGAACGTGGTCGCTTAGCGCGTCCAAGTGCTGCATACTGTATTAAAGGAATCCATCGTGACTACGCTCGGCATCAAAAAGACTGTCTTGTGGGCCTCCGGCCTCATCACCACTTCCACTCTCATTTCTACGATCATCGCTCAGCAGCCGCGCGCGGTTGACGCTAAGGTTCTCAAAACCGCGGGCACCGCCAAGGACGCTCTGCCGGGCACTTGGCTCACCTACGGCCTGACGCAAACGGAGCAACGCTACAGCCAACTGAGGCAGATCGATGAATCGAACGTCGGCAAGCTGGGCTTGGCCTGGTCGACGCCGCTTGGCACGCCGGGAGGCCGCGGCGGCACCGAGGGCACGCCTCTGATGTGGAACAACACGATCTACCAAACCATGGACAACAGCATCGTGTACGCTCTCGACGCGCGCACTGGCGAAGAGAAGTGGATGTACGATGCCAAAATTGATCCGATGACGCCGAGCCATATGTGCTGCGGCACGCACAATCGCGGTCTCGCGATCTCAGACGGCAAGATCATCCTGGCTGCCAACGACGCCCGGCTGATCGCGCTCGACGCCATCAGCGGCAAAGAGGTGTGGAACACAAAGGTCGCGGACATCAATCAGTATTACTCGATGACCATTGCGCCGCGCATCGCGGGCGACAAGGTGGTGATCGGCGTGGGGGGCGGTGAGTTTTTCATTCGCGGCTTCTTCGCGGCGTACAATCTCAAGGACGGGTCACTCGCATGGAAGTTCCACACGGTTCCACCGGCCCCGGGCCAGCCCTTTGAGGACGCGGCTCAGGAAAAGGCGGCCAAGACCTGGACCGGCGACTGGGCCAAGTACGGCGGTGGCGCCCCGGTGTGGGACGGCTTGGTGTATGACCCCGAAACCAACCTGGTGATTGCCGGCACCGGTAACGCTGAACCGTGGCCACAGGAAATGCGCGGCATCCCAAAATCTGAGTGGGGTAAGTGGGACAACCTCTATGCCTGCTCCATCGTGGCGGTGGATGCGAACACCGGCAAGTTGAAGTGGTATTACCAAACGGTGCCCACCGACAGTTGGGACTTCGACTCTGTGGGCGGCCTGATCATGGCCGATATCCAGATCGAAGGCAAGACGCGCAAGGTTGTCATGCAGGCTCCGAAGGGCGGTGTGTTCTACATCCTGGACCGCACCAATGGACAATTCATCTCGGCCGAGCCCTTTGTCCCGGTGAACTGGGTGACGGGCTTCGATAAGAAGAACAACGGCAAGCCGATCATCAATCCGGACGCGTACTACGATCAGACGAACACGGTCGTGATCTACCCGGGCGGCGGCGGCGCTCACAATTGGGCGCCCATGTCCTATAACCCAAACTCCGGCTTGGTCTATCTGCCTTATAGCGCCGGCAGCTACACCTTCACCGCCGCTGCGGCGCCCGATCCCAAGGCCGGCGGCGGCGCACATGGGTTGGGTCGCGGGGGCCAAAACAGAACGACTCCGATGCCGATCTGGGGTCCCGACAACGTGGGTCGCGGTGGGCTGCAGGCACGCGATCCCAAAACGAACCAGATCAAGTGGGTGAAGCAGGGAAGAGGTGGCTCCGTAGGCGGCGGCACGCTGACCACGGCCACCAACCTGCTGTTCCAGGTTGCGGGGAATTCACTATACGCCTACAAGGCGGATACGGGTGACGAACTGTTGGCGCTGCCGGTTATTCCCGGCGCGGCGCCCCCGATCACCTACATGGTCGACAACACGCAGTACGTCGGGTTCGCGACCCGCACCCACTTCTTGGCGATGAAGGTCGGCGGCACAGCGAAAATGCCGGATGTTCCTGCGGGTTTCGGTTTTGGGCGTGGTAAGGGCGCTCCCAAAGCTCCCCCTGCGCCTCCTCCGGCGGACGCCGGCAAAGAGCTGCATGGTGAGGACAAGCAATAGTCGAAGTAAGGCTGGAGAGGAGATGTACATGCGTCTTTCCTTATTCAAAAAAATCGCTTTAAGCGGTCTCGTGACCGCATTGGGAATCACTGTTGGCCTGTTGACGACGCAGAGCCCCAGCCGTGCCCAACAAGCGAAAGAGAAAGGAAAAGGGGCCGCTCCCGCGCCCATTCCTCCCCTTTTGCAGAATTATTCGCCCGTCACCGCGGAACGTTTGAAGAATCCCGCGGACGGCGATTGGCTCATGATTCGCCGAACGTATAACGGCTGGGGCTACAGCCCGCTCAATCAGATCAACACGACGAACGTGTCGAAGCTGCACCTCGTCTGGTCGACGATCACCGGCGAATCGCGCGTGCACGAAGCGGCTCCATTGGTCAATAACGGTGCGATGTTCGTATCCACTCCCAACGATCAGGTGATTGCATTCGATGCGAAGACGGGCGATATCCTGTGGCGTTATCGCAAGCCGCGGCCGGAAGGCGCTGTCATTCTGCACGATGTGAGCCGTGGTGTCGCGCTATATGGCGACAAAGTATACTACGCCGCACCCGAGGCGGAACTTGTGGCGCTCGATGCGAAAACGGGCCAGCCGGTCTGGACAACCACGGTTGCCGATAGCAAGGCCGCCTACTATATAACGCTCGCGCCTCTGATTGCGGGCGGCAAGGTGATGGTCGGCTGCTCGGGCGGCGAAACCGGCATCCGTGGGTTTATCGCCGCCTACGATCTCGACACCGGCAAGGAGCAATGGCGCACCTACACGATTCCCGCGCCGGGCGAGCCGGGCAGCGAGACATGGCCAAAGGGCGGCGATCAATGGCAACACGGAGGCGCTCCGGTGTGGGTCACGGGTAACTACGATCCCGTCACGAACACCGCCTATTGGGGCACCGGCAACGGCGGCCCGTGGATGGGCGACAAGCGGCCCGGCGATAATTTATACGTCGCTTCGACGCTTGCCATCGACGTGGCGACGGGCGCGATCAAGGGATATTTTCAATACACGCCGAACGAGTCGTGGGACTGGGATGAGCCTTCGCCGCCGCTCCTGATCGATTATCAACGCAACGGGCGCACCGTTAGCGGTTTGATCGACGTCGCGCGCAACGGCTACTTATGGTTCCTGGATCGCGGCGACGGCGGCAAAATCAAGTTTGTCGAGGGTAAACCATATGTCTATCACAATGTCTTTCGCGGTCTCGATCCTGTTACTGGACGACCCGATGTCGATCCCGCGCACAAACCCGGAAGCGGCAAGCGCGCAGAATTTTGCCCCGGCTCGCATGGCGGCAAGAACTGGCCTCCCATCGCCTACAGTCCGCAGACGCGCATGATCTACATTCCGGCGAACGAAAACGTCTGTGGCGCGATTACGGGTGAGGAAGAGGTCACCTACGTCGCCGGCAGAGGTTATTCAGGTACAGCGCGCGGCGGCCCTCCCGCGCAGCCGCACGCCACCGATCATTTTGGCGAGGTGCAAGCCTGGAACGTCGATACAGGTCAAAAAGTATGGACGCATAAGTTCGAGAAATCGCCGAATTGGGGAGCAATGCTTGCCACAGGAGGAGGGCTGGTCATTAGCGGCGGCACCAACGATCGTAGGGTCCGTGCGTTCGACGCGAAAGACGGCAAAGTGCTGTGGGAGTTTCCGACCAGCAGCGGCGTCGAGGCTCCTGTCACGACATATCTCATCGATGGCAAGCAGTATATCGCCGTGCTCTCCGGTTGGGGCGGCGATGCAAACGGTATGAATGGCACGATCCAGCGGGCGGTGAGCGGAGTACGTTCAGTGCCCGAAGGCGGCTCGGTCTGGGTGTTCGCGCTGGAGCTAGATTAGACCAGCCGAAGTTCGTCCCCAGAACCGCTTGCTGACGCGCGCCGTCGGCACGATGGCGAGATCATTTCGGGGCTAGGTGCACCAGGTCCTTTTCGTTTTCGCAGTAGTTTTCGAACACGTCGGAGTCCGCCAGAAGCTCGTGCGGGATCTTCACGGTGAAAGGCTTGGTGTACATCTTTGGGTCGTCGAAGGTTATTTCGTAGTCGAGGTGTCCGAAATCGCGGCGGCGGAAGCGCTCCAGCGTGCGCAGCGCCTCGCTGTGCGGGTGGCCCATGTTATCGAGCGGTGTCTTATCGTTGAAGCCGGCCGTCTCCACAACCAGGGTGTCGCCCTCCCAGTGCGCGGCCGAGTAACCATAGAACGCCGGGAGGTTGACCTCTTCGGGAAGCTTACGTCCGTCGGTGTAGATCTGGCGGTGGAAATTGCCCGCTTCATACAGAATCATTGTCAGCTTCGGGGCTTGAACGATCTTGATCGGCTCCGACAGGACATCGGCGAGCGGGAATCCAAAACTGAAACCCGGCGTGCAAGCGTCGGTCAACAGAGGTCGGGCCGGGTTCCGGCGCATCCGTTCGACCGCCTCGGGACGCATCATCGCCTCTTCGGGTTTGAAGTCAAGGAGGATGTTGCGGCTATATTTGTGCTGCGTGCCGATCTCCATTCCCGGCGTGTTGACCTTGATCGCCTCATCGATGACACTGCTATAGAGCCGCCTCATTTCTGCCACTGTAGTGGTCTCGTGCATCCACACGCCCGAGAGGTCCGGTTTGCCGGAGGGGTCTTTCGGTGGTGGTGCTGTGAGATCGACTTTGCCATCGGGCGTCCGCGGTACGCCGGGCTCGCGGAAGTTCAGCCATTGCGCAGGCGCGGCCAGGGACAGCACAAACGCCAAAACCCACAGCCGCCCGCGCCGGATCTTGCTTCCCATAAAACGAATCACCTAGTCTTGGTTTAACAGAGCCGCGACCGTCAGGGAGCGGTTCCGGGCACAATACACTAGCGGTTCGCGGCCGGCGCAGCGGGATACACGGGTAGCGTGACGTGCTCGCCGAACGCCGCCTTGAGCCCCTCGATTGCGCAAGCTTCGTCGCCTCCGCCCGCACCACCGCCGACGCCGACCGCGCCAATCATTTGTCCGTCAACGACGATTGGAATGCCGCCTGAATTTGTGAAGAAGTCGAAGTAAGTGGTCTGTCGCGGAATGCCGTCCGGATCGTTCTTGAGTTGTACCGCTCGAATGGAAGTGGGCTGACGGGTCTTGAGCGCCGTTTGCGCCTTCAGCAGGGCAGTGCGAATGTTGTTATAAACTTGCCCGTCCATGCGCTCCGCATGAACGAATTCGCCGGCATCATCGATGATGTAGAGCGACATCGTCCCTCCCTTTGAGGCCGCCCAGTCACGGCAAGTTCGGGCGACCTTCTTTGCCGCCGCGAGCGAAATCTGGTTGGCGTCAAAAACGCTCGCCGCGCCCTTGCCGGCGACCACGAACTCCGGCGCCAGGTTCGATTTGGGCGTAGTTGCAGAGGCAAAGCGGGGAACTGGCGCATTGCCCGCGTTGGGGTTCCGCCGCGCGGGCAGGTCCTTCTCCAGGGGCGGGACGGACGGACCAATCACTTCGGTCAGCGCCTTATGCGCGCAAATCTCATCGCTCCACACAGGCACGCGTGGGGCTGAGCCGCCGACGCCAACCGCGCCGATCATCTGTTTGTTAACGACAATGGGAATCCCTCCGGAATTCGCGAACAGCCCAAGCTGGATCAATTGAAGTTCGCGAGTAGGGTCTTCGATGACTTGGTTCATGCGGACCTTGCTGGGCTGGCGATCCGCGAGCGCGGTGCGTGCCTTCATTTCGGCCGTCACTATATTGAGATAGCCTTGGCCATCCATGCGATCAAAATACACATGATTGCCATCGTTATCGAGCACGATGATGCTGATCTGCACGCCCTGGGTCGCTGCGGCGTCTTCGCACACCTGGGCAATCCGCTCCGCAGTGGCTAAATTGATCGTCGTGAAATCCTGAATCTTCTCGGCGGCTTGGCCGCTGACAACGAATTTCTCCGGTACGGTTTGAGCAATCGCCGCAGTGCTAAAAGCAATAGCGCTGACGGCCGTTAATGCCAGTTCGGCAATTTGAACTTTCATCGCTTCCTCCAGTGGCTTTCCCCGAATGACTTTCCTCGGTGACTTTGGGGGCACGAACTTGTGGCGGCTTCGCATCGGCCGCCGTTTGATAGAGTAACGCAGTTTAATCCGTGCCGTAATTCACTTCCAAGCGGCGCACCGATCTGGCCGCAAGCCACAGCACCACCGCTGTCAACGCGAGCAGCCCCGCCACCGCCGCAATCGCCGAAGGAGGTTCCGCGGGCGACATCAGCAGGCGGATGAGCGCAGGCGCGTATGGATCGGCCAGCGGAGGTACAGGAGCGAGCGATTGCGCATAGTACAGCACGCTTAGCTTTTGCAGCATTGCAGGAAGTACCGGGTTCGAGCCTTCCCAGATCAAAATCACAACCGCCGGAATAATCGGATTTCGCAGGAGCATCCCGGCCGCAAGGAATACGCTGCCATAGCCGACGCACGCCAATGCGGCGCTCGCCACATACCAGAGGATTTGCGTTGCGCCGTAATCTCTCCAAAGAGCGCTGGTTTGCGAAGGCTCCTGACCCCACAGAAGCCCGCCGTAGGCGATCACGGCGCCCACTGTGAAAATCAGCGTTGCCGCAATCAGTCCCGCCAGGTATTTGCCGGCGAGCAGTACTTCCCTTCGCACGGGCGCGAGAAACCAGAAGTGAAGTGTCTTATCCAGCATTTCCCCGCGAAACAGGTTCATGAAAATGCCCAGGCATCCGAAGAAAATCGCCCCGCGCAAGTAGAAGTGCTGGAAAACCGTCGCGAAGACGCGGCGGTCTTCTTGCAGATCGATGAGTGTTCGGGAATTTGCGCTTTGAAGGATTCCCGATTCGAAAAACAGGTCCCAAACGCGGTGACCATCGGTGTACGACATCCTGCGCATTTCAGGTCCGTCGTCGCGACCGCGGGGGTTGCGGCGGAAGGTAAAGTCGGACATCGGCCTCCCCGCGCGCGCCAGAACGTCGTCGGCGGTGTCGCCGGGGCGAATCGCTTCGAGAACGGGGGTTGGCTTCGCGACTGTGGCGAATCGCGCCCGCCGAATCTGGACGGAAATACCGTGGCCGAAGAAAATCACAGCCGGAAAAATCGCCAGCAGATACACCCAGAAACTGCGCTTCGAAAAGAACACGCGGCTCAACTGCAGGCGCGCGATAATCCAGACTTGCCTCAACCGCTGCCCGGTCATCGGCCCGCTCCAATCAGATACTCGTAGAGGGCATCCACATTCTCGTCGGCCGCCACCACGCTTTCCACTTTGTGACCGCCGAGGGCTATGCGCGTCAATGCGCGCGAGAACTCGCCGCGGTTGTGCGTCATTACCAGCAGGCCCAGGCCGTCGTCATGTAGCTTCACTTGCGTCACATGTTCCAGCTCGAAAAGTATCGATGCCACGCGCGAAGCGTCGCGGCAGCGGATCAGGAACTGACTCGGATGCTCGTGGATCTCCTCGCGTACGTTTCGAATCTGACCTTCGGCAATAATCATGCCGTTGGCAATCAGGATTACCTGATCGGAAATCACATCCACTTCCTGCAGCACGTGGCTGGAGAGCACTACGTGCCGGCCCTCGGCCGCAAATGCCCGGAAAAGCGCGATGGTTTCCGCGCGCACCAGCGGATCCAGCCCGTTGAGCGGTTCGTCCAGAATCAATACCTCGGGGTTGGCCGCTATCGCGCACGCCAGCCTCACTCGCTGTCGCATGCCTTTGGAATATGCAGCGATCTTACGCGAGGCGGCTTCCGCCATGCCCACGCGTTCGAGCGCGGCCCAAACCAGCCGCTCCGCCTCGATTCCCGGATGCCCGCGCAGCAGAAGATTGGAGTAGACGAAATCGAATCCAGTGGCCCCACGCGGCGCGGCGTCGTACTGCGTGGCGTATCCCGTGATGCGCATCAGGCGCTCCGGATCGCGCGGCGAAAGTCCGCGCACCGTGATGGTCCCGCGCTCGGGATGAATCAGACCGGCCATCAGATTCATAAGCGTGGTTTTTCCGGAACCGTTAGGCCCAACCAGGCTGGAAATGCCCGGGGGAATTCGCAGCGTGACACCATTCACGCCCAGCACTTCGCCATAGAATTTCGAAACGGCGTCAAAAACGATTTCCGGCGTCACGACACCACCTTACGACACGACCTCGAATGGCCGGAGCTTGCGCCCCAGAACCCATACCAAGACCGCGGCCATCACCGCGAACGCGATGGCGCAGGGCAGGGCATCGGGTCCGGTTACAGGCTCGGCTCCCAACATCCAACGCCAGATCTGATTCATCGCGCGCGCCGGATCGAATACTAGCGCCCACTCCACACGCAGCACCGCATTCGTCATCTCCGCAGCCCCGGCAAGCACGAAGAATATGCCGAGCACCAGGGCGCCGGCGACAATCCGCCATTTCACATACGCGGAGCTGGTCATCGCCACCAGACTAACGAACAGGATCCAGATCAGCAGGCCGCTGAGCAAACCGGCCCCCAGCTTCCAGTTCTGGGTGAACCAGGCGCTTCCAGCCATTCCCGACTGAAGAGCAAACAGCACCAATCCCGGAATCCATGTGACCGGAGACAGAATCCCGATCAGTACGATCAGGCGGGCCAGCACATACTCAAGGCGCGAAAGCGGACGGCTGAAGTAGAGCGGCAATGCGCCATTCGCCAGGTCAGGTGCAATCAAGCTGGGTCCGGCGAATGCGGAAAGAATGATTGCAAATACTCCCTGAACGTTCATGAACACCACGAAGAATTCGCTATCGACTTTCAGGAAGCCAAGCGCACCCTGCCCCAGGCCGGGCAGCAAGTCGAGATGGTTCGCAAGATACACGAACGCGATCGAGCCCAGAGGCCAGAACAGCGCCACTACCATAAGGATCACAATCAGCCTTTGCTGCATCAGGGTCTGCCAGGCGAACTTCGGAAGCACCATCAAACGGCTTCCCGATCCTGTTAAGGGGCTTTGGTAACGCTGGTATCCGCGCCTATAGACGGCCATCGGCGGCTACCTCCTCAAGAGGCTTGATGGTTTCCAGCGGCGGTGGCGTACTCCGCAAGTGGCCTACGGCCTTTAGGAAGATTTCCTCGAGGCTATCGCGCCGGAGCGTCAAGCGATGAACCTCCAGATTTTCGCGCGCAGCAATTCTCCAGATCACGTCCAGCTCAACTTCCGGAGGCAGAACGATTCGCCAGCGGCCACCCGATTCATTCACGCCCTCAGCTCCGTGTTCGCGCAGCACGGCCGCAAGGTTCCGATCGTCACCCACCACTTCCAGCTCGACGAACCGCCGGTTGGCGCGCCGCTCCTGTTCCAGATCCGCATGATGGACAATCGCTCCGTCCTTGAGAATCACCACTTCATCGCAAACTTCTTCCACGTCACGCAGGAGGTGCGTGCAGAACACGACGTTCATTCCGTGCTCTTCCTTCATCTCGCGAACCAGTTTCAGCATACGAACGCGAGCGGCGGGGTCCAATCCGTTAGTCGGTTCGTCCAGGATCACCAGTTCCGGTCCGTGCAGGATCGCTTGCGCGAGCTTCGCCATCTGTTTCATGCCGAGCGAATACGTTCCCAGAGTGCGATAGCGCGCCTCGCCTAGTCCCACGTGGAACAAAACCTCGTGCGCCTTCTCCAGTGCAGTGCGCGGAGGCAGTCCCGCCAGCTCGCCCAGAATCCGCAAGAACCGTACGGCGGTGACGTCCCCGAGGAAGGCATCGTTTTCCGGCATGTATCCCACACGAGCCTTCACCTCGCGCGATTGGGTATGGCAATCCAGCCCTAGAATGCGGGCCGATCCCGACGCCGGCCAATGAAAACCGAGCAAAGTCCGGATCAGCGTGGATTTACCGGCACCGTTGGGGCCAAGCAGGCCGATCGCACGCCCGCATCCCGCCTGCCCGAGCCGACAGGTAATTCCGCGCAAAATTTCGCGCTGCCCTAGCTTGACGCGCAGATCCTGAAGGTCGATTACGGAGCTCATTGTGTGAGCTGCTTGAGTCGTCTCCCTCGCTCACCGGGCCCCGAAGGGCGGCTCGCTCCCTGCGCCAGCACCAAGTTCAGCATCATACTCGTTAATCTGGTACGACTCGCCGCGTGAATTTGTTCCGTCTCTCCATCCATAACCAGCAGAATAGGGTCTCGCTGCGCCAGCAAGTTACCCAGCGCCGGATTCGGCACCATCTGCGCGAATTCCGCCAGTGCTCCGTTCGTGTTGATCCACACGAATCCGGAGTGATGAATCCCGCCGGATGCCGGAAAGCTCAATTGAAACGTGCTCGAATGAGCCAAAGACGAGCCCGAGTCCCGAATCGCAATAGCCGTCGTCGCCAGAGCCCGGTCGGTTGAAGCGACCAGGTATCCGCGATCGTAGGTCCAGTGAATGGTGAAAGGCCCGGGATTGAGCGATGTCCAGGTGCGCCCGTTCACGGTTTCCTGAATCAGCGCAATTTGCGGTTCACCCACCTTCATGCTGCGGTTGAACGCATCCACCAGCCTCCGCACTGTGTCGTCCAGAACCCCGGGCCGCACCACCTCGGCGATCGCCACCCAGCCGGGCATCGGGAGCGTCGGCCGCTCGACGGAGAACGTAAAGTCAGTGCCGAGCGCCGATGCGATATCCGAGCCAACGTTTACTCCCGTCTCCGATTGGAACTGCTGCACGGCTGTCGCGAAGTCGCCCACACCTGAAAGCAGATCCTCGAACGCCAGGAGTGGGTCTTTCGTGGATGCGGAGAAAACCATCATCGCGTTGGCGGATATGTATTCCGTCGAACCGGCCGATCCCGGAGGCGCAAGCCAGGAAGAAATACCCGTTCTGGTGCCATCGAACGTCAGCGTCGCTTCCGTGTCGTCGCTGCCGCCCGAGGACCGCTGCTCCAGGAAAAGGTAACGCATCTTGGAAGCGCCCAGTACACGGCTGGGAGTCTGCTCTATGCCCGAGGTGAGCGCGGAAAGATCGATTCCGGCCAGCCACCCCGCTCCGTTCTGATACCTTCGTGCAATTTCCGCGGCAAAGGCCGAATTCGCTCCGCCGCCGAGCTGTCCGGCGATCGTATTCACGTCCTGAATTGTATCGGAAATCATCAGCAGATCCGGCGTGGATTTATACGCGATGGAGGCGTCGGCGTCGGCGATGCGCTTCATGCCCTCTTGCAAAGCGTCGTGCCGGCCCGGCTGTATCTCCGCCAGAATCAGGGGGTGACCTTCGTTGGGGTTACCAGGGCGCTGCGCCCCTTCCTGCTTAAGCCAGACAAACACCACTTCGTCGCCCAAGTACGGCGTTACCGCCTGGACCCGATCTAATGTCTCCCGCATATCCTTTGCCGCTTTCGAAGACCACGACTCATTCAAGACTGCATTTTCCCGAGCTCGCTGATCGAACTGGAACAATGCCTGCCGGATGGTGCCGTTGAGATTCGGAATCGCGACGTACACCTGCATCCCGGCCGGAACGTAGCGGAGTAGCTTCGCCTCGTGCCTCAAAGCTGGACCTGGAGCCGCCTCAATCTCCTTGCTGATCTTCTGAAATTCCGCCAATAGCGCATAGTATTTCTCGGCGTCCTGGCTCCACGAGATCGCCTGCCTCACTTCGAGCTTTTGCAGCGCGGGATTCGTGGCAGACTTCTCGCCGGAAGCCAACAGCCGCTGGGCCCCTGGTTGCGATACCGCCACAGATCCCTCTACCACCGAAACCATTGAGCCCTCGGTATCGGCCGAAACGCCGAACACCGTACCCTTCACTGATGCCGTTGAATCGCGGGTCACTACGCGCAAATGCCCGCGACGTTGCTTGGCCGCTTCGACCATCACGTCGCCGCGCACTAGCCGAACGGTCAACCCGCTCCACGCGGCTTGGACGTATAACTCGGTTCGCTGGTTCATCTCCACGCGCGATCCATCAGCCAGTTGCAGTAACGCCCGCGCACCGGCAGTCGTGCGTACCATCTCGCCCTGTGATAATGTTGCTCCCGGCCCGAGAGCCTTTTGCGGAAGCTGGTAGACAGCGCCCGAAACTGAAATAATCCTCGCCGAAGGACCCGCAGGAGCGAATGCTGTATCGATCTTGTCGAGGCTCAGATATAGGCCGCCCAGCACCACTGCGGCGGCTGCGGCCCAACCAACCCACTTGAGTCGCCTCGGCTTCGCGGTCCACTCCAGCACTCTCGGACTGGCCGCCGCCGAGCTTCTTACGCCAGACTCGGCGCCCGCGCGAAGATCCGCAAGAACCCGGCGGCAATCCGGGCAGCGGCTCAAGTGATCGTCCATCAGGAGCCGCCGGGATTCGCTCAGGGTTCCGGCCAGATAGGCCTCGCGATCGGGAAGGAATTCCGCGCACACCGGGGAAGCGTCTGTCCGATTCAGCTTCCGGCGCACGCGCTCATACGCGGCCTCCGCCACCTCTTCAGGGACGTTCTCTTCCCGGATTTCATTCAACAGATGATCCAAGCGTTCTTCCGTCATCGCGACTCCTACTCACCCAAATCTTTCCGGATCGCGGCCCGAATGCGATGCAAACGGCTCGCGATTGTCCCCCGCTCCACCTTGTACTGCTCTGCCAGTTCGTCGTACGAACAGCCCACCAGGTAGCACATCACGAACAGTTCCGCGTTTTCGGGCGGCTGGTTTGCCAACGCGCGTCGTAGCCGTTCTTTTAAGAGTAGAGTGTTCTCCTTTGAACCGTACTTGTGGCTATCCTCGAACTCCGATTCCGCCCGCTTCGTCTTGCGCCGTAGCAAGTCAATCGAGGCGTTTGTAGCCGCGCGCCGCAAATACTGCTCAGCCAGGGATACTGGATTCAACTGGAGTTGATGGTCCAAAATGCGCAGAAACACGGTCTGGAGCACATCTTCGGCATCGGCCGGATTCCCAGTGACACGTAACGCCGTCCTGAAGACCATGGCGGCGTGCTGTTGATATAAATCGTCCAGGCCGGGAGTCACAAGATCCTGCGCCTTACCAAAATACATTGAGCCGTTGACCCCGCCTTTGACTGCGATGCCGGCCGTTTCCATTCGTGACCACTCCTGCTTGCCTATACGCAGCCCAAAGGCGAATTATTGCATGCGTCACAGTTATTTTTCGCCAAATCAACCCTCAAGCGGCTGCTGCGTGCCTTGGTGACTTGGCGGATGGACGCCGGTGGTACAGTTGTGGACACGACCGTAGCCGGTCCGCACATCCGGGGGGGGACGCGAATCCGGCTCGAAGAGCCTTCCTGCAAACCGCGGCGGCCGCAGGTTCAAGCGGCAAGGCTCCGCACGCCGGAGCATAGCAAGCTCCGCCGGCGGCCATCGCTACCAGCAGAGAAGCCATCGAGAGAGTGCCAGGATCCTTGCAGCGCCATGAAGATATCACATCGGCGCCCAGCGCGAAACCGCCTGGTACCTGGTTGCAAAAGTTGGAGTAACCGCTCCCTGGCGGTCGCGGCTCGGAATCGGATCTTTGCGGCAAGGCATTCACCGAACCGCTACCGCAAGGGGGCGGTTTGATGAACCTTACGGACGGATCACGGACACACTAAACACCGCTTGGCTATAATCGACCAAGTTTTCAATCGAAGTCAGATCAGTGCCGCGCTGCAAAGAGGAGACTGCTGCGCGGGCTATTTGATCTTGAATCCCGAGTCGCCCTTTTCGCGATGGGCCATGTGGCATTGCTGGCACTGGGCAGCTAAGGTCTTCGCGTCGGCGGCGGCTTGATCCATGTTGCCGGCCGCCGCGTCTTTTGAAACCGCTGCTGCCGCGTCTTGGGCCTGTTTGGCGAAGTTCACGGCATCGGAAGCCCCGCGCTTCTGCCAAAAGCCTCCTACCTCCTTGAAAGTATCTTGGAGCTTCGTGGCATCGGCCGAAACGGCGGCTGCATCCTTCGCCGCCAGATTTTTCTGCATGCTTCCATTAGTTGCGGCGACGGTTTTCATCCAGCCTTGATAATCGGCATCGCTTTGGGCGAGCAAAACACCAACGAACATGGCGACAACGCCTGCCAGAGCACATACGAATCGCATACAAACGCCTCCTATTGAGAGTTGCCGGTCCAAACCGGGCTCGAACATCCGAATCGTATCGTAGAATTCTCCCGTCTGCAAGCGGAATAATTCGGTACCGCCCCAGCGCTGTCCCGCCCGGCGCGACTTTCTACAAAACGCTCGCTATTTCGGCGCAGGCGGCACGGGCCAATTTCCGTCGTAGGGCGGCCAGTTGGGCACCAACGCGTCCTGGTCCGCGTAGAACATCGGGGAATAGATGGCGCGCAGCTTGCCTTGGTCGATGACGAACCATTCGCTGAACTGATTGCGGCGCATATGGGGGCCCAGCGTTGGACGGTCTTGGGATTGACGAGCGTCTTACTTTTGGGGGCAATCCAGCCACGCATGGCGTGCTCCGAGCCCCGAAGGTTCCGCGAGGAAGGCGAGCGTGAAATACTACCGGTATGACTGACGATCAAAAGGCGATTCAATCCGCCTACGCTGACGCGCTTGGGAAGCTCTACGCTGCGCTCTTCGAGAAATATGAGGAAGCCGGTGGAGACACCGCCCAGGAGCAACAGGCCGATCAACAGTTTACAACGGGCCTGGGTCTGGCGCGTCGATCCCGCGACCGCGCCTTGGCTCTAGTGGCCTAAGGCATTGCCGCGGAGCTTTGCCGGAAAGCCGAATGATCCGTCCTGATCCACGCGCGAGTCCGAAGCTAACCTCAGACGCCGCCTAGCGGCCGCGGATCAGCGCCCGTCGGCCGGCTAGCCCTCACACCTGAGATTGCATTTGGGTGTAGAATGGCTCGGTACGAACGGTCAAAACGGAAATTTCGCTCGAGACAACTCGAAGAATTACACAACTTGGGGGTACCATGATGTCCTTTCGACGAAAGATGATTTGGACAAGGGTCGCGCTCGCAATCGTTTTCACGATCGGCGGGGCGTGGACAGCTAACGCACAGCAGGCCCGTCGCGGTGGGGTTACCGAACCTTACACACCCACGAGCGAAGCCAAAGATCTGAAGGCCGTGCTCTTCAAGTGGATGTGGGCCATGGGCATGCTGAAGGGCCATGATGAACGCGACATGGTCGGATCCCTGGAATATCAGGGCAACGGCACGATTCAGGTGGACGGACAACCTTGCACGCTCTCGAAATATCGAGCGAGCACGAACTACCAGACCTACAGTCAGCGGATTCAGTATGCCTGCACACGGGCGAATGGACAGACGTACTCGAACATCGAGGTGGTCAGCGGGTTTTATGCCTGGAACGAAGACATCCCTGGCGCGGAGATCGTCGCGGGGAAGGGGAAGGCCACCCCGATGCCGGCGGCCGTTGAGGAGCGGCTCGTCCGGCTTTGGGCGAGTCCCCAGGGCGCGGCCAAGGCCGCGTTGGCAGGGACAACGGAGACACGGTGGTTGGGAGCCAACCCGGGCACTCTTTTCGCGGACGGTGTCGCGAAGGTAGGCCAAACCTCCGTTTCGTGGGAGAACGGCAAGCCGGTCGTGACGTTCCCGATTCCCGGCGTTCCGGGCGCGACTGCAACAGCCACCCTTGATGAGAGGTATCTGACCCAACGCGTGGTGGTCAAGGGGCATGGCTCGACGACTGTGGAGTTCATCTACAGCGACTATCAAGATTGGAACAATCCGCTGAACAAAATCGAGGTGTTATACGCCGGAAAGATGGTCGAGCGCTGGAACGGCGGGGTGGTCCGCGACCTGACAACGACGCTCACGGAGACGGGCAATGTGTATGTTGTTGCGCCCGTTCCAGCAAGCGTGCAGGCGGCGATCAAGGCCACCGGACAGATCCCGCAGGGCATGATGGCCAAGGCAGAACCTAACCTAAACAAGTCGGCGCCGACGCCGCGTTTGGGCGCGCATCCAGACCTGTCGGGCAACTATACTTATACGGACTGGATCGGGAACTACATGACCGGCGGAGGGCGCCGACGCGGTCCCACGCAGAAATCCGACGTAACCCGGCAGGACAATCAGACCTACGACTTCGAGCTTTATTCGCCGTCGCGGTTCGGCAATTTGGGCCGTCCGACATACAAACCGGAGTTCTGGGACAAAGTTCAACAGCTCGACATGTGGACGAACAAGTATGACCCGGTCATGACCTGCCAGCCCCTGGGAGTCCCGCGCGAAGGCCCACCCCGGCGGATCATCCAGACGGACAAGGACGTGATCTTCATTTATACCGGTGGCGACGCCGGCGGAGGATACGGCGAATATCGCATCATCCCGACCGATGGCCGCAAGCACACCAAAAACCCGGACTTTGAATATACCTATCTGGGGGATACGGTGGGGCGCTGGGACGGCGACACGCTCGCCCTCGACTCCATCGGGTTCACCGATGCGACGTGGTTGGGGCGCGGCGGTTTGATTCACTCCGGTTCCCTGCATGTGGTGGAGAAATTCGCGCGTCAAGGCGATGCGCTTCTGTACGATGTCACGGTGGAAGACCCTGAGATGTTCGTGGGGCCGTGGGTGTTGCCCACACGAACGGTGACGCGCAACCAGAATCCCGACGCGGGCCTCATCGCGGAGCGAGGCGACTGCAGCGTTCCCGAGCTGGGGAACGCCTCGTCCCAGATTCGGCACTAATACATCGTCGGGTTAGGTCCCGGTCCATTGCGGGTTGCGTCCGTGCCCTACTCCGCTTGCTGACGCGCGCGGATCA
The DNA here is from genome assembly GCA_036521975.1 of Bryobacteraceae bacterium. Lineage (GTDB taxonomy): Bacteria > Acidobacteriota > Terriglobia > Bryobacterales > Bryobacteraceae > Palsa-187. Next base: position 17,334 of record DATDGT010000408.1, read on the forward strand.
TCAACAGAGCTGCGACCGTCAGGGAGCGGTTGCTCGAACTTTTGCAACCCGAACCTCGACGCGGGCCTGGAAGCTGAACCTTTACTCTGGAAGTAGTGGTACAGCAAGTCTTTTCCTGCTCCGCCGAGTTGGCCCGGGCGGCGGCTGAAGAAGCATCCATCCTTCTAAGAAATGCGATCGACGAACGGGGCAAAGCGCGATTTGTCGCGGCGACGGGAAGATCTCAAGTCGATTTCCTTTCGGTGCTGACGGCCGACCGCCGCGTCGATTGGAGCCGGGTGGAGTTGTTTCATCTGGACGAATACATTGGTCTCGGAGCGGACGACCGCGCCAGCTTTCAACGTTATATGAGGGAGCGCGTGATCCTGCCCACGGGCATACGATGCGCGTATCTTTTGGACGGCATGGCAGATCCGGCGGCAGTTTGCCGCGATGCCGGCGCCGCGCTTTCGAGCGCGCCCGTCGATCTGCTGATGGCGGGAATCGGCGAGAACGGCCATCTCGCGTTCAACGATCCGCCTGCGGATTTCGAGACCGAAGAACCCTTCATGGTTGTGGAACTTGATGACCGGAACCGCTTCCAACAGGTCCGCGAAGGATGGTTCGCTGCGCTGGAAGATGTGCCTCAGCGAGCCATCACCATGTCGATCCGGCAGATCCTCAAAGCGAACGCGATTCTCTGTCTCGCGCCTGGAGCGCACAAACTGGAAGCCGTTGGAGCCTGCTTGTGCGGCGAAATCGGCCCGATGAGCCCCGCCTCGGCGCTGCGGCTGCACCCGCGTGCGACGCTCTATCTCGATCGGGAATCGGCGCAGGCTTGAGGGCGCAGGGTTGCGTTAGAGCCAGGGTTGCGTTAGAAAAAGACCAGCTCGTTGCGCCTCTCGGCTGACAGTCGTACCCCTCGGCTGACAATGGAATGCCATGTGCATCCAGCAAACCGTTGAAACCGTCCTTTAAATCGATTGGCGGGCTTTACCCCGCTTTTGCGCATACACAGATGGTTAGACACTCACCGAAAGGTGAGACTCAAGCGACGGAAAGCACATGGAACCGGGAACCAGGATCTCGCATTACGATATCGCCGAAAAGCTGGGACAAGGCGGGATGGGCGTGGTGTACAAGGCCTGGGACCACAAGCTCCGCCGGATGGTGGCGCTCAAATTCCTGCCGGCCTCGGCGGCCGGCAACGGCGCGCAGGCCGCTCGATTCCATCAGGAAGCGCTGGCGGTTTCGGCACTGAACCATCCCAACATCGCCACTATCTACGATATTGAGGAAGCGGACGGGCAACCGTTCCTGGCGCTCGAATACTTGCCGGGCGGGACGCTTCAATCGGCGCTCGAGCAGCTTCGTTCCGCGGGCCAGCAGATTTCGCTCCAGCAGGGGCTGGATTACGCCATCCAGATCACGGAAGCGCTGGCGCACGCGCATCGGAATGGGGTGATTCATCGCGACGTGAAAGCCGGGAATGTGATGTTCGCGCAATCCGGCGCTGTCAAGCTTACCGATTTTGGATTGGCGAAAACGGCGGAAAGTTCGGGAGTGACGCGGACCGGGACGGTGATGGGCACTCCGGCCACGATGTCTCCGGAGCAGGCGCGCGGCCAGAAGACCGACGAGCGCTCCGACATTTTCTCCGCGGGCGTCGTGCTGTTCGAACTGTTCACCGGCCAGCTACCCTTCCAAGGCGATAACCCCGCGGCGGTTCTGTATCAGGTGGTGCATGAGGAAGCTCCGGCGCTGAGCCGGTTTCGTCCTGGCATTCCACCTGCGCTCGAGCAAATCGTTTCCAAGGCGCTGAAGAAAGACCCGGGCGAAAGATACCAAACGGCGGCCGGGCTGGCTTCGGATCTACGCGCGCTCGAACGCGAGCTTCTTACCGGAAGCACGACCGGCAGACGCGCAGACCTGGAAACGGTAGTAATTGCCGCCGGCCGTGAGACAGGGGAGGAGCGCACCGGACGCGGCTGGCGGCGCATTTGCTCGCATCGCTCCATTCTTACTGGTGCATCGCTAACGGCTATTGCGGCCGTTGCGCTCGGCCTCTGGTGGGCATGGCCGGAGCCGGAGACGCGCCTCGCCATCCTACCCTTCGAGAATTTGGGCGCAGACGCCTCCGATCAGGCGCTCGCCGATGGCTTCCGCGAGGAACTGATCGGGAAGCTCGCGGGATTGGAGCGGCCGCGCGGGCTACTGGTAGTGGATGTATCAAAGAGCCAGGTGGACTCTAAGGAGATCGGCGAGCCCTCGGATGCGTGGAGCCGTTTGGGAGCAAATCTGGTGATGACAGGCAGATTGATCCGGACGGGTCCCAAACCGCAGTTGGTCGTACGGCTCGAAGATCCACAGTCGTTGGAGGAGCGCGGGGCGGAGACGATTGATGTCGAGAGCGGGGATTTGTCGGCCGCCACGAGCAATGTCGTGAAGATGCTGAAGGTGGGGATCGGCGCGCGCCTGCGTCTCGCTCGCGAGCCTGGTGGGTCGTCTAACCCGCAGGCGATGCGCTTCTATGTTGAAGGGAGAGGTCACCTTCAGCACGATGGCGAGTTGGCCGCGGCGGCACAGGCATTCCAAGATGCTCTTGGTAAAGACCCGAAGTTCGCGCTCGCTTGGTCGGGCCTGGCCGAAACGGAATGGCAAAACTACCGCCTGCGTAGGGATGGCGCGCTTTTGGATGAAGCCGGAAGGGATGCCTCACGAGCGCTGACGCTCGCGAGCGGTCTCGCGGCAGCGCACATCACTATGGCTCAAATCCGGTTAGATCAAGGAAATCACGGATTAGCGGAGCAAGAACTTAACGCTGCCTTAAAAATTGAACCAGCGAATGCGAGCGCGTATCAGGTGCTCGGCGGCCTCTATTTGGCTCAAGGCGACTACGCGCGCGCTGAGAAGACCTACCGGGACGCAATCCAGATGCGGCCAGGGGATGCGGAAGGCTACAATCGTCTGGGGGCTTACTATTTCCGCCGGAACCAGCTTGAAGATCTAACCAAAGCGGAACGGCAGTTCCTCCATGCCATCGAGCTTGCGCCCTACAATTACAAAGCTCACTATAACCTGGGCGCGGTCTACTTCCGGATGGAGCAATATCGAGACGCGATCGAACATTTCAAGACTTCGTTGTTCATCTCACCCAGCGTGAACGGGCACAGCAATCTTGGAACGGTATACTACTACGCTGGGCTGTACGACGACGCGGCGGAAGAATACCGAAAGGCGGCCGAAGGCGCCAGTTCGAACTACATGTATTGGGGTAACCTGGCGGATGCCGACCGATGGGCGGGGCGAGAAGACGAGGCCGCGGTGAACTACGACAAAGCGATCAAGCTGTTGAAAGCTGATCCGCACGTAAATCCTGCTCTGCAACATGCCACCTTGGGTATGTACTACGTCTCCATGCGCCATCATGGGGCGCTGGCCGCGGAAGATCGTGAACAAGCCCGGAAGGAAATCGAGATTGCCGCTAGATTGGAACCCCAGCAGCCGGATTCGCCTCACGCCGAAATCGGGTTTCTCAAAGTGCTAGTGTATGCGCAGACGGGCGATTTGGACCAGGCCTTCGAGGCTCTCGCGCAACTGCAGAAGACGGCGCCCGCCCAATTACACGATATCGAAAAAGCTCCCGCGCTGAAAGAATTTCGTAAGGACGGGCGCTTTAGCCGCATCGCCGGTTTCGAGGATAATAGCAAGAGCGGAGGAAATAACTGAGCAAAGGGAGGAAACATGCAAGCAGCGCAACGATCCGAGCCGGCGATTATAGGCATCGACGTACTCAAAGAAGACCGAGACCAGTTTTTAAGCGGGACCTTCAACCAACCGCCTGCGCTCGTGAGAGTGAGACGGAACACGAACGTTCAGTGGCAGCTCAACAATGCTGGCGCAAGGGACAGCTTCATTGTGAGCTTCGCCAATGGCTCTCCTTTCGAGAGCGTCACGGCAATCAGCGATCGGACGGGCCCGCTCCCCGCCGTAAAGAAAGGGTCCTTCCACTATCAAATTTTCGTGTTGGAGGGGATTTCGGGAAAGGTTTACGCGGTCCAACACTGCCCCCAGATGCAAGTTGACGACTGAGAACCGCTTCACATCCCCGGCGTAGGAAACGTCTCCGAGATCCGGTCGTGCCAGGTGAGATTCTCTTCGTCCACCAGCGCCCAGATCAGTCCGAGACCGGCCGATAGAAGACTCAACAGCGACACGAGCTGCCGCAGCAGGCGCCGCTGCCGGGTAGGGTTGCGTCCGTCGAAATCCACGAGATGCAGGCCGGCGAAGCGCATGCCCGGCGAATCGCCGTTGCCCAGGCACCACAACACGCGGTAAAACATCGCCGTCAAGAACGCTACGCCGGCATAGATAGTCATCGATTGGCGCGTAAGAGAAAAATCGCCGCCGCAGGCGTAGAGAATCCCCCCGAACAACCCCAGGGCGATCAGCACGGCGCTAAAGTCCACAGCGGCCGCCATCAACCGATGAATGGGCAGAGCCACGGGAGCGTCGCAATCGATCGCTTCGGCGGGCGCGCCGGCGACCGCCCGGGAATCCGGGAACTCAAAAGGCTGCTGGAGGTCCGAAAGGCGCCGCGTGCGGCTCGATCCCACTCGCGGCGGCGCTTTAGGCGCAGATTCCCGCTCGACGGGCCGGCGGGGGGTGAGCGTAGGAATGGGAACCACCTTCGGCGCTATGGGAGCGTAGCGGAACAGCGGCGGTTGAAGATGGGAAGGCGATTCGGGATTACTGTTCGGCTGCCGGGACGGGAGGTGCCGCGCTCCACCGGGCAGCGCATCTAGAGCCGGCGCAGCCCCTCCTGGTAAAGGTCCCGGCAAAGGCGGATTCTCCGGCGCCGGACGCGGAGAGGCCGACGCGAGACGCGGAGAGGCTAAGTGCAAGCGCCGCATGCACCGGACGCACCGCCGTTCTTCGAAATCGTTCTCCGCCCCGCAGTAGCGGCATCGAATCTCGCCCACGATGAAATTTATTGACGCTCTGCCACGTCCTCTGCTAGTGTGCTTGCTTGAGCCTTCCCCTCAGTGGTAACACAAACCGCCGCTTTTGTCACGTTTCTTCTTGCTTAGTGCGAGTCGTTGCCCTATTTTCTCTAGCAATTTGCGTGCTAGGCCAAGAGTACGTCCCTCAGCTCCCACCTCCGCCTCCCGGCCCCGTGCAGGTCAGCCCCAATCCCAACCAAAGGGTCGTGATTCCGCACGAAGGCGCGCCCGCGCCGGATGAGCAAGCGATCATTCAGGGCAACTCCGAGGAGCAAGAGGGTGATCTCATCCATCTGCGCGGCATGGTCCGCATCGAAACCTCGCAAATGCTGCTGACCGCCGACGAAGTCGATTACAACCAGGACACTGGCGACGCCGAAGTCCGCGGACATGTGCATTACGAGAATTTCGAAACCGGCGAAAAGCTCTTCTGCGATCACGGCTACTACAACACCGAGACCGAGAATGGCACGTTTTACGAAGTCAGCGGAACGGCGCCTTCCCGCGTGGCGCCGCGCCCCGGCTTGCTGACCACCTCCAATCCTTTCTATTTCCAGGCCAAAGTCGCCGAGCGGCGCGAGGGCCACTATCTCCTCTACGAGGGCTATATCACCGACTGCAATCTGCCGAACCCGTGGTGGAGATTGCAGGGCCCGCGATTCGACATCGTGCCGCGGGAGTACGCGATCGCCTACTCCTCCTGGTTCCATTTGCGCAAGCTCCCGCTGTTCTATGTGCCCCGATTCCGCAAATCGCTCAAGAAGGAGCCGCGGCAGAGCGGTTTTCTGGTGCCCAATATCGGCCACAGCTCGCTGCGAGGAATGATGCTGGGCGTGGGATATTACTGGGCCATCAGCCGCAGCTACGATCTCATGTATCGCATGCAATATTTCTCCAGCGTGGGGTTGAGTCACACCGTCGATTTCCGCGGCAAGGTAAATGAGAACACCGATTTCAACTTGACCCTGTACGCGCTGAACGACCACAGTTCCAATCCGTCGATCTCCACCGGGGGCTATTTGTTGCTGTTCGACGGCAAATCCTACTTGCCTGACGGCTGGGAAGCGCGGGGCCATCTGGATCTGCTTTCGTCGTTTCTCTACCGGCAGGAGTTTTCGGAATCGATCAACGAAGCGATTTTTTCGGAAACCCATTCGGTCGGGTACCTGGATAAGCACTGGTCGGATTTTGGATTCGATTTCGTGGTCGAGCGCGACCTGAACTACCAGACCACCACCCCCGGCGATCAGATCGAGCTGCGGAAACTGCCGGAGTTCGAATTCATTACGCGCGAGCGGGCCATCTCCGATTGGCCGGTTTGGATTTCCCTGGACTCGAGCGACGGGCTGGAGCATCGGAGCGAGCCGGAATACGATACGCGGCAGTTCGTGAATCGCGCCAATTTCGCGCCGCGCGTCAGCACGGTGTTTCATTGGCTGGGGATGGATTTCGTCCCCAGTTTCACCCTGCATGAGACTACCTACGCCGCAAGTCTTCAAAACGGCCTGGGGACCGGCCCGAGCCTCGTTCGCAGCGCGCAAGATGTGCAACTGGATTGGGTGCTGCCTTCGCTCGAGCGCGTCTTCGACGCGCCCTCATGGATGGGCGTCAAGGTCAAGCACGTGATCGAGCCGCGAATTTCCTACCGGTATGTGACGGGCATCAACGATTTCAACGACATCATCCGCTTCGACGAAACCGATATCTTATCGAACACCAACGAAGTCACTTTCTCGCTCACCAACCGCCTGCTGGCGAAAGACCGGAACGGCACCATTACGGATTTGCTGAGCTGGCAGCTTTACTACCGCCGATACTTCAATCCGTCATTCGGGGGAGCCGTGATTCCGGGCCAGGCTAACATTGTGGAAAGCGTGGCCGATTTGACGGGCATCACTTTTTTGGACAACTACCGCCACCAATCGCCCATCGTCAGCGCGCTGCGGTATCAATCCAAGGTCGGGGTCGATTGGCGCACCGATTACGACCCCGTGCGGCACGGAATTGTGGATAACACCGTGGACCTGGATATTCACATCCAACAGTATTCGTTGACCGCCGGCCACACCCTGATCCACACGGATCCGGTTCTGGCCCCCAATTCGGATCAGTTGCGCATCGCGGGCACCTATGGGAATCAGAGCCGGCGCGGGTGGAACGCCGGCGTAAGCGCCTTCTATGACATTAAGCTGGGCCACCTCGATTTCGTTCTGGCTCAGGTCACCTACAATACCGATTGCTGCGGCATCAGCGCGCAATACCGCATCTTCAATTTCGGCACGCGCGACGAGCACCAGGAGCTGTTTTCCTTCTCGGTGTCGAATATCGGGACCTTCGGAACTCTCAAGCGCCAGGAGCGGATCTTTTAGGGAAGTTTGCCGCTGACCGCTTCCTCACGGTCGCGGCTCTGACTGAGCCGCGCGTGTCAGCAAGCGGTTCCGGTCTGCGCGAGGATGCGCCTGGTTAACTCTTCGAATCCCGCTCCTTCATGTTGGTCCGGCGTGAGCGCGTTCATGTCTCGCAGCTTGTCCGTGATCGAATCGAAAAGTTGGCGGATCTTCGCGTAAAGATTCAGATCCTCCTGGAGCTTCGTCAGGTTCTCGCCTCCCACCGTTTTCAGTTCCCGGTCGAGCTTCTTCTTTTCCTTTTCCCAATGCCTTACGTAGCCGACCCGTCCCGTGGCTCTGTAAATATTCGCGTCTGCGAGCACGACAGGGAAAATCCGCTCGCGGAATGCGCCGGCTCCGGCTACTTCCAACAACTCGAACATGCAGTATTCCGATTTCAGGTACCTTTCCGAAATCACCACGACCACGCATTTGCCCTGGCCGATCCGCCGCATGAAGTCGCGGATGGAATCCTTGTAGCGCACCTCCGCGCGGTCGCGGAGGAGCCGGATGCCGGATTCGCCTAATGCGCCTTGCAGGCGGTCCACAAGAGCGTTGCTTTCCTCGGTCCACGCATAGGAGACAAAGACCTCGGGAACGGGTGGAGGTTCCGGCTGGTCGGGCACAACGTCCGGATACATCCGCGCCGCGGTCTCCACTCGCCTCAAGGTGCCCGGCAAAACGTCTTGGATGAGCTGCCGGGCGTCGATCATCTCGCCGCTGACGTAGCACTGAATGCGCTGATCCTTGCGAGCCATCTTCAGCAAGTTCTCCAGTGGAAAAGCATATGGCTCCGCCTTCTGCTGGCATTCCGCGCACGGGCAGGGCAGGTATCGCTCGTATCTCAGCCGGGGGAAAAAGCGATGCAGCCGTTCGAGCTGATCGTCCACAGTCGCGAGGAGTCCGGTGGGATCCGGACCGCTGACGCAGACGCGGATACGGCGCTGCGCGTATTCTTCAATCACCTCCGCTTGCGTTCCATCGCGCTCCAAAACCACTCCAGTTTTCCAAACCAGCTTTTCGTCTGCGATCCGCTGATGCATCGCCACGATGAACCGTGTAAGAACTCCTTTAGGCAGGAATTCATATTCGTAGCGCACGACCAAGCCTGCGGCCGCATCCCAGCGGTAGAAAGGCTGCTCAGACGACAATAGTTGCGGAGCGATATAGGTTCTGACCGCGTCGAGCGAATAGCAGAGCTGAAATCTCATCATCAGCCGCAGCAGCTCATCGTGCATCCCGGCATACTTTTGCTCTGACCAAATGCGCCGGACATCCTCTCGCGTGAATCGCCCGCGCGCTGCGACGACCCCTGAATCGTCCAGCACTCGGTAAACGGCATCCGTTCCCCAAGACGGTTTCAAAATCACCGTGTGCTTGAGAGTCGGGTCGTCTTGAAAGTGGAGGCAAATGCCGAGGTCGTGAAGATATCCGCTCAATTGCAGCGCGTCCTCCTGCCGTTTGAATCCGTTCTCGGCGCAGATCGCGAGATATTGATCCACGCTAATGTAATCGCGCGGATCTTGTTCCAGTGCTTCGCGGACGCGCTTCCATGTGGCCGGCAGCGCCGCGCCCACATGAGGCAGCGTCTCCAATTCCCTCCGGATCGCCTGAACCACTCGATCCAGGCCGCGGTTGTCTGCAACATTCGTCGCGATGGAATCGCGCAGATTCGCGAAACGCGCCCGCAGGCTGCTCAAGTTGATATCGCGCGTCCGATTCTGCCTCTCGTTCTGAACGATCAGCAGCGGACTAGCGTCGCTCAGAAGCTCGACGACCTGGAGCCAGTAAGAAAAATCGGTGTCTTCCCTGCGGTCATCGCAAACCAAAATATAAACCGAGCGGCGGGTCAGGAAGAACTGATGAGTGGCGTGATAAATCTCCTGTCCGCCGAAATCCCAAATGTTGACCCGGAAATTGCGATTGAGGACTTTTTCGCCTTCGCGATCCTTCACCCGTATAGCGCTCGGGAATTGATAGCGGATGACGTCGATGCCTTCGGTGGAGGGCTCGCTTTCCCGGAGCCAATAGCGGGGATCCTCGATTTTGCGTGCGAGGGAAGTTTTTCCCGCTCCCGGCTCGCCCAGGATAATGAGCTTGGCTTCAGAGAGGTAATCGACGCCCGTCTCCTGGCGCTGCCGCCAGTAGTTGCGGATCGCCTCGAGGCCCTCCTTGACGACCTCCGGAGGCGGCGACTCTATCGGGTTTTCATCCGCCGTCAGATTTTCTAGGCTGGTCATCCGGAGGATGTCGGCGGGGATCTCGCGGATCTCGCAGCCGGAGAATGTGAGGCTCTCGAGCGCAAGATCAAAGACAAATTCCGGGATCTCGCCGACCCGACAAAATGAGAGATCCAGGAGTTTCAGGCGGCGCAACCGCCGGATCCCTTCGGGTAAACCCGCCAGCTTCCACCCGCGCAGGTCCAGGGATTCAAGGGACTCCAGATCGCCGAGCGAGTCCAGAATACCCCTGACCATTCGAGGCGGGTACTGAAGCTCAGACAGCGCGGTGACGGTCAGCTCCCTTAACGCTTGCAGGCTGCGCAACTCATGAATCCAAAACCCCACACTCGGCTCTGGGGTTTCGGGACCGAGGGAGAGTCCGAGGACGTTCACTGCGCTGACTTGATCGCGGCACTGCAAGTATGCCCTACCGTCGATAACCAACCCAGGTAGGTTGGGCAGCCGCTCGATCGGATTGCTCTTCAGGTCGATGCGGCGCAGACGAGGGAGCCTTGAAAGGCTCGCCGGAATCGTCTTCAACCCGTTGCCCCAAAGCAAGAGCTCCTCAAGGCGGTCGAGCGCAAGCACCTCCTCAGGAAGCTTCGTGAGCTTCTGGTTTTGCAGGTTGAGAATGGTCGCTCGGGACCTCCGCGCCTCCTCGATGCTGCTAGCCCGTACGGGTCCAGCCAAGTCCGCGATCCTCCTTCCGTGATTCTAGAGGATCTCGTACGGGACTGGCGTTACGGCAATCTGGCGCGGAGCGCGCGCAGGCTGCGGATGCTTTCCTGCGCGACCTCCGGATCGGGGTCCATCGTCAGGGTTTGCAGAGACGACACGCTGTCAGCGTCCCCGGAGCGGGCCAGCACGGCTCCCAATTGAATTTTTTCGTCCTTGGTCCCGCTGGGAAACACTCGGTAAATGGCCTGCCGCACGGCGGGGTCACGCGCCAGCTCGACCAATAGGCCGAACGCCACGCCTTTGTAGCTCTTGAGATTCAGCGTGTTGATGAGATAGCGCAGGGGCGCGAATTCTCCCATGTCTCGATTGCCCAGTGCAACCGCCGCGAAGGCCATGGAAAGGCGCGGATTCATTTTGCGCTCGTCCATGAAGGCCTTTTCGACCGCGGGCCGGTCGGCGGGGTTGTTCAGCCGCCCGAGCCCTTCGGCTCCGGCGGCGCGAAACGCCTCGTCGTTGTCGGTGAGGAGCCGAAGGAACAACGCGTGGTCGGTGGGGTCGGCGATTTGGGACAGCGATTCGGCCGCCATGCGGCGAACTTTGATGTCCTTGCTACTTTCGAAGGCGTTGCGAATATCGGGCGCGGCCTCATGCGTCCGCAACAAACCCTCGGTTTCAATGGCCGTGGATTGGATGCGCGGATTCAGATCGCGGAGGAGGAAAGTGATGCGCGGCCCGGCGGCAGGATCGCGAATTTTCTGGAGCGCGATCAACGCCTCATACATCACCTGATCGTCCTTGGAATGCAAAGCCTCAACCAATTGATCGATGGCCCCGCGGCCTCGCAGGATGCCCAGGGCACGGCAGGCACTGGCGCGGCTTTCGAGACTCGCGCCGCCGCTGGCCAGCTTTCCCAGCGCAGCGATCACATCGGGACGAACTTCGACATAGGCGTCGATGATCTGATCGTTGGTATCGGTGAACTTGGCCTTAACGGAGTTGCCGGCCCGAGAGATCGTTCCACCGATTCCGGTTTTGATATAGCCGGGCAGATAGGCGTTCACCAGACCGTCCGTGGCGCGGATCTGCATTTCAGGGTCGGGATCGCGGGCAGCCACAAGCAAACCGTCAACGGTCTTGGGACCTGCGATCTCATTCAGCGCCTTCACCGCTTCCAGCCGAACGCTCAAGTCCGGGTCGGAGAGGTAGGGCAGGAGTTTCGGCGCGCCGTTTTCGCCCTCCTTACCCAGTTCACGCGCGGCGCGGGCACGCTGCTTGGTGTCGGGCTGTTGACTCTGGGCTTGGGCGAGAAGCGCGATGGCCGGAATAAGAAATAAGAATCTCATTGCACAAATTCCACGCGAACGCGATGGGGAACCACGCCCGCTTCGTGGCCCAGATCCAAAAGTTTCTGCGCCGCGGCGGGCACCACATCGCCACAATCCACGGTGTAATGGTTTACGTACATCCCGATGAACTTCCTGGCCAGCGGCACCTCCATGCCGCGGGCGAATTCGAGCGCGTAATCGAGCGCTTCCTCGCGATGCTCGAGCGCATACTGGATGCTCTCGCGCATCAAGCGGCAGCTTTCTCGGGCGATCTCCGGCGCCAGGTCTCGGCGCAGAACGTTGGCGCCCAGGGGCAAAGGAAGATGATACGTCTCCTTCCACCAGTGGCCCAAATCGATGACGGTGTGAAATCCGTCTTGCGAGTGTGTGAGCTGCGCTTCGTGAATCACGAGGCCGGCGTCGGCGGCGCCCTCGCGCACCGCCTCAAGGATGCGATCGAAGGGAACTACGACCGCCTCGAAATCGGGCTGCATCAGGCAGAGCGTGAGATACGCGGTGGTGAGCTTTCCAGGAATCGCGATCCGTTTGCCTTTCAGCTCTTCCGGCGACAGGGGGTCGAGCGAGACGATCATGGGTCCGTAGCCGTCGCCGACACTCGATCCCGCGGCCATCAAGCGGTATCGATCGGCGATGTAGGGGTAGGCGTGGTAGGAGACCGCCGTGAGCTCGTAGGCGCCTTCGCGGGCCTTTTGGTTCAGGGTTTGAATGTCGTCGAGCACATGACGGAACCGGATCAGCGGCGAGGAGATTTTGCCCGTGGCCAGGGCGTAGAACATGTAGGCGTCGTCGGAATCGGGGCTGTGCGCGCAGACGATTTCGGCCGGCATCGGGTTACACCAATCATGATAGCGTGGAGCCGCCCGCGCGCCTACCGCTCGCCAACGAACCCCGCTCATCGGCGGCTTTCGAGTTCCGACTGTCAGGGAGTGCCGCGTAGCCTTGGGCCGCGGTCGATTTGTTGCGGAAACGTAAAGAGTGGATCACGTGGAACAGTTTCCATGGCCGGGCTCAATTGATGGCGAAAATCTGGAGAAATGAAGGCAGAATGAAACAGATGAAAGGTTCATTGGGGCCGCAAGTGGAGAAGTACTTTGCACCTAAGAGAACTTCTTACAGTTAAGTTAACCGACTTCCAGCCGGCTTGGCGAGGCTAGAGCCTCGCGAACGGAGGCTTCAGCGTCCGTCCGGACGTGGGCTGAAGCCTGGGTTGCAAGCTGAAGCTTGCTCCACAAGAAGCGTCTTCGATGGAGCGGTTGTGAGAGGATTACGCGGGCGCTAGAGCGCTTCCAACTCCGGCCGCAGCGCGGCGAGAGCGATATCCAGCGCGTGGACGGCTTTATCCACTACGGTGAGATCGCGACGGCGGCCGAGTTGTTCCAGGCGCAAGGCTGCCTCCACCGCCGCTTCCGCTCCAAAGTTCGCAACCGAGCCTTTGAGCCCATGCGCGCCATCCGCCACGGCCTGGGTATCTCCGCGAGCGGCCGCCTCGCGGATTTCCGTCATCCAGTGGTCGCAATGCTGGAGGAACAGCACGGCAATTTCGCGCAAGAGCTCCAGGTCGCCTCCCGCGTGCGCCAGGGCGACTTCGAAATCCAAATGAGCGGTCGTGGAGCCAAGAGATTCCATGGGAGCGTGCTCTTCATATCGGCAGGCCAGCGGGAAGGCATTAGTGCCGGGACGTCCCCGATCTTACAAATTCATCGGCCCTGCGTTCCCTCCGCTGCTAGAATTAAGTGCGGCCCGGTGGGAGGTCGTCTAATGGTAAGACTGCAGACTCTGGATCTGCGTATCGGGGTTCGAGTCCCTGCCTCCCAGCCACTCATTGCCAAGCACCTGTCGCGTTCCCTGAAACTCCCAGTTTGAGCTTTCTTGCGGGACAGGTCAGCGCATCGAGCCGGTCCACGAACAAGACATTGGCGCCGAGGGCGCTTGGCCAAAGGATTGAGTTTCGGTCCCGACGCGGTATAAGTGCGGCTTCCAGGGTTCCATGATTCCTCAAATCCCGTACCGAGAGTGGTGTTCGCGAATCCATTTTTCTACCAGGTCGCGGAGCTCTTCAGCTTTCTCGATCAGATCTTCAGTTTCTGTTTCCGTCGCAGCGTTGATTCGATCGTAATCGACCTGGTTTCTCTTGCGCCGACAGGTATCGAAATACGCCACGAGCGCCGAGACTGGCGCGCCCATCGCGACCTCCACGGCCTCAAACGAGGTCAAATGATGCGCGGGTCCCACAACACGGTGGCCTACGCAGGCGGCCATCTTCGCCTTAGTTCTTCTACCCTGGTTTTCCGCGGCGCTCTGCGGGAGCATCCGCTGTGCCCCAAATTGTGCCCGTGCGAGTTGAGGCAATTAGTCCATGAGGCGACTGAGGCACACATGGCAGCGGAAGATGTCATAAAGCCTTTCGAACAGTACGAAGCCGAACGATCGCCGCAGGTGCAGGCCTTGCAGCAGCTTACGGGGGAGTCGACCGCTTGGGCGCCAGCTTGGAGACTGTGCTTAATTTTGTCGCATCAGTTCTTGATCAAGTCGGGCGGGTCGAGTGATTCGCCGGCCCTGGACCCACGTACGCTCCCACGAATGATGACTTTCACGTCGCGCATTCTTGCCACGCCGGAAACACGCTATTCCAACCCGCAGGCGCGGGCTTGCTCGCGGGCTAGCGCGGCTTGATCCGTCGCCATGGGCGACCGCGCTGAGCAGGCGGTCGCGATAGACGTTGAAAGCCGTGAGCGGGACGCGGGATAGATCGGCGGCGGCTTGGATTAGGTTGGCGTCTTTCAGGCCGACGGTGATAGGAGAACCGGGCGGCTCGTATTTCTGCTCGACCATGGTCCCGTAACCTTTGTAGGCCGGCGCGGAGAAAAGTCCTTGCGTCATCACTTCGTACAAAACCTGGGGCTCGACGCCATACTTGCGTACCAGCGAAAATCCTTCGGCTATGGCGATCATCGCGCAGCCGAGCACGAGATTATTGGCCAGCTTGACCACCGTGGCAGCTTCGCTCCCGTCATCTACTTCATTGAGGAGAACGCGTCCTATCTTCCCTTCGTGCGGCGTTTCTTTGTAGCCGTTGACCGGGGCGAATTTCGGGTCGTCACGTCTGTTCTGACCTTGACTGCTTTCGAATGCGCTTTTCGCCGCCGCCGCCTTTCACCTGATTCATTCTGCCTCCATTCCTCCGAACTCCGAACGTTCAGCGGTGGAACACCGCCCCGAGTCTGTGCCCAATTTGTGCCCACGGACTGCCGTTTAAGCATCTCTGTCGCTTTTACTTGCTTGTGGAATCAGCAACTTACGTGCTTTCCTCGCAAGCGAAAAGGACGAGTCCCTCTTCCCCCGCCATGGACGGGTGGCCAAATGTTGGTCCCAACGGCTGACTCCCCGTGAGAGTCAATTTGCGCCTTTCTCAAAAAATCCTCTACAGCTCGGCGGTGGTGGACGGCTGCTCGAATTTCCTTAGCTCTTAAGCCCAACCCTTGTTACACTTTAGATGGAGAAGTTCGATGCAGAACAATGCGCTACGCAAGGCAGCAGAACTGGCTCCGCCTGTTCGGGAAGCCTTCGAAAGCGTTCTCGGTCGCCATTTGGGCGACAATGAAACTGTGAGCATTCACGCCTATCCTCCACAGCCAGCGCCCACAGGCCCGGCGAGAGAGGGCGCTTATCGGCGGCTCCTTGAGTTCGGCGACAAGCTCGCCCAGAGAATCAAGGACGTTCCCGAAGAAGAAATCGACGCCACCATCGATGAAGCGGTGGATTACATTCATCACCATCCTGAGTGAGAATCGCCGCTGATACGGGCATTCTTGTTCTATGCGCCGACGGTCGTGGCATTTTGCGCTCAGCGCGGAATCGAAATTATGAACGACGTCGATTTGCTCAAGAAGCTGCGATAGCCTCGCCGCCGGAAACGCCTCTATTCCAACCCGCAGGCGCGGGCTTGCTCGCGGGCTAGCGCGGCTTGATCCTTATCGCCGTCGCCATGGGCGACCGCGCCGAGCAGGCGGTCGCGATAGACGTTGAAGGCCGGCAGCGGAACGCGGGCGAGATCGGCCGCTGCTTGGATGAGGTTGGCGTCTTTCAGCCCGACGGTGATGGGGGAACCGGGCGGCTCGTATGTCTGCTCCACCATGGTCTTGCCGTAACCTTTGTAGGCCGGCGCGGAGAAAAGTCCTTCCGTCATCACCTCGTACAAAACCTGCTGCTCGACGCCATATTTGCGTACCAGCGAAAACCCTTCGGCCATGGCGATCATCGCGCAGCCGAGCACCAGATTATTGGCCAGCTTGACGACTGTGGCAGCTTCGGGCTCCGCGCCGGCGTGAAAGACGCGGCGGCCGATCACTTCGAACAGCGGCTGGCAACGGCGAAGGGCATCTTGGGAACCGGCGGCGACAATCCCCAGTTGTCCCGAGGCGGCAAGATCGGGCCGGCCGAGCACGGGCGCCGCGACCAGGAACTGATTCCCCTCGGCGTGCGCCGAGGCCAGCGTACGAATCGCCGCGACGCCGTAGGTGCCCATCGCCAGATGGATCGATCCGGCGGGGAGCGACTCGCGGATGCCTCCCTGGCGCAGCGCGACTTCGACGACGGTGGAATCTTCCACGAGCATCGTCACCACGACATCGCGATCACGGCAGGCTTCGGCGACCGTTGCCGTCGCCGTAGCTCCCGCCGCGGCAACCTCGGCGACGCGCGGCGCGGCGATGTCGTAAACGGCCAGCTTGTGCCCGCCTTCCAGAATTCGCCGGGCCATGCCGTGGCCCATCCGCCCGAGACCAATGAATCCGACGTTCACACGAACTCCCAGGCCGGTAACCGCTGCACCGAAAATCCCCATTTTCGTCCCTTGTTGCGGCCCGAGGGGCCGTCACAGGCTAAGGCCTGTGCCACTAACCCCAGAAATCTTTGCGCGCCGCGACGACTTTGGACAGAAAAGGACCAGGGGCTAAAGCCCTTGATACCAGCCATGGTCGTCGGCACGACTGAAGTCGTGCCCTGATACGGATCCGGTGCAATGCAGGCCCAAATTGTAGAAAATCCAGACCTGGGCTGAAGCCCAGGTTGCAGGCTAAAGCCTGCTCTACGGTCGAATCCAACGGTACGAAATGTAGAGTTCACACCAATTGGCCGCGGACCCATTCAATCTCGCGGCAGACATAATCGACGATGTCGCCGGTTTTTAGATGGTCGGGCAATACGTCCCAGGTATAGGTCTCGATTTCTAGCTGGCCTGAGAGGGGCTTCTCCTTATGCATCTTGAGCGCGGCCTCCAGAGCGAAGCGCGTGGTCCCGAACTTTCCGCCCAAGTCGTCCAGGAATACGGGAACGTGAAAATGCGTGCGCCACTCGCGCGGGCCAGGATCCTTTTGCCGCGCGGCGAAGGCGTCTTCCAGGTTCAAAAATTTCGTGAGTTTGCCGTTCTTCTTTTCCACCGTCTGCGAGAGATACACGGTTTTGGCGAAACGCTGAAGCGCCTCCACCGTCTCATCGGTGACGTTCGGCATGTGCATCGCGGCCACTTCCTGGAGCTTCAGGATCGGCACACCCGCGTCCACCAATTTTTGAAGCGACACAGGGATATCTTCGAAGCCGACGGCCTGATGGCCGATGTCGAATACCACGCCCAAATGACGGCGCAGCGCGGCGATGGCATCGGATACCGGAATATCGGCGAGCTTCGCCAGCCGCTCCGCCGAGCGCCCGCTATACAAGTGACCGGTGAAATAATCGATCGCCTCGTCGGTGGTTTCGAGGAAGCAATGAGGCTCGGGCTCCAGCGCCAGCGTGACGGTCTTGCCGGTGCGCTGTTCGATGCCGACCAGATGGGCCACGACGCGAAGAACGTGCTCGGTGTAGCTGGCGACTACATCCGGCCCGGTCACGCGCGGCTTGAATCCCAGAGGCGCGCTCTGAATGGAAGAGGCTAAACCATCGGGCGCTACGTCGGCCAGGACGTCGGCGACATTGATGGTGTATTGGGTGCGTTCCTCACTGCGCCAATCGGGCTCGTACACCTGCTCCTTGACGATGGTATCTTTGAACGCGCCGTAGGGGAACGCGTTCACGGTATAGAGGTACAGGTCGTTTTCGGAAAGAAAGCGCTTCAGGTCGTTGCGGGCGGATTGGTCGTGGGCCAGTAGTTCGGCTGAAGGCGCCGCCAAGCGCAGCGACAGACCAAAAGGCTGGTTCGGCGATACGCGCGCCTTCACCTGCGGCACATAGGTACGCAGGCTATGGGACATCAACTCCCAGTTATCGCCGGGGTGAACCAGCGTTGAATAACTCAAATGCCCTAGCCGGCCGAGATTCATACTTTTTCCACCTTGCCCGACGACGCTGAACGCACGATCGCTTCCGTCACGGCGACACCGTGAACCATCTCATCGGTGGGAATCGGATAGGGCGGGCCGCCGCGCGCTGCCCGAGCGAACGCTTCCAGGGACGCGCGGGTCACATCCAGCCGCTCGGCTTCCCAGGTTTCGGCTGGTCCCTTCGCCGGTTGAAATTTGCAAGTTCCGAACAACCGCGTGCGGCGCTCTTCCGAAGACGCGCCCGCGACGTGCGTCATGCCTTCCAGCCGCACCCATCCTTTGGATCCGAACACCTGAAAGCTGAATCCAGGGCCGGTCGCGGTCATGGTGCCCAGATAGCCCGACATGCCCTCTTTCATACGGAACAAAATCGAGGTGGTGTCGTCGGCGTCGATGGGGACGGCGCGCCGGAAACTTTGGCAGAAGACGTGGTCGATCGGGCCGCACAGATCGATCATCCCGTCGATGGCGTGGACGCCCATGGGAGTGAGGCCGCCGCAGGGCGTTTCGCTGCGGCTGGCCCTCCAAGCTTCGGGCGTGAGCATAAGGGCATTGGGAAAGGTCATGGTGGCTTCGACGTGCAGAATCGTTCCCAATTCGCCGGAACGGATGCGCGTTCGCAATTTCGTCATCTCGGGATGAAAGCGGCGATTGTAGCCGAGGCCGAGCGTCACGCCCGCTTTCTGGGCGGCGTCGACAGCTTCTTGCGCGCTTTCCTTGGTGAGTGCGAATGGTTTTTCGCAAAAAATGTTTTTTTTGGCGGCCGCGGCGGCGATCACCTGCTTGGAATGCATGGAATGCGGCGTGGCGAGCACGACGGCGTCGATTTTCGGATTCGCCAAAAGCTCCTCATAGGAACCCTTCAGCGCGAACTTCTGCGCATCGGCGAAGGCTACGAGTTCCGGTGTTTTGGTGCGCGTCGCCCCGGCTACAAACTGGATTTCGTGGCTTGAATGCTGCACGGATTCGACCAGAGTTTTCCCCCACCAGCCGAGACCCACAATCGCGGCGTTCATCATGGATAAGTACTCCTTTCAAAAATCCGGCCCGCCCGGTGCAGGCGGCCTGGCAGGCCGCCGCAGGCCGAGGGCCTGCCCCACCGCCACTCACGCGGTCCTCAGAAGCGACAGCGCCGGGTCCGCGGCCAGAGCCTGCGTTACCGGTAGCCCGAGCTCTTTCTTGACGATGTTCACGCCCTGCACCAGCGAAACCATCTTGTACAGCGCGTGGCGGCGACTCATGCCTTCGCGGCCCATGCCGCAGTCAGAGGTCAGGATCAGCCGCTCCGCCGGAATGGTTTCGAGCGCCTTCCGCACCAGCGCCGCCACCTGATCCGGGGGCTCCACTTGCAGCGTGTGGTGATCGATCACGCCGATGCCGATTTTCTTCTCGGTGATGGCGCGGCCGACGTCTTCGAGCTCCGCCGCGCCGGAGCTGGCCATTTCAAAGGTGATCACGTCGGAGTCCACTTGATTGAGTAACTCGAGCGCCGGCTTGTAGCTCTGCACTTTGGCGAACATCCGCTGCTGGGAGGGATTGCCCCAACAGGTGTGGCACCATACCTCGGTTTTCGCGCGCAAGCCTCGCACGGTATTGTTGAAGACTTTCAGCATGAACTCGGGATTGATCACTTTATCGACGTAGCCGCGCGCGGCCAGCAGATGGATCTGCGGCTCCTCCATCTGGATGACGGGGCAGCCGGCGTCGGCCAGGTCGTGCAATTCTTCGTTGAACGCGTCGCTAAGCGCCATGATGCGATCCGGCAGACTTTTGTAGTGGCTATCCTGCACCGCGAAGGCGACCAATTCGGGCGTCACGGTGCCGAATTTCACGGGCTTGGTGGTCAGCCGCTGCGCGGTCTTCCAGATTTCCGCATACTGCATCTCGCCGCGGCCCACGGGCCCGACAAGCTTTGGCATGACGCGCGCTTCCAGATAGTCGTGTAGAATGTGGCCCCGCGGAAACGCGATGCCTCCCGCTCCGACCTTCGCGAGCTTGGGATGCGTCGTTTCGAATCCGTCCATGTGATGCGGCGGGTAGCTGGTCCAGCTTTGGCCCCCCACGTCCTGATCGAACCGGCAATCGCCGTCGGTGACGATATCGAGACCCGCGATTTCCTGTTCACGGAGATAGACGGAGAGCGCGTCCACATATTGCTCGCGGAAGCGGCTGTGGACCATCGCATCGAGAAACGAGCGCATGCCGAGGTTATCCGTGTACCAACTGGGGCGCGGCAGAGAACCCGTCACGGTCGTGGGAAGGGTCTTATCGAGACTGGCTTTAAACATGATTTTCGAGGTTTCCCGTACTTACACGCGCACAACGCATTCGCTGTGCGCTTCCCTTAACGCGCACAACGCATTCGCTGTGCGCTTCCTTTAACGCGCACAACGCATTCGCTGTGCGCTTCCACCATCTTCGCGGTACGTTGCGGGAAGCGATTTTTGATTGTAAGGGCCCACCGCCCCCGCTGTCAATTTCATTTGATGACGCGGACGCTGGTAGGTTGCGCATTTTCGCAGCCGATGGATTCGGTGACGCCGCTGGCAAGTTCGCCGCACGCGTTGGTGATGGCGGTCCGGCGGGCGAACTCTTCGGTTTGGCCGGCCGCGGTACGGCAGGCCGAACGGCCGTTGAAGGCGATGCACACCTCGACCTTATGCCCGCTCAGGTTCATCGACGAATACACGATGAAGAAAAGAACGATCAGCGCGAATACGATGCCTACCAGCACCGGTTTCTTCATGCGGTTTCCGTGAAAAAGTCGCCCATGCGGCGAAACTTCTCGTAACGCTGGTCAACCAGTTGGCGCGGAGTGAGTTTACTCAATTCCGCGAGCGCCGTGCGCAAAGTCTGCCGGAAAGCTTCCGCCGCGCCATCGGGATCGGCGTGAGCGCCCTCGCCGGGTTCGGGAATGATTCCATCGATCAAGCGCAGATCCAGCAGATCGGGGGCGGTCATCTTCAGCGCGGCGGCAGCAGCGGGCGCGCGGCCCGAATCGCGATAAATGATGGCCGCGCAGCTTTCCGGCGAGATCACGCTGTACACGGCATTCTCGAGCATGTAAACGCGGTTTCCCACGCCCAGCCCCAGCGCCCCTCCGCTGCCACCCTCGCCAATCACCACCGTGATGACGGGGATCTCCAGCCGCGACATTTCGCGCAAATTTTGAGCGATGGCTTGCGCCTGCCCGCGCTCCTCCGCGTCGATTCCAGGATAGGCGCCGGGGGTATCGAGTAGGGTGATCACCGGCCGCGAAAATTTTGCCGCCAGCTCCATCAGACGCATTGCCTTACGATACCCTTCGGGCTTCGGCATGCCGAAATTTCGCACGAGCTTCTGCTTCGTGTCGCGGCCTTTCTGCTGGCCCATGACCATCACGGGACGGTTCTCGAACCATCCCATCCCGCCCACAATGGAATGATCATCGGCGAAAGCCCGGTCGCCGTGCAGCTCTTCGAAATCGGTCAGCAGCCGGTGGACATAGTCGAGCGTGTGCGGTCGCTTGGGATGGCGCGCGATCTGCACACGGTCCCAGCTTGCGTTGGCGCCAATGGGGGCAGCGTCGGCCACAGGTTTCAGGATACCCCGGAGCATTTCCCGGCTCCGGAAGCGGCCCGGTTGAAGTAAACTTGAAGTTTATTGTGTTGTACTAACGTCGTGGAGCAGGCTTTAGCCTGCAACGGAGGCTTCAGCCTCCGTCCGGACCTGGGCTGAAGCCCAGGTTGCAGGCTAAAGCCCGCTCCACCAGAAAATTAGCGTGACATCACATTAGAGGGAGACAGGACTCGTGATGAAGAACAAACTGATGCACTTGGCCCGTCTGGCGATTTTGACCGCCGCTGCGGCTGCGGCCCACCATTCCTACTCGGCTTTCGAAATGACCAGCGAAAAGACCGTCACAGGGACGATCAAGAAATTCGATTGGACCAACCCTCATTCCTGGATTTGGATCGATGTGCCGAACGAACAGGGAGGCATGGACACCTGGGGCATCGAGGGCATGAGTCCAAATTACCTGGCGCGCCGCGGCTGGAACCGAACGACTTTGAAGCCTGGCGACAAAGTCACCATCACGATCCACGCGCTGAAGGACGGGACCCATGGCGGGAGCTTTGTCTCCGCCACCCGAGCCAACGGTGAGCGCTTGAGCCAGACGCCGCCGATCGCCGAACCATGAGCGCACAGCGCAGCATAGCTGCAACCAAACCGCGGGGGGCGGGCTTGAGCCGCCCCATTAGTGCAAGACAGGCTTCAGGCTCGCTGACGCAGAGCGGCGCTGAAGCGCCGCGCGGACTAAAGTCCGCCCTCCAAAGATGCGTCTGGGCCTGCGCCGCGCTGCTGTTTTCCGCACATGTTTTGGCACAGGACGGCGCGGCTGCCTATAAACAGAATTGCGCCGCTTGCCATGACGGCGGCAACGACCGCGCGCCTAGTCGCGACGTCTTGCGCGCGATGACTCCGGATCGCGTGCTGGCCGCCATGGAAAGCGGTCCGATGATCTCGATGGCCAGCCGTTTGAAGGCTGCCGACCGGCGCGCCATAGCCGAATTCGTCACCGGCAAATCCTTCTCCCAACCGCTGGTGACCACTCCTCCGGCGAGCGCGATGTGCCGCGCGTCCGCTTCTTCCCCTGTAGCTGGGGCTGGCGCCGCCTTTTCGCTGACCCCTCCGCTGTGGAACGGATGGGGCGTTAACACCAACAACACTCGATTTCAAACCAGCGCCGCGGCGGGCATCTCCGCCGATCAGGTGCCGCGCCTGAAGGTGAAATGGGCATTCGGCTTTCCGGGTGATATTCAAGCCTACGCTCATCCCGCGGTCGCCGCGGGGCGTGTGTTTGTGGGAAGCCAAGGGGGCAAGATCTATTCGCTCAGCGCGGAGAGCGGATGCGTGTATTGGTTCTTCGACGCCGGCGCGTCCGTGCGCACCGGCATCACGATCGCGCGGATCCAAATCGGCGGGGCCGCGCGTTACGTCGCGTTTTTCGGCGATCTAACCGCCAACGCATATGCGTTGGACGCGAGCACGGGGGATCTCGTGTGGAAGACCAAGGTGGACGATTTCCCGCTGGCGCGCATCACCGGCTCGCCGGTGTTCTACAACGGCCGTCTGTACGTGCCCGTGGCCTCGGGCGAGGAGCAAGCCGCCGGCGCACCCGCTTACGAATGCTGCCGGTTCCGCGGGAGCCTGGTGGCGCTGGATGCGGCGACGGGGAGACAGATCTGGAAAACTTACACCATCGATCCGCCCAAGCCTATCAAGAAAAGCAAAGCCGGCGTTCAACTCTGGGGTCCTTCCGGGGCGCCCATCTGGAGCAGTCCCGCTATCGATCCGCAGCGCAACGCGCTCTACGCCACCACCGGCGATAACTACAGCGATCCCCCCACGCGCACGAGCGACTCTTTCTTCGCGATGGATCTGAACACGGGCAAGATTCTGTGGACGCGTCAAATGACTTCCAAAGACGCCTACACAGCCGCGTGCCGCCTGCCGGACAAGACCAACTGCCCCGAGTCGAACGGACCCGACCTCGATTTCGCCTCGCCGCCGATTCTGGTGACGCTGGAGAACGGCAAGCGCGCGCTGGTGGCCGGGCAAAAATCGGGAGTGGTGCACGCGCTCGATCCGGATCAGCAGGGAGAAGTACTCTGGTCGGTGCGCATCGGCCAGGGTGGAACGATGGGCGGCGTTCAGTGGGGCTCGGCGGCGGACGCATCCAACGTGTACGTCGCGCTATCCGATATTGGCCGCATCACCCTTCCTTACAGCACCAACACGGACGCAGATCCGAAACGGGGCGGGGGAATGTTCGCGCTGCAGCTTTCGAGCGGCCGGCGCCTATGGTACACGCCTCCGCCGGGTTGCGGCGACCGCCCGCGATGCAGCCCCGCGCAATCGGCGGCGGTGACCGCGATTCCGGGAGTGGTGTTTTCCGGATCAGTGGATGGACGGCTGCGGGCGTACTCGACCACCGATGGAAAAATCGTCTGGGAGTTCGACACCATTCGCCCCTACGAAACCGTGAACGGAGTGTCCGCAAGGGGCGGCTCGCTGGACGGCGCCGGCCCGGCTGTGGCCGCTGGGATGCTGTTCGTCAACTCGGGCTATCCCACGGCGGGCGGAATGCCGGGCAACGTATTGCTGGCATTCTCAGTCGACGGAAGATAGCCGGCAGTATGCAGGGGCTTAAAGCCCAGTCTCTTTATCTCCGCTGTCCGGCACGACTGAAGTCGTGCCCTGATACAGGCGCTTACGTGGCGTGCAGGGCCATGCGGCACTGCCGGTTCCGGGTAGGACGAATTCTGCATTCGGCTCAGGTGGATGCCGTAGTTAAGTTACGGGCCGGTCTGCCGACAAGCAACCTATGGAGCCGTGCGCGGCTGAAGTCCGCGAATTTTTGGGCGTCAAGTCCGTCTTCGCCAGCGACGCGATGCGGCGCCTGCTGGTGTTGGCGGAGCGAGTCGCTCCCACCAACGCGACCGTCCTCATTACGGGCGAAAGCGGATCGGGCAAGGAGGCGGTGGCGCGCGCTATTCACCACTATTCCCGGCGCGCGGCGAAATCGTGGGTAGACGTGAATTGCGGCGCCTTTCCCGAAAGCCTGCTCGAAAGCGAGCTGTTCGGCTATGAAAAAGGCGCCTTCAGCGGCGCCGATTCCCCCAAGTCAGGACTGTTTGATCTGGCCCACCAGGGAACCTTATTTCTGGATGAGATCGGCGAGCTCGAGCCACGAATGCAGGTGAAGCTGCTGCGCGTTCTCGATGGCGCCAGCTACTTCCGCCTGGGAGGCGTGAAGAAGATCGCCGTGGATACGCGCCTGATCGCCGCCACCAATCAAGACGTGAAAACCGCCGTGGCGGAGGGCCGCTTTCGCGCGGACCTCTATCATCGCCTCTCGCAAATCCGGCTGGAAGTTCCGCCGCTGCGCGAGCGCTCCGCCGACATCCTTCCTCTAGCGAAGCATTTTCTAGCTCAACAGAATCCGGTGCTGCGCCTCTCGGAGGAAGCCGCCGCCAAATTCCGCGCATATCCCTGGCCCGGCAACGTACGCGAGCTGCGCAATGTGGTGGTGCGCGCGGCGGTACTGGCGCCGGGTGACGAAATTGGAGCCGCGGATTTGCCCGAGGAGTTCGCATCGGACGCATTCCGCGCGGATCTAGTCCAACTGGCCGTGCTTCCACAGATGGAGAAGAACGCGATCGCGTCGGCTCTGCAGCGCAGTGGCGGACATCAACAGCGGGCCGCCGCCGCGCTCGGGATTTCCAAGCGCACCCTCCAGCGTAAGATCAAATCCTACGGATTGAATGGCGCGGCAATGCGAGTTGGAGGATGAACTCTATGGTCACGCCATTGATTCCGGACCGAAGAAGCGGCCGCGATCGTCGCAACGCGACGCGGCAGGCTATCTCGGGCCGCGTCGAGCTCATCTTCGAGAACCCGACCCCGATGGCCGTCGTCGGCGAACTGATGGACATCAGCGCCACGGGATTCCGCGCGCTGCACGCCTCCAGCGCACTGGAGCCGGGTGTCGAAGTCGAATACCAGCGCTCGGGCGCCGCCGGCCGCGCACGCGTCGTGTGGACGCAGGTCACGCAAGACGCCCGAGTCAGCGGCTTCGTGACGTTGTAGCCATCGCTGCGCCACGCAACGGCCAGTCTTCACCGCGCCTCAAGAACTTCGATAAACTTGAAGCCATGGAACCATCCGGGAGGAATGCATGATTCGTCACGCAATTTTGTGCGCCATCTGTCTTTCGGGAGTCAACCTGTTCAGCCAGCAAGCGTCGTCCGCTGCAAGCGCTGCGGGGGGCGCGGCCAATCTTCCCGATCCGAAGAACTGGACCGCCGCCGAAGATCACCAGAATATGATGGACCAGCTCGGCATCAAGGCACTGCGCCCCGGTCCGAGCGGCAACGAGAGCGCTCCCAATCATGCCAACTACGACGAAGCGACGGCGAATCCATTTCCTAATTTGCCGGATCCCCTCACGCTGAAGAATGGCGTAAAGGTGACGACCGCGGAAATGTGGTGGAATCTGCGACGGCCAGAAATCTTGGAGGATTTCGATCGCGAGGTGTTGGGCCGCGTCCCCAAAAACGTGCCGAAGGTCTCCTGGACGGTGAAGAATACGGTGACCGACAAGGTGGGCTCCTACGCAGCGATCGGCAGGGAATTGATCGGTCACGTGGACAATTCGTCTTATCCCTCGATCAATGTCGATATAGAGATGATTCTGGTCACGCCGGCGACTGCGCGGGCCCCGGTTCCCGTGATGATGATGTTCGGGCGCGGTTTGCTTCCGGGAGCGCCGCCGCCGGCGTTCAAAGGCAAGGCCGGGCCGCCCAACGGAGCGTCTGCGGGGCCTGCTGATCCGCCGTCCACCCAGCAGTTGCTCGCGGATGGCTGGGGCTACGCCTACATCAATCCCACCAGCGTTCAAGCCGATAACGGGGCAGGATTGACGAAGGGCATTATCGGTCTGGTGAATGAAGGACAACCCCGCAAACCGGACGATTGGGGATCGCTGCGAGCGTGGGCGTGGGGCGCATCGCGTGGGCTGGACTATCTGGAAACCGACCGAAGCGTGGACACCAAGCACGTGGGCATCGAAGGCGTTTCCCGATACGGAAAGGCCGCGCTCGTGACGATGGCCTACGACACTCGCTTCGCGGTCGTGCTGATCGGCTCATCCGGCGAGGGCGGCGCGAAGCTGCACCGGCGCAACTGGGGCGAAGCAGTCGAAAACCTTACGGGAACGGGCGAGTATCACTGGATGGCCGGGAATTTTATGAAATATGGGGCCTCGGAGGCCGCGTTCGGGAGCAAGAACGCCGGCGACATTCCCGTAGATGCGCACGAACTGCTGGCGTTGTGTGCGCCCCGGCTGACTTTCATCAGTTATGGCGTTCCCGAGAAAGGCGACGCGCGATGGCTGGATCACCAAGGCAGCTTCATGGCGGCGATCGCGGCGCAGCCGGTTTTTCGCCTGCTGGGAGCGAAGGATCTCGGCCGGTCCGACGATTACCATACGGAGAAAATGCCGGCTGTGAATGTCGCCCTGATGGACGGCCAGCTCGCCTGGCGGCAGCACGACGGCGGCCACACCGACGCGCCGAATTGGAAGTATTTCATCCCGTGGGTGGACCGATTCATCGGTCATCAAAGTTCAGACGGTCGATGAGCCAGCTCCCGCGATCGCACGAACTCACACCGATCACCTCTGCCTCCTTCGTTTAATGTGCGAAGGCGTTCGCCCTGAATCGCGCCCCTGATCGGATGCGGATGACTCCTGAGAGCGGGTTCTGTTATGGAGCACCGATCAGATCCCCCCGAAAATCCAGCAGGCCAGAAATCGACTATGGAAAATGATCCCGGTCTTGAGACGGGGGCGCTAGCCGGCCCTCCGCACCTCCCCCAGTCGATTGCCGACGTCGATGTGCCCAGAAGCTTTCTCGAAGAACTGCTGCTGAAGATTCTCTACCTTTCGGGTCCTTTCACGTTTTTCGACTGGGTGCGGCTTGCCCGGTTAAGCAAGGACGTTGTCGACGAACTTTTTCAGCGTCTTCGGAAGGAGCAGCTTTGTGAGGTTACTGGTATGGTCGGTAACGACCGCCAGATAGCCATTACCTCGCAAGGCAGATCACGCGCGCGTGAGTTGCTCTCGTGGAATCAGTATGCTGGGCCCGCTCCCGTCTCGCTGGAAACCTATGCCCGTCAGGTCCGCCGCCAAAGCGTCCGAAACGTCGAAGTGCACCCAGCCATCATGCGAAACGCACTGGCGCATCTTGTGCTCGATGATCAAACTGTGACCCGGCTTGGGACGGCGCTCAACTCGGGCGGTTCAATCTTTCTTCACGGGCCGACAGGCTCGGGGAAGACCACGATTGCGGCGGCCTTGCCACGGGTACTGGCCGATGATCGCGTATGGATACCATTTGCCGTGGAAATCGACGGCCAAGTGATAACCGTCTTCGACCCGCTGGTTCACCAGAACTTCCCGGATTCCGGGCCGGTGAAGAGCGATCCCCGCTGGGTGCTCTGTCATCGCCCGACGGTGGTTGTTGGTGGCGAACTGACTATCGAGATGCTCGACTTGCAGTTCAATGCGGTAACAAGATTCTATGCCGGCCCTGTGCAAATGAAAGCCAATTGCGGCGTTCTGATCATTGACGACTTCGGGCGTCAGCGTGTTCGGCCCGAGGAGCTCCTTAACCGTTGGGTAGTTCCCCTGGACCGCAGGATCGACTTCCTCACCCTCGCGGGTGGGAAGAAGCTTGAAATTCCCTTTGAGATGTTCGTTGTGTTCTCAACGAACATGAATCCCGCGGAACTCGCAGACGCGGCATTTCTCCGAAGGATTCAGACTAAGATCAAGGTCGATGTCGCCTCGGAGGAGCAGTTCCGGGAGATCTTCCGCCGGACTTGCGACGAGCGCGGTCTTCGTCACGACCCGAAGCTTGCCGACGAATTGATAGAGATATTGCAGCGCAAGCTCAGTGAGCCGCTTCGGCCATGTTATCCGCGAGACCTGATAAATCAGGTTTGTTGGGCGGCGCGATACGAGGGCCAGAGCCCGGTGCTTGACCGCGAGACCTTGACGCGTGCGATCGACACGTATTTCTTGTCCGGGCAAGGCGCTGGAGCTCCAAAGGAATGAGAATATCCGGCCCGCGGAGGCCGGGTTCGGAAGCAAGAACGCCGGCGACATTCCGGTAGATGCGCACGAACTGCTGGCGTTATGTGCGCCGCGGGTGACTTTCATCAGTTATGGCGTTCCCGAGAAAGGCGACGCGCGATGGCTAGATCACCAGGGCAGCTTCATGGCGGCGATCGCGGCGCAGCCGGTTTTTCGTCTACTGGGAGCGAAAGACCTCGGCCGGTCGGACGATTACCACACGGAGAAAATGCCGGCTGTGAATGTCGCGCTAATGGACGGCCAGCTTGCCTGGCGGCAGCACGATGGCGACTACACCGACGCGCCGAATTGGAAGTATTTCGTCCCATGGGTGGACCGATTCATCGGTCACCACAGCCCGGAAGGTCGATGAGTCAACTCCCGCGATCGGCCCAAGTCACGCGGATCGCCTCCTCATCCCACGCCGTCACTGTGGGACAATAAAGGAAAATTCGCCCGGTGAGGTGCGAGAGTGGTTGAATCGGGCGGTCTCGAAAACCGTTGACGGGGTGACTCGTCCGTGGGTTCGAATCCCACCCTCACCGCCAGAATAGAATCAAAGATATACAGCCAAAAAGCCATTCTCAGCGTTCAATAGCGTGCAAAGCTGTTTTAGAATGACTGAGGCTGTATGGCTCTCAAGCTCTACCGTAGACATCGCAAGGTATGCGAAGGTGGTCACCCCGAAGATTCCCGCTCGGGCCAACTCTATCGCGGTTACGCCCAGGTCCCGAAGATATCCAGCACGAGTGGCGGCGCCGGCGTAGGTGCCCTGAAAGTTCGCAGGGACGCTTGGATCATTCTTCGTCAGCCCGCGGAGGTGAACTTCGTAGATGATCTCGTCTTTGAAAGGGGTCTCCGGCTTGACGCCGAAATCCGCGGCCGGGATGTCGATCACAATGCCTTTCGGCGCGAATGGCCCTGTGTCCGTCGTACGCGAGGAATCTCCTGAGAGGTACACGGTCGGGTCGGGATGGCCTGGAGTTAGCGGATCGTGACTCACCTCCAGGGCGTATGGATCAAGGAGCAGCTTATTCGGATTGAAACGGTTGCCGGCAGCATCGACGTCAGCGACGAATCCCGTTTGCGAACCAGGAACCCAGGCTGGGTCATAGGGCTAATTCGGTCCCCACGCCCGAAAGCCGTAATAGATCGCATTCCCGATCGCAAGCGTGCTCGCGAAGGACTGGTCGGCCTGGATCGTCATCACTTCGCGCAGGACAGGATTGGCGTCCATCGGCGAGCCGTACACCCAAAGCTCGACACGCGTGGCCCTCGGAGCTAACAGAGTGAATGTTGCCGCGGAATGATCGGGGAGGAAGCGAGCTCCCACGGAAGGAACGTCTGCAACACGGCTGACGACATACCCGGTCCCATCATCCCTTGTTTTCAAATGACCGTGCCTCTGTTTTGAGATGCATTTCGGGTCTCCCGGGCTGCGCCATTTTTTTAGTGACTCTCGACAGGTCTCCTGCTTGAGTCTTCTCTGTTAAGAATTCGCCTTCCGTTCCGATCTTCACCTTGTTGGAACAGGCACAACCTCGATCCTCCGCAGTATGCCGTCGAACACTCGCCGTGTCAGGTTACCCTCCACCGGCGGCTATCAGCCGCCGAACAAGTTCGCCAGCCAGATTGTGTGCTCGTTGTAGAAATCGCGCCACCGCTGGGCTGGTTTTTTCCAGATTGGACACGACGAAACTCAGGCGCGGGAATAGTTCCCCTAGGCGGAACTCCGCTTTCGCCACCATCCGTGGCGCCGTCCTCCACCGGAATTGTCCTCCAACCCACCTTTTCTAACCCACCTTTAAGGTTTTGCAACTGTGCAATATTTCCATTTCGGGAGGCGCCCGCTGATTCAAGTTTTAAATCGACAGCGAGCGAGACGCATCGGCAAGTGTAGGAGGCCATAATATGAACCTCAACATCAATATGGCCGCCTTCTCTCCACTCGGTAAGGCTGTGCTTCGGCTCCGGCGCCGCTTGGGCCAAGCCATGCAATCGGGTTTAACGAGAACCTCGGAGTAGGCAAACGTCATAGGAGCACAAAATGCAACTCGGCATGATCGGACTGGGACGGATGGGCGCCAACATGGTGAAGCGCCTAATCAACAACGGCCACCAATGCGTGGTGTACGACAGATCGCCACAGGCGGTCGCAAATCTGGCAAAGGAGAAGGCGGTTGGCGCGTCCTCGCTAGCCGATCTAGTAAAGAAACTGGAGAAGCCCCGCGCCATTTGGTTGATGGTGCCGGCGGCGGTAGTAACCAAGAGTATCGCTGATCTCGTCGCGTTGCTGGAAGCTGGCGACATTCTCATTGACGGTGGCAACTCCTATTACATAGACGACATCCGTCGCGCGAAGGAGCTTGCCCCTAAAAAACTTCATTACGTGGACGTAGGCACCAGCGGAGGTGTCTGGGGATTGGAACGAGGCTACTGCATGATGATCGGAGGTGAGAAGGACGTGGTGAAGCATCTCGATCCGATTTTTTCGGCGCTCGCGCCCGGCATCGGGGACATTCCGCGCACACCTGGTCGAGAGAAGATCGTCGGAGGAACCGCCGAGCATGGTTATCTGCATTGTGGGCCGAACGGCGCCGGTCACTTCGTCAAGATGGTGCACAACGGCATCGAGTACGGCGTCATGGCCGCCTATGCCGAAGGCCTGGGAATTCTCCGGGACGCCAATGTCGGCAAACAAAAGCATGCTGTCGACGCTGAGACGACACCGCTACGCGATCCCGAGCACTATCAGTACGATCTGGACCTGCGGGATATCGCTGAAGTGTGGCGGCGGGGCAGCGTGATCGCCTCTTGGCTGCTCGATCTGACAGCGTCTGCAATGGTCGAAGATCCCAATCTCGGGAAGTTTGCCGGCCGTGTGTCGGACTCGGGCGAAGGGCGGTGGACGATCAAGGCCGCCATTGACGAAGGAGTTCCAGCGCCGGTGCTCTCCACTGCGCTGTATGAACGATTCAGTTCGCGCGGCGAAGCCGACTATCAGGACAAGGTATTGTCCGCGATGCGATTCGGATTTGGCGGCCATCTTGAAAAAAAGGCGGCCTAAGGAGGACTTGTGGCAGCGGACCATAGCGATGCGCTCGTATTCTTCGGCGCCACAGGCGACTTGGCGTACAAGAAGATTTTCCCGTCGCTGCAGGCGATGTTGAAGCGTGGCAATCTTAACGTGCCGGTTATCGGCGTGGCCAAGGCCGATTGGAGTCTTGATCAGCTGAAGGCTCGGGCGAGGGATAGCCTCGAGAAACACGGCGGATTGGATTCCGCGGCGTTCGCCAAACTGTCCGGCCTCCTACGCTACGTGTCCGGCGACTACAAGGACCCAGCCACGTTTCAGGCTTTGCGCAAGGAACTCAAGGACGCCCAGCGTCCGGCGCATTACCTGGCGATCCCGCCAGTCTTGTTCGGCGCTGTTGTGGAACAATTGGTGAAAACGGGCTGCGCGAAGGGTGCAAGGATAATTGTCGAAAAACCGTTCGGCCACGATCTCGCCTCGGCGCAGGAATTGAATAGACTCTTGCTCAGCGCCTTTGACGAGACGGCGATCTTCCGGATCGACCATTATCTTGGGAAGCGGCAAGTGCATAATATGGTCTTCTTCCGCTTCACCAACTCGTTCTTAGAGCCGATCTGGAACCGCAATCACATCGAAAGCATGCAGATCACAATGGCGGAGAACTTCGGTGTTCAGGGACGGGGTTCTTTCTACGACCAGACCGGCGCTATTCGCGACGTTATCCAGAATCATCTATTCCAGGTCCTATGCAACCTGGCGATGGAGCCGCCGGTTCGTACCGACAGCGAATCCGTTCGCGACGAGAAGGTTAAAGTCCTCAAAGCAATGGCCCCACTCGAGACAAAGAACTTGGTGCGCGGCCAATTTCGCGGGTACCGGAAAGAGCCGGGGGTAGCGCCTGACTCGACGGTCGAAACCTTCGCTGCCTTGAAACTGGAGATTGACTCGTGGCGCTGGCGCGGGGTGCCGTTTTACATCCGCGCCGGCAAGAACCTACCGGTGACGTGCACGGAGATCACGATTCGCCTGTTCCAACCACCAACGATGTATAGCGACTTCAATCTGAAACCGAATTACTTCCGGTGGCGCCTCACTCCCGAGCTCACCCTCGCATTTGGCATGAATTTTATGGCGCCGGGCAGTGAATCGATCGCCGAATCAAGCGAGATCATAGGAAGTCGCCATCCTGGTGTGGGGGATATGGATGCCTACGAACGTGTACTGACCGATGCGATGACCGGTGACGCTACTTTGTTTGCGCGGCAAGACTACGTGGAAGAGGCGTGGCGCATCGTAGATCCAGCATTGAAGGCTAAGACCCCGGTCTTCGAGTACGAACCGAATACGTGGGGACCGAAGGAAGTTGAGCGGGTCACGCCGCTGGGTGGTTGGGACAACCCGGTTGCGCGTACTTTGCAGGTTGTGAGTAAGAAGGAGGCTCCACTGAGACGCAAAGCAGGGTGATTCCTGGCATTCTTCCAAGGCTTCCCGGGGCCTGCCGATTTCATTGGAACTGTTGCTATGAAGACTCAAATCGCCATAGAGACTCAAATTCTGGCTGACGCCGATGCCGTCGCCAAAGAGGCCGCCGAGGTTATTGCTGCAGAGGCGCGCGCCGCGGTAGCCGCGCGCGGCCGCTTCGTGATGGCGGTTAGCGGTGGCCACACGCCGTGGCAAATGCTACGCATGCTAGCCAACGAGATCGTCCCCTGGGCATCCGTGCATGTGGTGCAAGTGGACGAACGGATTGCCCCCGCCGGCGACCGCGATCGCAACCTCACGCACCTGCAAGAGAGCTTGCTCGAACACGCACCGTTGCCTTCGGGCCAGATCTATGCAATGCCGGTGGAAGAAGCCGACATTGAAGGCGCGGCGCGCAGCTACGCGCGCACACTTGAACAGATTGCAGGGACGCCGCCGGTGCTCGACCTCGTTCATCTTGGACTCGGCCCGGACGGCCACACGGCGTCGCTTGTGCCCAATGACCCGGTACTGAAGATCAACGACAGGGATGTCGCGATCACCGGAACTTACCAGAACCGCCGGCGGATGACACTTACGTATCCGATGCTAAATCGCGCTCGCCGGATCCTGTTTGTCGTGACCGGAGCGGAGAAAGTGGGGATGCTTGCGCGGCTTCGTGACGGCGATGCTTCGATTCCCGCCGGCAGGATACAACAAGAGCACGCGTTACTCATTGCCGACCGTGCCGCTCTTGGAGATTCGGCGTGAAAGGCGTCACTGTGTAGTCATCTGTCCCAGTCGTTTCATAACTATAAATGAATTGGCGTCGGGACGGCAGATGCTCACTTTACCACAACCGCTGCCCGTGATGCCTAAGAGATCGCCCTGAGGTGACGGCCGCGTGAATTCAGCCGGGTTGGCTCGTCGATTCAATCTTCCAAATGTCCTGCGGTTCGAGGACGCACCGGGCGGATTGGTGCGCGCCGTGGTCTCGAGTCAGGCGGCGGAAGCCGAGATCTATTTGCAGGGCGCTCATGTGGCTCGTTGGCAGCCGTGCGGGCAGCGGCCCGTCCTTTTTCTCAGCTCCAAGAGCCTGTTTACGGCACTCTGGTCACGCAGGAGAAGGTGCTGACCGCGCGAGCGATTGACGCCGTGAAGCGCCTTCGAAATGCTGACATAGCATTCACTCTTACCAGCGGTAGGCCGCCGCTCGGCATCAAGATGTTGATTAAGGCGCTTGCCCTCACAGAACCGGTCGCGGCCTTCAACGGCGGCGTGCTCGTTCACCCCGACTTGTCGGTAATGGCACAGAGCTTCGTAACGGCGGATATCGCAGCTAAGGTCATCGAGGCGATCACGCGTCACGGACTTGATTGCTGGGTTTATACCGATCTTGAATGGCTGGTGCGCAACGACAGCGGCCCACACGTCGCGCGTGAACAATGGACAGTGGGGTTCGCGCCCATGGTTGTTCCGGATTTCACCTCACACTTGGAACGGGTGGCCAAGATTGTAGGCGTCAGCGATGACCACCCTGCCGTGGCGCGATGTGCGGCCGACGTGCGACGAGACGTCGGCAATTACGTTTCAGCCGCGCGGTCGCAGCCGTATTATCTGGACGTCACCCACCCTGACGCCAACAAAGGCCACGTGGTCGCCGTCTTGTCCCAGGCGCTGTCCATCTCGCCGGAACAGATCGCCACGATTGGCGACATGCCGAACGATGTACTCATGTTCAAGAAGAGCGGGCTCAGCATCGCCATGGGAAACGCCAGCACTGATGTACGACAGCAGGCGAAGTACGTGACTACTTCGAATGAGGAAGAAGGATTCGCGAACGCGATGGAGGCGTTCGTCCTGGGCGAGCGTGAATTCATCGGGAAGGCATCGTGACGGGCAGCGCTGATCCTTGTTCCAGAGCCAAATTGCATTCTTACACGGCGCTCATGTGGCTCGTTGGCAGCCGCTCGGGCAGCGGCCCGTCCTTTCCCTCTGCTCCAAGACCACGTTTACTCCCTGGAAAGGCGATCCGCGCGGATAATTCTCGCCGCCTTGCTCCCAGCGGGTCTCACAAGCTCACGGCGTCAATCCGGTTGGAGAGCTCGGGGCCATAGCGCCAGACCGTTTCGGCGCAATCAACTATGCCTTGGGAGCACGGATTGTTACTTGCCTTGGGGACTGTCATCGCGGCCATATTAGCTAACACTAAGAATTTGGCGCTTGGCCCACTCCAGATCTTCCTCCGCCATGGCCCCGCCGGCCTCCTTGCGCTTGGCATCGCCGATTCGTCATTCCTGATTTTGCCGTTCGGAAACGATCTGTTGCTGCTTACTCTGATTGCACGCAACCATTCTCGTACCTGGGAGTACGTTCCCATAGCGGCGGCCGGATCAGTGATCGGAATCTTCCTGTTAGACCTCCTTACCCGGAAGGGAGGGGAAGCCGGTCTCGAAAAGATGATGAGCCGGAAACGGTTTGATTATTGGAAGAAGAAGATAAATGAACGCGCCGCCTACACTGTCATGCTGGGCTGCCTTGCTCCGCCGCCGTTTCCGTTCAGGGCCGTAATCGTCGCTGCCAGCGCATTTCAATACCCCCGCCACAAGCTGCTTGCGGTCGCTTTCGTCTCGCGATTCGCGCGTTTTTCGATAGTTGCTGCGCTCGCGATCGTCTTCGGGCGTAAGGTCCTCTCGGTGGCTGAATCGCCCGCAGCTTTCTGGGCGATGATTGGATTCATCGTGCTCTGCGCAATCGGAACTGCGTATTCAGTGGTCCGTTGGATTCGCCAGCGCCGCAAAACTGCAACGATAGCGGCGCAGCCGAAGGATCCTATTCCCAACACATGACAAACACGCCGTGCCATTCACCAAACAAAAGTGAGTCCCTCCACTGGCTGCGGCATCACTTGACCGCGTAGGCCGTGCCGGCGTTGGCGTTGTTGGGTTCCCCGTCCATTCCCGCCAGAGGAGATACCAATAAATGCCCACGCGAAAGGCAGCCAGCACTCCTCCCGCTCGCGCCGTAAGGATTCGTGCTCCCAAGGAACAGTTGATCGCAGCGAATGGACCGATGCTACGGCCCCACGCTCTCCAGCCGGATCGACGTCTTTAGCTTGTGAGACCCGCCGGCGGAAAGACGGAGAGCGTTATCCGCGGCATTGGCAGTTTCGACGCAGATCATCTCCGGCCACTCGTCGGGCGCCATATCGGACATACCCTTTGCCTTGTCAATCCACGGATTCCAGATAACTGTCGCTTCGGAGCCGCTCTTTTCGACAATAATGCGGCGATTCCATATGAGCGGGGCCAGGCTTGCCCTCCCCGCGCGGGCCGAACCACGGAAAGATAACCGGTACACCGCCGCGGATCGCCTTTCCAGGCGTCGGTGCGATCAGCGATTCCCCACGACCATGCCCTTATTGATTCGAGCCATACGTGAGGCCATTGAAAGCCGCCAACAAAACACAGGCGGCTGGGCAGCCTTCACGGGGGACGATCAACAGAGCTGTTGGGCCACAGCGCTAGCGGTCCTGAGCCTGATTACGGTCCGGTGCTATTTCAGCCGTTAAGATCCTTTCCTTCCATGCCGCCGTTTACGAATTCGATGCACTTCCAGTTCAACGACTTCCTTGAGTCCCAGCCCGTTTACGGAAGCAAAGTCGCGCGCATCACTCCCGGCATCAACGCAGATACCGTGCTGCACACGGCGCTACCGCCCGGATACTCAAGCGGGTTTTCCTCTCTGAGGCAGGAGGTGATACACAAGCTCGCAGAGCGTGTGCCGCGACCACCGCGACGTAACATCTGCGGTGAACATGGCGACGACCGGCTGCTGGTACGGGCGTTCTGCGCACTCAGGCAGTGCCGACCTTGGGGCGCTGGCATTCCCCAGTATTCGCCGCAGCGAAATTGTTCAAGCTGGGCAAACGGAAGGGGTGCGAGTTGAGGGATGCCTATGCCCGGACTTCCCGCGATTCTTGGGCGCCATTCGCAATCGGCCTCGCGCCGGTATTGGTGGCAACGCTCGGGAGGTTCTTCTTACGTTTTGCGGCGCAAGGCACAGCTCGTGATTCCGGCGATGCAGGAGCTTGAGCGCTTGCCGGGCCGGGGCGCAGAACGGGCTATCGCGCTGAATGGCGCGGAGCACAGTGCTCGTATCGACAAGAACCCTCATCGTTCGCGGACTTACCAGCGGTCGGGATACCAGTCTTCCCGCTTCAGCGCCTCATCGGAGAGAACCGGATGCTGCGGGAAACTGTCCAGCCATTCCTCCAGCTCTTTTTCCCATTCTTCGGTCGCGGCGGGGGCGCTAGGTTGCGCAGGCGAAGGAACAGCCGCCCGCGTGAGCGCTTCCAGTTGACGCGCCAGGAATTCGTCGAGCGTCATGCCGGTCGCCTGCGCTTGCGCGAGCAGACCGGCTTCGACTTCAGGCGTGAGTTTCAGGGTAATCGTCACAACAGCCTCGCAGTCCAAGTGTACCGTCGATTCAGACTACCCGGAAGGGAGGGATTCTGTCCATGAAAAGAGGCGGGCTGGAGAGAATCACCGGCGACTAGTTGTACATGGAATCTCGGCTTACCGCGTAGTCCGAAAGCACCGGAAGATTGTCATGGTCATGGCTGTGCGCCCAAGCCTTGAATGGCTCCGCGTGTAATGGCGTGTAATGGATCCTGCCAAAGGTGGTATTTTCGGCATTTCTGGCAACGTAGAATCTACAACTTATGGAAGGCAAAGGCCCACACTCGGAACGAATCCCACCCTCACCGCCAAGTAGTTACAGTAGCGTGAACAGATTCTGCGGCTTTGAAGTATCCGCGAATCGCGGGACCGGGTCGCTTCCCGACGCGGAGGCGACCGCGCTGAGCGGGCCGAGGCTGAGACTGATGGTGGCGGTGACCACGGCAGGCGGGACGATGCCGGCTTGGGGCGCCATAGCCAGCACCACTCCAAATTCCAACGTCTGAACCTGATTCGGCTGAGGCGCGCCGACCCATTCCCAAACGGCCTCGCCTGCGCCGTTCGTTACAGCGACCTGAGCGATGGGGATGCCCGGCGTCACGCCGCCCGTCGTGCCTCCGGACCCCAGTGGAACTCCCCCGGGCGTCGTTTTTCCACCGGAGGGAATTTTCAGCATCGCCAGGGCGGCTGGGGTATCGGGGTTATTGCCGGTGAGGCCGTTCGGCGGCACTTCGCGGGTGGTAACGAAAACCTGCACACCGGCTGGGACCTGCTGGAAGCGGGCGATGAATTGCGTGCCTTGATCGGCGTGTCCCATGAGTGCGTTCAGGGGCGGGGAATTGGGCGCCAGCGGGAATCCCGCGCCGTCAAATGCTTCTTCGGCGGTATAAGGGGACCCGAAGGCGAAATTTTGCTGGACCGTTCTGGGTTTGAAGGCGCCCGCGAACGTGCCCGTGAATTGCAGCAGCACGTCGATGGCGCCCGTCGCCGCCGGGTTGGCAACCAAAGCCGGATTCACGCCCGTCGTAGGATTGATGGTGAAGATACCGCCTGTGGGCAGCGTGCTGACAACCGCGGGGGAAACAGCCGCGTGAGGAAAGCCAACCGTTACGGTCGGATTATTGATCTGGACAGCAAGCGCTCCGCTGACGGACACCACGGCCGTAACCTGGGGAACAACTCCGGCCGCGCTAACGATCCCGGTGGCGTTCACGCGCAGGTTGGTGACGCGCAAAATGCGCGTTCCCCCGCCGGGCGCGTCGATCGGCACATTCAAGAATGTCACGGCGTTGGGCGTGCTGGGAGTGGACTCTCCAAGAATTAGATTGGGGACCTGGCCGTGCTTGAAGTCGAGGCCGCTTCCTCCCACGCCAATGGGCGCAGGAGTGGTAGGCGCGGCGTTCAGCGTCACCGGCTCGTCGATCAACAACACGGCATCCAGCAGAAAAGGCGCCGCCAGTGACAGCAGGCGGTCCGTCACGGCAGTGTTCACGGTCACCGTGATGTTCACCAGCGGAACCGCCGCGCCGGCCGCCGTCGGAGTTCCGCCTGTCCCCGTGAGCACGATGTCGCTCATCAATTCGGTGAGTCCTTCGCCTCGCATATTCAGCGGAGCGGCGACACTCACCGTAAACGCCAGCGGAGCGTTGGCGGTCAGCCAGAACCAACTCTGAAAATCGCTCGCCCGCTCGGCATTGCCCGAAGGGAGCGTGAGCGACGTGATCGCGGCGCCGCTGGAGCCCGTGGCTGGCGCGCCGAAGGCTTGCCCATCCAGGTATATTGTAGAGTCCTGCTGGCCCCAGATGAAATGCCCCAGCAAACGGACGCGAACGCGGTAAAGCCCTCCAGCGGGCACAACGATCGGGAATAGGGTGGTCGTGGGCGGCGTCCAAGTAATGACGCCGGCATTTAACGTTGGGCTCCCTCGCAGCTCGACAATTTCGCTCTGAAGCATTGCCGCCCCGCCGGCCTGCGTGCCTATGACTGGCTGCGGCACTTCCACGGTCACGATCATGGTGGAAGCGCTGAGAGATGCCGCAGCGGGCGGCGCGTCCAGAGTGATTTGCAATCCTTGCAGAAGTGTGCCTACCGTCATTACGTCGTCGTTGGCCCAGTTGATGGCCGTGACATGCAACGCCGGCGGCGTCTGGACGCGAGAGACCGGCCGGCAGTCGCTGAGCGAAATCAGATTCAGCGTGGGAAACGGAGGTTTCAGCGGGGTCGCGATCTGGGTGATGAACTGCGAACTCACCTGGCTCGCGACGGTGCTTAGAGAAAGATTTTCGAATCGCTCCAACGTCACCGACGAGCCGGATCCGGCGTAGACGATTTCCAGAGTAAAATTGCCGGCCGTTCCAAAGGGACTCGCCGACACGGCAAAATTCGGAGGCCAATTCGCCACGGGGGTGGTTTGAAGCGTCAGGAACGCGATCGGAGGGTTGCTTGAATCCTGCAACTGAATCGTTCCGGAAGCCGGCAATGGCGTTGGACTCGCAGAAAAGGCGCTGGGAAAAACCGGGCTCGCCGAGGGAGGCGAATACGAGGCTGGAACGGCGATGAAGTTGGAATTCTGGAGCACGTTCGGCGCGTAGTTGGTTGCCGAGGAATTCAGTGAGAGATTGCTGAACGTTTCGACGGTCACCGGAAGAGCGACGCCCTCGGCGGTCTTCGGGTTGTAGACCACCTCCAGATCGAAGTTGGACGGATTCACGGCGTTGGCCCGAGCCGCGACGCCGAAATTCGCGGGCCAGGCGCTGGAGTTAGTCGCTTGGAAACTAAGGAAAGAGATGGGCGGGTGGCTTTCGTCCTGGAGAGTCATCGCGCCGCTGGCAGCAAGCCGCACGCTGGACAAACCCAGCACGGCAAGGCGCGCGTAATGGTGATAGATTCCGCGCGGAGGCGCGGAGTCGAGATATTCCACCGTTCCATCGGAGGCGCGGGCGGCAAAATTCCAGTTGTCGCCGGTACGGTACGAACTCGCGTTGAGCACCAGATCGAAAGAAACGGTGATGCCGTTTTCCAGGATGAGAGTTGTGCCGGCGGGTGGAACCGGAATGTCGCCCGCGCTTCCGGTCGCGCCCAAATCCGCCCACACCGTCTTGCCATCGCTCTCGAAGACCCGGCCCTTCTGATCCCAGAGCGTCAGCCGCGTGTGCCGCGAGGCGTCGGTCTGCCCGGTGGCGTCTACCGGAAAGCTGGTCGGCGAAACGGCAGATGAAAGAGTGATGGTACTGGCGGCGTCATTCACCTGCGAAACCAGATGAAGCTCGCCGGGAAGGCCGTTCAGCTCCAGCCAGTCGTCGGTGATCTCCACCCAATCGTTCGCTGAAAACCGCAGCACATTGTCTTTGCCAGTACTCTGCACGGTCAGCACTGTGCCGCCTTGATTAATGGCAGCGACGCCCGTGGCGAAGGAGGCGTTATTATCCGACCATTTGAAGGTCGCGGCCCCCACGCCTCCGGGCTGATGAATTTCCACGCGGTAGAGTTGGTTCTCCAGACCGGTGTAGCCGGTGTTCGGAGTCAGACAGCAAGGCCCGGAAGGCGTCGACTGAACCACGCCCGTGGTCAAGCGCGCACCAGGCGGCAGCAGCAGGCTTTGCCACGCGGCGGGAAGGCCGGCGTCTCGAGTGGAGCAGCTCAGTCCTTTCACGCCGCTCACATCCAGCCACTTCACCTGCCACACAGTTTGCAGTCGCCCGGTGGTATCGACGCCCACGGCCTTCTCGATCAGATCCGGATCCTCGAGGAACGTCACTTCCCTCTGCCACACATCCAGGTAAATCAGGTACGGACCGCCCGATTGCGGAAACGGCGCCAGCACATCGGCGTTGGGATAGTACGGCTGCTGATCGTATGGGACGGGGTTCTGCCCTTTCAACTCATCCAGGGTGGGATCCCAAACCGGGCTCAGTACGAGCCGGCGGATATCCGGATGGAAGCGGGCGGCGGAGACGGCGCCCGCAGCGGGAATCCACTTAGTGGGATCGGGCGCGGGCAGGCCGTGATTTTCCGCCAGCAGCCCGTCCACGTACATGCGGCCGCCTCCGATGTCGATCGAGAGATTGCCGGACGAATCCTGAGTGGAAGTGATTTGAAAGGCAGAGGGAGTCGTCAGTGGAACCAGTGCCGGGCCAAACGTATCCAGGGTTCCGGCCCGGATGCGGCGAACGAATTCGGCCATCCATTCGTTCCAGTCCGAGTCCAGTTGCACGCGGCCCTGCTGCATCACCACGCCAGAGAAATTGTTCCAGGGGTCGAAAGTAAAGCGGCTGCTGTCGAAACTCATTCATTGCCCTCTAGTTTTGATAGAAAATTCCGAACTCCAGCCCGACCGGCATGTACTCCTGCATCCGCACGCGAAGGTCGGTTTCGCGCAGGGGCGCCAGTAGAAAATGAAAAGCTCCCATTTCGCCGCCGTCGTCGGCTCCGCGGCGGATGGCGTTGTCAGTGGAAGGCGATAACTTGCTATAGGCGGGATCCCCATAACGCAGCGAATAGAAGAGAGGCTGCGGCGATCCCGGACCTTGCTCCACGCATTGGAACTGGCGCGGCGTGATGGACCCCGCCGGCAGGTAACTGAACCGCACGCAGCCCTGCTGTTTGCGTGTCGCCCATAAAGGCGCCTGCCAGGAATCGGCCGGCGCAAGCGCCGCCCACACGATGCTGTCCGAGACCAGGGTGAACAGCGACGCGTAGACTTTGCCAATTACGGTGCAGCCCTGGAGCGTCAAGGCGCCTCCGGGACCGTTCTGTTCCCCAACATAGGCCACGCCGGTGGGATCGGTCGCGTCCACGATGCTGTCGGAAATCGCGGCTGTCGCGAGGGCGTTGACTTGCAGCCCGCCCAAAATCGATTTCTGGATCACGACATTGAG
This sequence comes from Bryobacteraceae bacterium, assembly GCA_036521975.1. Taxonomy (GTDB): domain Bacteria; phylum Acidobacteriota; class Terriglobia; order Bryobacterales; family Bryobacteraceae; genus Palsa-187. The sequence goes on from DATDGT010000408.1 coordinate 59,776, forward strand.
TCCAGCCGGCGAGGCCAATAGCGCGGGCGCGGAGCCGGGAACTAACGTGCAGTGAGTCACTCCGAGTTGGGCAAGGTTTGAACCGGAAGCGGGCGCCTGAAGGGCCGCGCCTGCGATCACCAGGCCGTTCAAGTCGAATATGCTTTCGGCGCCGCCGGTGACTGTCATCTCCTTGCCTAAGATCAAAGTGGGGCGGCAGCCATCGGCGGCTCGAAGCTCGATGTGCCCGTTGGCTTTCACAGAGACGGCCAACCCGCCGGACTCCTGATAACGCCCGCTATCCGTGATCTCGACCACCCCGTCGCCCGGCAAAGCGGTCAAGGCTGCGCTGACCGTTGGATAATCCCCCGGGACCCGCACCACGGCCTGTTCGGGCGAGGCAGAAAAGGTCGCCGCCCGGCTGTACTCGCCGCCGCCCATGTCGCCGTTGAAGCCGTAAAAAAACGAAGCCACCACGTTTGGGTTCATCCCGGCGGCGGGCGGAGGCAGGGCGATTCGGCCCAGTTCGGGGTCGATGGCGGCGGAAAATGGGCTAGATGCCGAGGGCTGATTGTTCCAGCTCCCATCCGGCCCCGAAAGATCGCAAACCTGAACCTTGGCGGGAACCACCAGCGCCCCATTGATGTACAACGCCAAACTATTGCCAGGGTCGTAGTTAAGCGCGGCTGGGTTTGTTTTTTCAACCGCCGCGAGATCCTGGCACAGCTCGCGCCGGAGCATAACGGCGGGAACGTTTATGCGGGTCGCGGGCGCGGTTATGTCTGCGCCTTGCGAAACCGGATTGTTGAACAGCGGCGCATCCAGCCCAAGGGAATTGAAGCGAAAACATGTATTGCTGCCCGCGATGGCTACGGCCGGAGACTTGGTCAAGCTATAGGCGTTTAACGACCACAGAAAAATGCCGATGTTCTGAATGTTGTACCTTCCGCGCTCTACCGCGATTCGCCTCACGTCCACTTTGTGGGCGGTGCGATCGAAGCCCGTGTTCATGTAGGCGCGGGGCTGCCAGCGCCTGAGATCCGGCGCGTAAAAGTTGTGCGGCCGGATGTGGTTCATGAATTGGGTTGTCGCCAGAATCTTGAAGAACTCCACCGCGTGAGCGCCCCAGCCGGTCACGTCGCGAGCCAGTTGCTCCAACACCAGAACGGTTCCCTTGCGGCGCCGGAAGGAGATAGTGTGGGCTACTTCGGCGCGCGGGCTCGCGACAGCGGGCGCCACTCCATGTACGGATTGATAGCCGATCAGGTCGCCGATGTAGGGAATTACCCAGCTTGCGCAGGTCTCGATAAACTGGTCATCGTAAAGCTGGTCCAGGTCTTCGGCGACGATGGCCAGTTGCTCTTCCACCAGCATTAATAAGGACTGGAGCGGTCCTTGGGTTTGATTTTTCGCCTGTGCGATCTGCGCGTCTTTCAGCCGGTAAAGCGCCGGCATCAGGTCGAACAGCTTCGATCCGTTGGGGCTCATGACATCACTCCCAGAATCACTTGAGTAGGATCCGGATTGAGCATCAGAATCTCGGCGGGCTGAGGCAGGGATGTAGCGCTGGCGATCGGCAGGAAGGCGCAGATCCGGGTCGCGTTGCTTAGCGCCGGAGTGCTGAGCCCCGTTACATTCACAGCAATCACATTCACAGCAATCACGCCTGGAACATTCTGAATGATTGCAGCAACTTCGTCTACAGAGACGGCTTGGCCGAAATCTCTTTCCTCGAAGCTATAGGCACCGGCGAGCGTCTGCCGCACCTGGGCCTGGACGGCGAGCGGATCGTAGCGTGGATCGTAGGCCAGATCCGCCGATAATCCGAACAAAGTTTGCTGGAACGATACGGCGGTGATCGGGATGAGCGGGTTGCCGTAATTTTGAAGCGCCGCTACCAGATTGGCGAGAGTAAGATTGCCGGGTGGCAAAGACGCGCCGCCGACTCCCGCGACGGTGAGAAATACTCCCCGGCCTGGTCCGTTGGGAATCCATATCGCGTAAGCTTTCACAATGCCTGCGAAAGTGGCGGCAAAACTTTGGTAGTCGGTAATGGAGACTGCGCGGCCGAGAGTCAAAACGGTTTGGGGCGCGTTGGAGCGGATATCGTCGACCGAATCGGGGTCCTGGCCGCCCGTGGCGGCTTCCGGATTGGTGACGCCGCTTACGCCCAGCGGCCGGTCCATTAGGGTGGTCAGCGCGCCGGCCGCGACATTCCCTGCCGAACCCAGGCCGATACGGTAATTGGCCTGGATGTTGTTCTGGCCGGTGGGCAGAGTGGCGCCCTCCACGCCATCGCCGAAGACAACTTCCGTGGTCCCTCCCGGCTGATTCAACGTCGTGAAAACCTGCTGCGATGGCCCTTGCTGATAGAGCGTAGGAACTTCGGTCCAGGCCACGCCGTTCGCCTGGATTTGCAGAGTGCTCTGGCGGCCCGTGGGGGTGGGCGCCTGAATGAAGGTCAAAGGCGCTTGCTTCAGCGTGAAGCTTTGATCGGGCGTGGAAGCGCTGCCGCTGCCCAGGATCTCGCTCACCGACTGGCCGTTCGTGGCCGGGCCCGCGTTGGCGTTCACCGTGGTGGTGTTGCGGTCGTAACAATTCTGCAGGTTCGATTGCAGCACGATTTGCGTGTGCGGATAGGGCGCATCGACGCCGGATACCGACGCCACCAGCGCATATTCGCTCACCACCGGATCGCTGGAGCCGGAGGGCGCCAGCTCAACGTTCGAGAGAGAAGCGTTGGCGATGGTTCCGGGCCTGCCGCTTGAGTCCTGCACGTTCAGCGTCAACGTGCCCGCGTACGAGCTCCAATCTGGAATAGACCCGTCGGCGTTCAGCGGCAAAGGCGGCGCGGAACCGGTGATCGTCAAAATATCGCCGGGCTTCAGGGGCATCGGCGCGGAGCCGTCGAGTGGAGCGAAAGCGAGCGTGGTTACGCCGTCGGCGACGGTTATTTTTTGCGGGTTCCCGGATAGGGCCACAACTTGCGCTCCCACTAGATCGGGCTGGAGATTTGCGAGATCCAGAAGTTTGCCGTATAGCGGATAATCGAGAGGCTGATTTGCGACCGTCAACTGATCGCTCTGCGCCCACACTTCCGTTTGGAGCAGCGTGAAGGGGGAAGTAGAGGAACCAAGATTGGGGTCTGCGTAGTAGTCGGCCGCCAGCTCCGTCACTTTCCCGCTGAGAGCGAATTTCGAAAGCGAGACCGCAGCGGCGCTAGTAGCCTTGTACAACTGCGCCATTCCGCCAACTGTCAGGGCGAACCAACTTCCCACCACAATTTTGGGATAAGCCGCGTCCAGATCGATATGACCGCTGTCGGCGATCTGGAAACCGTTCCAGACCCAAGCTCCAGCGCCGCCCGACGTATCTACGAGTGCGGGGAACGTGGGATTGCCCGAGCTATTCACGAACAGGTTTGGATTCGGCGCGTTGTGTCCGAAAAGTGCGGCTTTCTGGCGGAACGCGAAAACTTTAGCCGCGGGCCAAGGCGCGGCGGTCTGAGTTCCTGATTCATGCGAGAGCGGCTGATCCCAGGCGACGTAAGTCAGGTTGCGAATTGTGTCCACCTCGATCTGATTGACAACGACGACTTCCCATTCGTCGCTGGGCGCGGGATTAAAGAAGAACAGTTCGTCGATGAAGATTGCCCGTGCTTCGACGAAAACCCCACTTAGTTCGGTAAACCTGAATGTGGGCGGACTCCATTCTTCTCGAGCTACACCCAGAATCAGGAGCGAATCTCCTAATTGCAGTTGAGTGGACGTGCCGCTCAGGTACAAGCCGTTGCCTCCTGGCGGAATCCAAGGCACGCGGGTCTCGACGGGCATGGCGTTCCACGCCGCTTTGGCTTGGATGTCGGCCGAGGTTTCGAAGACCTGAGGTTTTTGGCCCTGAGCCGGCACACTCTGAAGCTGCGTACCTTGAGGAATCGTGATCGAAGCGGCGGCGGGATCGGGAGGCTGGCCGGGCGCGGTTTTCAAAGTGAACGCGACATAAACCGACGCCGATACACCGGGCGCGGACTGGTAGCAGATGAGGCGCGAGAGCTCAGTCAAAGAGCGCAGCTGCACGGCCGTGCGCAAATAGCTCTCATTGGCCAGGCACTCCTGATAAAAGGTGAGGATGTCCAGCACCATGGCTGTGGCGTCCAGGAAAGCGATAGTGAAATCGTCGTCGCTTCGCGTTTTCAAAGCGGCCAAAGCCGGATAATCGGAGCTCGAAACCCTGGCCAGCATCGACTCCTTGAACGTGGCCCAAGTTCCCGCGCGATAGGAGATGGCGGGAAGGCCGGGGGCGTTGGATTCCACTTGGGGAGTCTGCACGCTTGTGCCGGCGCAGCAGCCGCAGAGGCAATTGGGTCCACCGGTGCAGCTCATTTACCGCCCTCCATGGTCAGCACCCACTGGCCGTGATCGGGGAAGCTGGGATTGTTTTCGAGCCGCGCCACCTGCAACCGCCCCATCTTGATTTCTCCCAGCGACAGAGATTGCGCCGCGGTCACCGGGTCGGCGCTTTGCGGCTGAAATGCCGTGGCTGTTACGCCAATTACTCCCGCCACGGAGCGCGCGGCGGCATACACCGGGCTGAGGTAGACAGTCTGGCCGAAAGTGAAGCTACCAGGAAGAAAGACGCCGCTCAGGGTTTGGAGCAACGCTTGTTGCACGTCGCTCTGGAAATAATCGGGATCCACGCAGACGTTCAGCGAAATCAGGAGCGAAACATATTGGGGAGAATCCAGTTCCAGATCCTGGCCGGCCAGACGGTAGCGCTCCTCGGTGGTTCTCAGAGTTTGCTGAAGAGCCGGGGTCAAATTGCCGCCCGTTGTTGGTTCGACGGCGATGAAAACCGTATACCAGCTTCCCGTCCATCGCAGCGAAGCCACGGCTTGATCGACGCTGGAGTTGGATTCGGCAATGGCTTCGTAGTCGGCCATGGTCACGGCGCGCTCCTGTGTGAGAAACGCCTGCGGCGCTCGCCTGCGGATCTGATCGTTGGTTTCGGGATCGGTCCCGCCGATGGCCGGAAGCGGATTGCGGCAGGATTTAATGTGGGGATCCACCGCGGCGAGGAACACCAGGCTGTCAGCGCCCACGTTTCCGGCTGTTCCGTTGCCGATGCGGTAATTGGCGTTGAACGACGTCCCCTGGTCCGGCGTCTTGCCGTTAACGTTGTCTCCGAAGCGCAGCGTGGCCGTACCGTCGCTTTCGATTTCGACAACGAAGACCTGGTCCAGTTCACCGCTTTCGAGCAGGTCCTGGGCGGGCGTCCAGGCGCTCGTTTGGGCGTTCAAAGTTCCGGTTAACGCGATGACGGGGACGGCCTGGCTCGGATCGAAATTGATGAGAGCGGAGGCCGATAGATTGAGCGCTGCGGCTTGCGCGAAGCTCGCCACCGTAACCAATTCTGAATTGCCGTTGACCTGGCCGGCGGCGGTTGCGAGAGAGAGATTGGTGAATTGTTCGAGCGTCACCGGAAGTGTGACGCCCACGCCGCCTGACGGCGGGTCGTAGACCACTTGGAGGTTGAAGAGAGAGGCGCTGGTCCCCAGGGCAGCCATGACGCCGATCAGTGTCGTCCAGTTGGACGGGTTCGCGGCTTGTATAGATAGATACGTGTGGCCGCCGAGGTCTTGCAAATCCACCGAACCGGTGTTCGGAAGCATGGTGGGAGTTGAGGGAAGGCCGGAGGGAGCAGCGCCGGTGGAGAGGACCTGGATCAATTTGGAATGGGAGTTAATTTGCGTCTCCATCTGATTGAACGGAACGTTCGTGAACTGTTCAACCACGACCTGTTTCTGGATACCCTCCGCCCCGCCGGGTGGATTGTAGACCACGGCGATATCGAAATTCGATCCATTGGGCTTTACCAGCACACCGAATAGTTGCGGCCAACCAGCCGCATTCGTGGCGTTGAGTTGCACGCAGGCGAAGCCGTTTGAGTCATTCAGGCTGATGGCGCCCGAGGCGCCGAACAATACCGCAGAAGGAGTGACGGGAATGCCGGCGGCGGGCAGCGACACCGGCGCGAGCGGACCCGCCTGCGTTAAAGGGCTATCGGGGACTTGCGGACGGAAACGCACGGGCAAAGGCGTGGGCGCGGCGGGCTGGCAGCGGTCCGCGGCTGGATTAGGCGGATAGAACAGACGCGGAGCGGGGACCGCTCCCAAATTCTTGCCCGTGAGCGAAAGTCCGTGATCCGCAAGAACGACGTTGCCGAACGCCACGCTAACATCGGTGACGTTCTGTGTGTCGCCTTCGGCATCAAGATATGTGGACGAGATGCACACCGGGAATGGAAGAGCGTCATCCTGCGACCACTGAATTTCCGTCACCGGACGGTTGGAGAAGAGCGTATCCTTCAGCGTGGCTACCTGCGTGAGCCGGACGGCGCACCGATGGCGTATATCAGCGTCGGCCGGATCGCCGGTTTGAGGGCCTTTCATTTCCTGGAAGATAAGAACGTCGCCGGGCTGGAGATTGGGGAGGGCGCCGTCGAGCGTAGCCTCCATGGCGCCTTGAGGCAGGCAGCAATCCGTATCGCCCCAAGTGTAAAAAGACATCTGGTTATGTTCGGGGAAGAGAACCGCGTCGAACATCGGCTGGAAAACCTGAACTCCGTTGGACAGAGCAGCTTCCTCATTTCCCGATCCCACGGCGAGATTGGAAGGCATCCCCGGAGCGAAAGTGTAGAAGCGGGTGAGGGCGCGATTGAGGAAGATCCGGTCGCCCGTATTTCCGGATATTTGAAGCTGAATCCAAGCGCGGGCGTTGGCGCCGTCGTGGACGGGATAGTCGACCAACAGAGCGTGCCGGCGCAGCGATATGCGGCTGCGCGCGGTTTCGATATAGGCTTCGGTGGAGACGGCGTCCTGCTGGTAGCTAAGGCGGTCACCCACATAAGCGATCAACTCCGCCAGCGCCACGCCCAGGTCCGCTTCGCTTGTGCCCGCGCCCCCAGGCAAAAGCTGGTTCAATCGATCCAGCATGAGCGTGCGGAAGCTGCCGTAGTCCTTCGCCAGATAATTTATGGGCGGCGGCGTGGGCAAGGACGGCGGGCAGGCGGCAGGCTGAGGCGCGCAGTCAAAAAACGGCGGGCAATCGACTTTGAACGAAAATTCGACTTCCGCCAGTTGGAGGTCGAATCCGGCGAGCACTGCGGTGACTTCGAACGGATCCTCAAGTGCCGCGGCGGCGCTAGCCACCAGCCGCAGGCGGTAAGGGGAGAAATCGCCCGCGATGGCGGTCTGGACCAACAGCACGGTGGGATCGGTGGGGTCGACGGTCACCGATTGAATGGCGATATTGGTGATGCTTTCACCGCCCTGAATCAGAACGTTATCGGAAGTCAATCCTGTGGGCGCTCCTTTGAGGCAATGGACCGCCAGCGTGCGCTGATCCGCGCTCACCACTTCCAGAAAATCGATGCCGTTCAGCGTGGCGCTTGCGAGCACGGCGGCTCTGCGATTTTCGTTGCAGCAGGAATAAATCATGCGCCCAATCATGCGGTCGTTCCGTAGACGAAGGTTTGCACCTGAGTGACATCGGTGCTCAAGGGAGAGTAGGTGACAGTGACGGTCAGCACTGCGTCTTGCGCGGATGCGACCACCGATTGAACTTTTACGTAGCCGCCCAGCCATTTCTGCAAGGCGGCCTGCACGGTGAACTGAGTGGCCGCGGCCATTTCCACGCTGTTGGGAGCGAAGGGAAGCTGCAACAGACCGCTGCCGAAATCGGGCAGGTTGACGCGCTCGCCGGGCGAGGTGAACAGCACCTGCTCGACGAGTTGGCCGATGTAAGTTTGGAGATCGGTTTCCATCGTGCGGCCGCGGCCATCGAATTGATAAGGAAAATTAAGGTACATGGATTCGTTCCTCACGTGGCCACTGCGCGCGTTTGCGCGCTTACGGGCAGCAGCGGAGTGCCGGTGGGAACGCACGTGGCCACACCGGTCATGATGGCGACAGGCTGGCCTTCCGACAGCACTTGCACCGCTCCCACGACCCACTGGGCCATGACGCAAGGTCCGTTGCCTGCGGGGGGCGCGAAAGTGCACCCGGCGACTGTATAAGGCGCGGCGATGGTGGCGATGGGCATGCCGGAGACCGTCACCCGCGCGCTGGGCGCGGTGGGCATGGCCTGGCCCGCGTGCGAGCAAAGCACCGTCGCTCCGAGATGGAGTATGGGCGCGGGCATCAGATTACCGTCAGGCCTCCTACATTGATATCCACGGCCGGGCCGACGAGAGTGATAGTCGCGCCCTGTCCGTTGCTTATATAAATGCCCGTTTCGTTGACCACGATCATCGCGCCGCTCGCGCTCTTGAGCACGATGCCGCCGGTGGCGGGCGTAGGCGCCGCGTCGCTGATCAAAACCATATTCTGACCGGTGGTCTGCAGCACGATGTTTTGTCCCGGCGGAATCGGCGGAGGGGCGGTCGCGAAGACCGGAACGTCGGCGACCAATCCCCAAAAACCTCCCGTCCAGATCGGGTAATCCGGGTCGCCCTGCTCGAACTCCACCCAAACCTGCGATCCGATGGGCGGCACGATGAAGCATCCGGATTGAATGCCCGCCGCAGGCACGCAAGGCATCGCCCAGCTTGACGGCGTCTCTCCCAAAACGTCGGGGACTTGCACCAGGATGCGCCCAATCTGCTGGGGGTCGACGTTCTCGACGACGAGTCCGCGGTATTTGCCGTAATAGCGTTTATATTCACCGCCGGGCGCGGTTTCTTGCGGATTCATATGTTCACCGTGGGAACGGTGGAAACCAGGCCGTTCCTGGTTAGCGTGAAGTTCTGCTTATATTCGCCGCGCTTGATTTTATGCGTGACGCTTTTCACGTAGTAGAGCCCGTCGAAGGCCGGTCCGGCGCCGCGCACTCCCACCAATCGCCGCGCCTTCAGAACGCCGCCATAGCGCGCTACATCCAGACTCCCTTCGCAGGAGACTGCTTCGGCGTACTGCGCGGCCGCGGCAAGGCCCATCATGATGGTTTGTGGAATCGGCCGTTTCGACATGTCGTCGCGCGGAGGCTGCAAATCGCCCAGGATATTGGTGGGCAGCGGAGGGATCAAACCCAGCGGCGGGTTCAACGGGGTGATCGGCGGGACGGGAATGGGAATTGTGACGCCGGTCTCTTCGTTGTAGATAAATAAAATCGGAATACGGTTCTTTTCCTGGTCGAACGTGAACTGCAGGCTTTCGACGTTGGTATAGGCGTCCATGTCCGCGCTGAGGGCGGGTTGCACCGGACCGACTTTGATTTGCGGTCCCCAATAAGCTCTGCTGGCGCCCGGTGCCGGGCCGGGATCGAGGTAGAAGACATAACCGCATTGTTCCGCCAGAAAGCGGATATATTCCAGGTCCGTTCCCTTTTGGCTGGGAATGCGATCGATCGGCAGAGAAATGTCGGTCATGATGCTGGGGATGATCAGAGGCACGACTCCCAACAGCGCATATTTCAGCAGCAGCAGCCCGACGCGGACTTCCGGGGGGCAGGCGGGGAAGGGGAAGCCGCTCCAGTTGGACTGATTCATCAACGCAGTGAGATCTTTTCCAGTAATGGTGAGAGTGGAATTCGAACCTTTATCCCCGGGGGAGACCTGATTGTTGGTGATCACGCCGTCCATCAGCACATTGGCCACGCCGTTTACGGTGGCTACAATCACCACGCGCATGAACAGAAGCGGCATTCCGCCGGTGAGAAGAAACAGAATATTGAGCGGCGATTGTTTATCAATGCTGAAGACAAGCTGAAATCCGCTTTGGCCGACGTCCTCGACCTTTACCTCCACCGAAGCCAACGCGTCCAGCGCCGCTCGCGGGATTGTGAGCGGAACGATGGGGCCGATCATGAGGCTGAGCTGGACGTTGCTGAGCATTCTTTATGCGTTGGAAGGCGTGCCAGGCACTCCTTGGGGCATGGTGATATTGATGACAGTTCCGGGCGTTTTCACCAGATCGCCCGGGCGAATGGCTCCGTTGGCGTCGCAAATGAGCCAGAAAATTAGCGGGTCGCCGAGATATTTGGCGGCGATGAGGTCCAGACGGTCGCCTTGTTTTACGGTGTGCTGGGCGATAGTGGAAAAATTGGGCGCCCCCGGCTGCGGCACAAAGCGCCGCGCTAGATAAGCGATGCTTTGGCCGTTGGGTGCCGCATAGGTCAGAGTGCCGGATCCATAATAGCGGCTATCCGGCGGAAAAGTGACCGTCGGCGTCACGCCCATCTGAATCAGGGCTTGCAAAGGATAGTTCACGGCAAACCTCCCAATCCCAGAACCGATAGCGCCACATTGGCAGCCTGCGAAGCCAACTGTTGTTTGTTGGCCAGATAAGTCATAAACATTTGGCCGCCGGGATGGTCGAATCCCAGATCGTCGACGTTCAACACCCGCAGGCCTAGGCTGACTTTGGCGCGGATGGGATTTAAGTTTACGTCGAAAGCTTCTTCGGTGATGGAAAACTCCGTGATCCGCACGGGCGCCACGCGGCTTTTGCTCCAGACGAAAAGAGTAAGCGGCTGCTCGAGCGGAATGATTTCGAGTGTCCCGGCGTTGGCCATGTTGTTATCGGCTTCGAGCGTCTCGACCGTCGGGTTAACCAGCATCTCAAGCTGCGCCAGTTGCGGCTGGAGGCCGAATTGAACGGCAGTCGGATTCTGCGTGGGAAATTCCAACTGGTCGGTGGCGTCCATTTCGGCCTCGATCTTGATGGTTTCGATGGCCGGCCCGCGGAGGCGGAGCGCGTCGACGCGCACGCCCTCCTGGCCGCCCGCCACGGCCTGAATCTGAAGCGTGCGGGTGAGAGTGTCGGGATTGTATTGCAGCGCAATGATGCTCTGGACAGCGGATGTATCGGGGTCCATCGTGATAATGCCGCCACGAACCAGGCGGGGTGAAATGGGGGATGCTCCCACGGGACTCTCCTCTCTGCTACACTGCCGGGCTATACAGCCCAAACTCGACTCGGATGTTCGACTCCAACCGACTCCTGCAGACTAAGGAGGAGCCACAAATCTATCTCGAATCGGCGTCCAAAACCGCCTCTGTATTGGTTTGCCCTTTTGCAATATGTCTCCATGGAAATCTAATTCGACATCCCAGATTTCACCGTCCTGGCAGTTGAAATGAGCGAACGGTGTGTCGGCGCTCTTGTATCGACAGCCGTTGCGCTGATCGTCCGCTCCCGCTTGGTTCAAATAGTGGTCTTCGGGATGGCGGCTCGGCGGCTGATCCCGATGGCCATAGCTCACAGGGGTCTTGGATGTATCACCGTCCTCCTGGAACGCCTCCGTGAGTCTCCCCTCAGGGAGAGTGCCGAGGAGATCCCCGCGATCAGTGACACCGCCATCTCGCTCACGGTGGATATGCCCCCGAATGAACTGCCGGTATTCAAGGTCGGAGCAGTTGCAACTCTTGGAGAATTCCGCAGCCACCTCGAAATGCCCTTCAAAGGCGCATTGAGCGGGGGAGATTCTTCTGAAAATCGGCCTAGTAATCCCGAGGACCTGGAATGAGTTTAGGCATTTGGGTCGTGCTTCAAATTCCGGTTCCGCTTGCGCTTCGAGGCGATGCTGGAAAGGGCCAATTTCGGGTCGCTCGTCAGCCTGTCTACTCAATGTCTGACTCGCGGGGATACCTGGGGCCGGGGGTTCTGGCGGATTGAGTGTGACCTTGCTTGCGATGGTGCCGGAGTTGCCTTCAGGCGAGCCGTTCAATGGCCCGCAGCTACCCCTGCGCCCTTCTTGGGAATGCTGCACCACATGCGCCAATTCATGCGCCATTAGTCTTCGGCCTGTGCTCGTCCCTGGTGCGTACTGCCTCACACCAAAGACGACGTCCCGTCCCACTGTGTACGCCGTCGCTCCCACCGCGCGCGTCGATTCCGCCGCCTTCGCGTCGGTGTGCACGCGCACGCGGCTGAAATCATAGCCGAAGCGCGGCTCGAAAAACGCGCGGGTCCCCTCATCCAGCGGCTGGCCGGGCGAGCGAAGGACTTCATTTACGATAGGGGGCGCATGTGAGGCGAAGACCGCGCCATCTGCCGCCTTGCGTTCCAACTCCTTGTCCTTGCACTCCGCACATTGGCCGGAACCTCCACAGTCGCACTTGCGCCGCAGCCCGGCGCCGGCTCCGGAAAGCGACCAGTGCATCCTTCCGGCGGCCAGCACTTGCTCTGCGGCGCGGTCCGCTTCCCGCTCGAAGGAATCGTCTGGTTCGCCGATGCGGAGGGCGCCCGATGCCGCGGCGCATTTGGCGGGCGCGGCTGATTCGGTTTTTCTAGAAAGCATCGCGTAGCTCACCGGCTAAACCTCCATGGCAAAACGGGCATAGCTGTCCGGGTTATTCAGAGTGTCGTTGTTCGACCGGAACAGCCGGAATATAGCGCCGATGATCGGGATCTTGCTCAAGAAGGAAAGGATTCCGCTCCCGCGCGGTTTCAAGCGGCTGAATTCCTTATTCGTCGCATATTCCCGATCGGTAGTGTGAAGCGCGTTATGCACGGACTCGTGAATCATCGTTTCGATTTTGAACGACTCGTCCGCCTTGGAATACGCGTCCGGGCACACATGCAGGGCGCCGAAGCATGTCCACATCAGCCTTCCGCCGATGCACCACTTGCCTCCGCTCCCGCAGATCGTCTTTGAGGTTGGATCACAATCGAAGCTTAGTGACGACATGTAGCCGAGAATCCGCCGATAGTTCCCGCGAACGTCGCTCACGAATCCTTCGTCGATGTCTCCGCTCCCGGCGGGATCGAAATATTGGCGGAACACGGCCTGATCGGCGGGATTCATCTTTTTCCAGCCGTTAGCCGTTGCCTGGATCGCCCGCCTCATATGGTCCAGCGCCGGCGTTTGTTTGGCCCGAAGATCGTCCTGCATTTTTTGGTCGCAGCCGGAGAACTCCGCTTTGGCGCTTTTGGCTTGGCCGGCCTGCCGCTGCAAGGTCGCGCCGGCGGGCAGAGTGGCTGGTTGCGAGGATTGAGATCCGAGTTGTTGGACGGTGTGAGCCAGTTCGTGCGCAAGCAGTTTCCCGCCCCGCGCGAGATTCGGCGAGTATTGCCCGGCTCCGAAGACCACGTGATGCCCGGCGGTGTACGCCAGGGCGTCCACGGCGCTCGCCGATTCGACCGCTTGCCGTCCCGTATGCACGCGAATATGGCTGAAATCCCGTCTGAAACGCGGCTCGAAAAACGCTCGGGTTGCGTGGTCCAGAGGCTGGCCAGGCGATCGGAGCACCTCACTCACAATGGGCGGCGCGGTTCGAGGAGCGGCTGAATTCGCCGTTTTGCGCTGAAGGGTCTCCTTCCGCTTGCACTCTTCGCATTCGCCCGAGCCCCCGCAAGAGCACTTGCGCTGTAAGGGATGGCCGAAACTCATGGAGGAAGGCGACCATTGGATCCGGCCGCCGCTTACGACTTCCTCGGCGACGCGGTCGGCTTCCCGCTCAAAAGCGTCGTTGGGTTCTCCGATGCGGAGGTTCCCAGCAGGCGCAGCGAGTTCGGGTTTCCTCAACATTTTCCTCAACAGCGGGGCGTAGCTCATGGCTTCAATCCCCGGCCAATCGCGCGGGCCAACCCGGCGCCGAATTTGCGACCTCCGGATGGGCCGGGGGTAAGCGGCATTTGTCCCAGACGCAAAACCGGAGTGCGATGCGGAACCGCCCATCCGGCGCGTCCGGCGGGATCGCAAAGGACGCGCGAGAGCTCGCTTTGAAGCCCCTCCAGCAGCGCTTTTCGATCGGCGGGATCGATTCCCTTCAGCACCAGACGGTCAATTTCCACCCGGATCATACCCACCCCCGGATTTCCGCTTCCGAAAGCGCGCGCTCCATCTTATGGGCTTCCAGCCGGGCCGCCTCGAGCACATGGTTCATTTGGACCGGCTCGCCCGTTTCCGCCGCGAGAAACGCCGCGTTTAGCGCGATGTTGCGAATGTGGCCGCCGGTGACATTAAGCTGCGAAAGCTTTTTGGGATCCAACCCTTGCACCGGGGTTTTCGCGGGAAACATCCGCCGCCAGATGGCTTCCCTTTGAGCAGCGCCCGGGAATGGAAAATTCACCGTAAACCGCAAGCGGCGCTGGAAGGCTTGGTCCAGGGCGGATTTCAGATTGGTGGTCAGAATCGCCAATCCTTGATAAGCCTCCATGCGCTGGAGCAGATAGCTGACTTCGATGTTGGCGTAGCGGTCGTGGCTGTCTTTCACGTCGCTGCGTTTGCCGAACAGAGCGTCGGCTTCGTCAAACAGCAGCAACACGCCGCCCTCTTCGGCGGCATCGAACACCTGCTTCAGGTTCTTCTCCGTCTCGCCGATGTATTTGCTGACGACGGCGGAAAGATCGATCCGGTACAAATCTAATTCCAGTTCGCGCGCCAGGACCTCGGCCGCCAGCGTTTTGCCCGTGCCGCTTTCTCCGGCAAACAACGCGCTTAGTCCCAGGCCGCGGCGGCCCTTGCCGGCAAAATCCCAGGTTTCGTAAACCCGCATGCGGTGGCGCACCTGGGAGGCGAGTTGGCGAAGCGTTTTGATTTGAAGCTCCGGAAGCACCAGGTCTTCCCAGCCTGCGCAGGGAACGATACGCTGAGCCAGATCCTCCAATCGCGGGCGCGCGAGACCGCGGCAGACATTCCAAAGATTTTCAGGTTCGGCCCTCGCGGCGGTGGAGAAGATGGTCTTGGCGCTCAACCGGAACTGTTCGGATAGGGCGTCCAGAGCCAAGCGGAGCGGTTCTCGACCGGCCAGTGCCCGGCCCCAGAGATCCCGTTGCTCAGCCGCCGAAGGCTTATCTACATCCAGCCGAAGGAAGGCGCGATTCAGGCGGACAGGCTCGCGGCCGGCGAGCATCAGCGGTCCAACCAGCCGTTCGGCTAGCCGGCGCGCGGAGAGCGAGAGACCGCTCGACCCGCATTGAATCAGCAACACGCCCGGCAACAGCCGCGCCTCTCTTTGCCATAGCAGGAGAACCCGGTCCAGATCCGGGCCGGGCGCGGGAAGATCCTCCACGCGCAGGATGAACAACTGACGGCCGAGATCGCGCGAGGCCAGCGCGGCTACATCTTCCTGGCCCTGGGAGTCGTCGCCACAGAGGTGCAGAACAGTTTCTGTTGTGACCGCGGCGGACACGCGCGCGGCGATAGGTTTATGACTTTCCGCAATCCATTCCGGAAACGGCGCCGGTTCCAGCAAACCACTTAATCTGGAATCCAGTACGTTGACGCCGGCCAAATAGTGCAGGATGCGTTCGTCGATGCGCAAGGGCGCGGTCGTTAATCCTTGAGCTAGACCGTGGCCGGTTTCCACTTCCACCAGGCGTAAGCGGCGGAGCGGAGCATCGGGCGACAAAGCGCTCCAGTGAGGATCGGAGTGCGTAGCCATCGCCAGACCGAACGTGGCATGAACGCGTTGCGGATAGCCCTGCGCCACGCCGCACAGTTCGGCCAATTTGGAATCCATTTCCACGCCGGCGCAGAGGAGAAGAATGTGACGCTCGAAGGCGGTCAACTCGAATAGTTCGCAGATGCGTTCGATGGCGAACGGGCGTTCGGCGGGCGGCGGCTTCTCGCCAAGCTGATCTTCTGACCCCAAGAGCCGCTTCAGCCTGGCGAATTCCGACACCAAATAAGCCTGATTGGCTTCAGTCCAGGGAATGGCGGCATGCGAAGCAATCATAAAGTAAGCCCGGCGATCATACAGTGATAAAGGGCCCGGTGAAAGCCGGTGGGGTTGCGTTCCAGTTCACGGACACCGGGCTATCCACTCCATCCACGCGAAGGCGAGCGAGATAAGAGCCGGGCGGAAGTGTTGGAAATTGGAAGGAGAGCGATGCGGTTGGCGAATTGAACAGCTGGGCGGGGACCGATGAGTCGCCCATGGCCAAAGAGACGCTTTGATTGGGAAGAACGTTGGGCGCGCAATCGATGGTGACAGTGGTGCCGGAGACGCTGGGTGAGTTGATGGTGGGCGCCAACGCTAGCGGGAGGACGTTCGTGGCGGCAACGACCTGTCCGCCTTGATCGGTGAACAGCAGCGAGACATTGTAGATTCCCGCGGGTAGGTTGGCGGGATCGTTGGGGACAGTGAAGAGCACCGAAGTGCCGGTCACCGAGGAAGGAGCGAATGGCGGATATTGGATGCCGAGCCGCTGGTTGACGAGCGCGACCAGACTCGCGCCGGACAGAAATTGGCCGGTGATAGTCACCGTGTCTCCTGGCGCCGCGGCGGTCTGCTGAGCGGGCGGCTTGACTGAGACCAACTGCGGCGGCGTCATCGGCTGCACGCCGATGTTGCGACTCAGGACCGGAAATGCGAAAGAGCCGGCCAAAGCGTTTTGCATCAAGACCACGGAAACGTCGAAGGCGAAGGTGGGGCGGAAGTCGGCCTTGAGAGCCGTCCACAACCAGGCGATCTCCTCGCGGCCGAGCGTCGCGGGCGTGAGCTTGATCATCTCGATCTGTTCGGCCAGGCCGGATAAGCTCAAAACGCTTTGCAACGGGTTGGTAACGGGCAGGTGAGAGAGTGCGGCAGTGATTTGAGCCCGCGGCAGAACGGGATTCTCGTGAATCATCAGCACCGCGTAGCCTAAAAGAGCTTCGGCCTGGGTGTCTTGGGAGGCGTAAGCGGTCAGCAGATAATGTAGGTCCAGAGCGAGCGGCGGATTGTGCAAGCGAGTGGCGCCGTCGGGGGCGAGAGAGGCCAGGCCCACATTGCGCCAAGCCGCATTGGGCGTGACCTGGTGCATGAAGAGATTGACCTGGAGTTGCCCGTTGCCCAGGTTGTTCTGGATGATATCCGGGGCGATTGCCGACACGGTGACGCTTCCGCCAACGTGAGTGTTGGGATCGTTATAGACGACTGTGAGGAAACGCTGAAGCACAGCCGTGACGCCGGAGATCGCGAGGGCGTTGCTCAAGAGGAACTCCCACGTCCGCGCTTGAGATATTCGCCGAGATTGATGGATTTACGCGCAGGGGGAGCGGTGGGGCGGGGGAGCGGCGGTGGCACGGCTGTCACTTCAATGCGGCCGATGTGGATTTGAATTTCGCCGGAGACGCGAGCGTCGTCGTGGCTTCCAGGTTTGATGAGCTCAGGGTAAGGCGCCGGGCCTGGGTGGGCGGCCGTGAAGCGAGGCGCGAATTCGGCAACTGCGCCTGGCCGAGGTTCGTCGGGCGGCAGCAGCAATGGTTCCAAATGAAATGTGGAGTGCGGCTTCTTGGGGGCCGTCAGTTTCGGCTTCGGAAGTTGCGATGAACCGGTAAGCGGCGGCGTGGTCCCCGCGAGCGTCGGCTCGCCGGCTATATTGCCGGTTGCCGCTGGCTGTGTCGCGCCCAATGAGCGGCTGGGGGGCCCCGCGGCCGTGTCTTCTGTCGCGTCTATTGGCGCCTCTTCTGTCGTCTCTTTTATTAAGGGTTCTATCAGGGGCGCGAAAAGGCGTTCCCTAGGCTGCGATGCCGGCGGCGCCACGACCTGTTCTTCCATCAGCGGCGGCAAGCTTTCGGGTTCAGGCCTTGAGTACAGCGATCCCACCAGCGGATGGATGCCGCCGGGATTGCGGGCGTTCGAAGCAAGTCTTTGAAGATAACCGTTCATGCCTCGACCATCCGCAAATAAAACGAACGGCGGGCCTCGCTAAGCGAAAGTATTTCGTTCTCTATCCACCCGTAGGCGGAAGCCAACGCGTGCACTTCGCGAAGCAGCCGTTTGGCGAGCATCTCGATTTTGGCCCAGACAAACGCGCCGAGGTCCAGTGTTTCCTCCCATTCATGGCCGCAGTTGGAGCAGTGAAAGGTCACGCGGATTTCAGCCAGCGGATCGGCCAGCGCCATTTGCTCGCCGGTGTCTTCCAAATCTTCCACGGAGGATACGGAAGAATTGCCCTGCAAGTGGCAACTTTCCAGAAGCAGAATGGCCGCCAACCCAGGATCGGGCTCGCGGACCGCGCGCGCCAAGTCCCGGCTGGTGGGGAGGCGAAACAGGCGCCCATTCACAGTAACTGGACCCTCCGGGGTTGGTTCCGGCGCCTCCGTTAGCGGCCGGCTGTCCATCCGAAATTCCAGCTTTTCGCGGCAACGCGGACAAGCGACCCAACCTTGAAGATCAGCGCCGGACTCATTGCCGAACCAGGACGCCAGTATCTGCGCCAAAGCGCGATTGCGGCGGCCCAGCGGCCAGTCCGCCAGCTTTTCGTAACTCGTTTCGGGAAAAGCCGCCCTAAGCGCCAGCAAATTCCGGTCCAACGTATGCAGACGGATTCCGCTTTCCCAAAGATGGAGAACAGCGGAGTTGGAGAGCGGTTGCACGTTTACGCGCTGACCGTGCTCAGCGTAGGCTCTTGCGGCTCGGTGACGCTGGTATCGCGCTCAAAGCCCTCGTTCTCCAACTTGATATGTTCGATAGCGATGGCGTTGGCGTTCGCGTCCAAATCGGGGAGGGCCTGATATTCGGAAACCCAGCAACGATAGATCTTGTAGGCGATCACCAATTGTCCGGCCTCGTTATAGAACTCGAGGTAAATGTCTTTGCGGAAATTGGCCAGGGACACTTCCGAGCCGAGTGCAGCTCCGAAATTCCAAACCAGGCCGGCCCAATCGTGGAACGCGAGATCCTGAGTTAGGCCGCGCTCCAGCGTAATGGCTTCGAATGTGTTCGGGCCGGGGGATTTGTGCGGGGTGGATGGGTCCCCACCGGAGCGATGCTCCACCACTTTCGTGGTGCGCTTCAGCGCGCTGACTTTGCTGACGCCGGCTACATATTTTCCGTCCCATTTCAGGCGGAATTTGAAATTTTTGTAAGGATCGAGACGCTGCGTATTGACGCTGAACTGAGCCATGCGATTGCTCCTTTAGGCTTAGGTTTGACCGGCCATCTGCTGGATCTGGATGACCACGAATTCGGCCGGATACAAGGGCGCGAAGCCAACGAGGATGTTGACCACCCCTTGGTCGATGCTGGATTGAGGATTGTTTTCCGCATCGCACTTGACGAAGTAGGCTTGCTGGGGCGTCGTGCCCTGGAAGGCGCCCTGTAAAAAAAGCCCTTGCATGAAGCTTCCGACGTTCAGGCGGATTTGGCCCCACAAGGTTTCGTCGTTGGGTTCGAAGACTACCCATTGCGTGCCGTCATAGAGGCTCGATTCCAGGTACAGCGCTAGGCGCCGGATGGGGACGTACTTCCACTGCGATCCGACCTGATCGCTTCCCTGCAGCGTGCGCGCTCCCCAGACCACGTCTCCGTAGACCTGGAACTGCCGCAGACAATTCACGGCGTTTACGTTGAGCGTGCCGTTTTGCAAATCGGTGAGGACGTACTGCAAACCGGATACGCCGCTCAGGGCGGCGTCAATGCCGGCCGGAGCTTTCCAAACGCCCCGGTTCGCGTCTGTGTAAGCGTAAATTCCCGCGATGGAACCGGAGGGGGGAAACATCCGCGGACGATTGGAGGCCAATGGATCGGGCGCTTGTATCCAGGGAAAGTAATAGGCAGCGTGGTCGGAAGAGTTTCCGGATAGACCGTGGCCGGCCGCGCCGATCGGCCCCGAGCCGAGATTTGTCACTGTGGCCGTTTGAGGGGCATCGACAATATAGAAGGCTCGCTTAGTGTTGCAATAACTTTCGAGACTGGAGATAGTGGACTCGTCCGCTTCCCCCGGGACGCACAGCAGGTTGAAAATAGGGACCTGATCGAGTAGATGCACGCCGGTTCCCGAGCCACTGGCGTTCAGCGCGGTTTCAAAATTGCCGTTTCCGTTGACCCCGTCTTTCGGTTGCAGCACCGTGCCATCTACCCCGCCCGCCAGCGTGCCCGTGGCCGCCGAGGGCATCGAGATCGAGCCGGGCGGATTGCCCGTGGCGGGGTTGATAAAAGTGATGTACTGCGAATCGTTATCGATTACCGGCACTGCCGAGTTGACGGTTAGATTGAGGAAATTCTCCAATTGGTTGTTGCTGGCGTCCAGGACTTGAATGTTGAAGACGCCCGACGACGGCACGGTGATGGCGATTTGAATTCCGTTCGCCCATTGGCCTGGGCTCGAAGCCCAAAGCGTCAGCGTTCCGCCGACGTTAGCCGCCGTGGCCGTGGCGGCGTCGGTCCATACCAGGCGGACAATATACGCCTGCTGCCCACCGTTCGCGAAAAACTGGTTAACGGCGTATCCTAAATAGCTGCGCGAATCCAATCCGTTGGTTCCGCCGAATCCGCGCTGATAATCGGAAAAACTTTGCACCAGGACCGGCGCGGTCGTGGAGCCTTGCGGAGCCCAGCCCACAAAGGCCGCGATGGAGGTGGCGACCCCCGTAATGGTGTGAACGGCGCTCTGAAGTTCTTCGATATAAACGCCGGGATAGTTGAGCACGGGCGGCATAATTCCCTCCTGAATTTATTGCCAAGCAGCCGGCAATCGTGGCGCTCGAAAAAAAATGGTTCTCGATCATCTTACGCCAATTCTTTCACCGAGGCAAATGAAAATTGACTGGGTGGTGGAGAAAAAAATCCTGTCAACTTCGATGCATGCACAGGAAGTTACGAGATCGCAATAAACGGCGTCGCTGCAAGGCCTGTTAGAATTACAACGCGTTCACGCCGCGCACGGGGCGGAAGTATCTGGGCTTTGGGCCGTCGACGGAGAGCGTGGGCCGGATCACAGTCCGGATCACAGCAAAGGCAGGAGAGTTGCTCGATCCTCGGCGCGTGGACGCCCGGGAGCCGATCTTCGAACAGCTCAATCAGACGTTGCGCGGCTGGGCACAGTATTTTCGCCGCGGCCACGTCAGTGCGGCGTATCGTGCGGTGAACGCGCACGTGGAAGAACGTGTGGGCACTTTTTGATGCGACGGCACAAGCTGTCGTCGCACGGCACCCGCCAGTTCTCGCAAGAGGCTCAAGGCCCGGTGTCAAGGTTCTACGGGTTCCATCTCCGTCGCTCCCCGCCCACAGCGACATCACCGCCAAACCTGTAACGTACGCATTTTAAATGACATCCAAACTCATTCCGCTATACGACTGTGTGGTGCGTGGCAACGGTGAACTCGTCGATGGCCACTTGCGGCTGAAAGCCGCGCGCAAACTCAGGCTGGCGAAAATTCCAGTGATCCTGTGCAACGAATGGACCGCGGCGCAGGTGAAAGCTCTTCGTCTGTTGGTGAACCGTTCGGCGACTTTTCTTGAACGCGCACAGGCGCATTCGCTGTGCGCTTGGGCCGGGTGGGACCCGGAGTTGCTCACCCTGGAATTGCAGAAACTGGAACGGGCCCGGTACGATCTGAGCCTCACGGGCTTTGACACAGCGCAGCTGGACGAGTTGCTCCGAAGCGAGCGCTCTTCGTTAATGCGCACGACGCATTCGCTGTGCGCTTGGACGATTGTGGACACGGCCGAAGCCGCGCCGCCCGCGCCGGAAGCGCCCGTCCCCCAGGTATGTGGATGTCGCGGTACAGCGCTGGCAGACGCTGACGGGACAGCAGGCCACGCACGACGCCGGCGGCCGGACCTTTGAGGAAGTCGCGCGCGAGCGGGGGGAATGCGCGGATGCACACCAAGGGGCCAAGGGCGATGAGTAGGCGCAGCATCGTTCGGCGTTTGGAGCGTCTCGAGGGCCTCTCGAGAACGGGCGGCCGAATGTTCAAGGTGGAGTTCTACAGGCGAACGCGCGATGGCACGCTGATCCGTTTGCCGAAGTCCGCTACGGCGACGACGGCGAAGCGGACGAGACCATCCAGGTGGCTTTCGGGCATTCCGACGCTGACGGCAGTGGCGAGCCGGGACCGGATTAGCTTTGGAGAAAGTCGCGCACAACGGACTCGCCGGGCGCGGCCAAGTCCGGTGAGTTTCTCCTTCGTGAACGGCGCAATCCGCGCAAGTTCACTTCCTAGCGCTACACTTCGCGCCGGAACTGAAGCAGCTCGACGGGAGCACCGCTGTCGAGGATCATCGCTACCAGAACACCTTTTGAAGGCGAGTTCGGCTCCGTAAGAATCTGTTTCCCTTGTATTGCGGCTTCAAGATCGTCAACCTCGAATGCTATGTGGGGAACGGACTTGATCAGGGGATGTACCGGGCTATCGGGCTCGAAGCGCATCCATTCAATGCCGCAAGGACTGGTCTCAAAAGCCGACACGTACATTTTGAATTGTTCGAGGTATAGCTCGCCGGGGCGCGGTACGTTGGTTGGAATCCCAATGTGGTGATATCGCCAGCCATGCACCGAAACGGCCGCTGGGGGCTCGTACCCTCT
>DATDGT010000409.1:0-8741 GCA_036521975.1 Bryobacteraceae bacterium
CATACTTTCATTAGGCTGAGTCTCCTGAGATTGAATTGGTTCTTGTCTTGAACCCAATCCAAGTATCAGGGACTCAGCCTCTCGCCGACCGCGGCAGCCGCGTTTGCCAGCAAGTTAGCTGGCTAATTTGGACAGCAGTGAATCGGAGTAATCAATCTGAGTGGGAACAAGACCGACGGCGGTGTTTGTATAGCGAAGAGAACGCACCAGCAGCCCCGACTCGACTTCGAAGTAAAACTTGACCCGAGTGCCGCCCGCGCCCGTGCCTTGCACGATCTGGACCGGGCGGTCGTTTATTGCGGTAAGCGGGAATCCCACTCGCCAGGCGCTTAGGCTTGTCCTGATATCTGCCGGAAAAGCGAGACCGGCTTCCATTCGCGCGCCATCCGCCTCTGCCGGGCTTAGCGGCAGCAGGGTCACGGGTTTGTCGACGGCGGCAACCCAACCGGAGCGTCCATCAAAGGTCGTGGTCGTGTCTCCGCTCTGGGTGTGAACGATGGTCGTACGCTGGTTGGGCGCGTTGGCGAAAATTTCCAGCGGCACTTTTTGTTCGTAGGTATCGTAACCCTCGTATGTGCCCTTTGCGATGAAGCTGGTGAGGCGCTGCGGGTCCCCAAGAGCTTTGATGTATTTATCCAGAATCTGATCCGCCGAGGGATCCGCGGCAGCGTCCGGCACAATTTCGACTTTATTTGGATCCTCCACCGGAAGGCTATACTGTGCCAGTAAGCTCGGCACGCTTTCCGGCCTCACATCTCCATGGTGACAGCTATAACAAGTCACCACGCGCGCGCCTCCGAAATTGGCTTTGTTGAGAGCGTTTACCATCTGGATCATTTTCCGCGCTACCCGTTTGCGAGGCACATCTTCGGCGAATTTATCCCAATGACTCAGGCTCTCATCCACATGGCAATGAACGCAGTTCGACCCTAGAGAGGCGGAAAAGAAGCCCATCGTATCCATGAACTCGCCGACCGGGATCCCTTTCAGCACCTGCACGTTTTTGAAAACTTCTTCCGCCAGCGGCTGCTTCGGCGCGGCCGTTTGTGCGTGAGCGGCTAGCGCTATTGCGGCAGCCAATGCCGCGGGTGCTCGACTCACTTATGTTCAACCCCAGGCACGCCGCCGGCAGGATTCCGCACGTTGCGGTTGTACTGCTCGACTTCGTCCATCGGCACGCACTTGTCTTCCACGATCGCGGCCCAACCGGTGCCTGCGGCGAGATCCGCGGTGGAGGCAAGGCGGAACGTGTCGGTATCGCTCTTCCAAGGCTGCGTATAAATCCCGGGATCGGTTAGTGTCATGTCGAGTTGGAGAACGTTGTGAGCGGTCCGGCGCCAGCGCTCTTCGAACCGCGCCCTGTCGCTAATGGGATATCCGAAGTGGTCTATCCATTGACGATCGTCCAAACCTACTGTCGTCACCACCAGCGTATCCCCCTCCCACTTTCCGGCCGAATACCCATTCCATCTAGGCAGATATTCCTCGACTTTAGGGAGCGCCCGTCCGTCCAACCATATTTCACGGTGATCCCACGTCCACTCGAAATTCTGGAGGATCCGGTTCGGCGTAACGATCATCTCCATGGGCGCGGGATCGTACAAGAGCATGCGAATCAGACCCAGCGGATTGCAAGCCCCGACGTAATCGTTGCCTTGCGCCGGCGGTATGGCTCGGCGGTGTCCCGGCGGCACCCTGGTGTCATTGGCCGCGGGCGTTCCCACTGTCGCGCCGTACGACGGCTTCTGCGCGTCAAACTTCTTTTTGCCCTCGGGCGTCATAGGCGGTTCGTAGGTGGCGTTGAAACCATACTTATTGCCCAGCCACACTCCCGAAAGATCGTGCTTGTCATACGGCAAATTGTCCGGTACAAGCGGAGCTGCGCCCCTCCCGAGTGCATTCCTCGGGGCGGGATTATTATTACCTTTGCCTGGGTTGCTGTTACCGGGTTGCTGCGCGATGGCGAGAGACGAAAGCAAGGCGACGGCAGAAGTGCCTAACCATGCTGAGAGATGCTGCATATATCACTCTCCAGGAGCTCTCGTTGCGGGCTAACGACCCGGTGCACCGCCGACGGTTGGGTCGCCGGTTCCGAATCGGCCGGTATCGAGAAGCGGTTCGCCCTTATCACTTTTGATATCCCGAATGCACCCATTAAAGCCACCGGCCTTGGACGTGCCAAGGGTTAACTCAATCACGGTACCCGGCTTCAAGGCTTGCTCGGAGCGCGTTTTGGTCCAGCCTGCGCGCAGGAGGAAGGTCGGATTTGTAACCAGTTCCGCGGTCCAATGCTCGACCTCGCCTTTGTCGTTCGTTCGATCAAACACCAGCCAAGGATGGGGATTGGCATACTTGAACTCCACCACGGTCGCCTTCGTGTTCCAGAGATGCTCCATATCGTACGAGATGCCGCTTCCATGATGGGCGGAAACTGGCGTAACGAAAGCAACGCTCCCGATCGCCGCCGCTAACAGAGCGGGGCTCCATCTCATGCCATTCCACATGTCCCCATTTCTCCTTTGCTCCATTATGATATTCGAAAGGGACTGCCGGGGCAATCCTGGGTTCAATATGTTGAATCGTCGCGCCTGCATTTCAGCCCGCCCTCCCCGGCGCGCATGCTAAACTCTGGCTCGGTGCGCATAGAGCATCCGTTGAGACTGGCGGTCGCCATCGGCTTCCTGGCCGCCGGCCTTTTGGCGGCTCTGCCGGTCCTAGCCGCCGCGGACGAGTCCGGCCGCCCCAACCCCGCTCCCGGTCGCAATGCCATTTCCACGTTCAACCAAGCGGTGGAAAGAGGGGCCTTCACCCCTTCTTCCGAACCAACCTCCGGCTATCTGCGCTCCGTCCTGGAGTACCTCGGGATCCCGATTGAATCTCAAATGCTGGTGTTTTCGCAATCGAGCTTTCAGGCCAAATTGATCAACCAGGAAAACCCGCGGGCGATCTACTTTAACGACGACGTCGCCCTGGCATGGGTGCGCGGCGCCTCCTCTATCGAAGCGGCCGCGGTGGATCCCGCCACGGGAACCGCGTTCTATAGGCTCGAAAATGGGTCCGAAAAGCCCCTGTTCCGGCGGGATGATTCTTGCCTGTCCTGTCACCAGTCTCACCGGACGGTCGGCGTTCCCGGTCTGTTTGTACTCAGTACCCCTCCCGATAGCGATCGTGGCGGATTCGTTTCCGATCACCGCACTCCGTTTACCGAACGCTGGGGCGGATGGTATGTTACCGGCCTCTCCCGCAGGTTCCGGCATTTGGGCAATCGCACGGGGCAAGGATGGCTCCAATCCTTGTACGACCAATTCGACACGTCCGGGTACTTGACCGAATCGAGCGACATCGTCGCGCTTATGACCTTCGAACACCAGACGCAGGCCATCAATTTGCTAACGCGACTTTCTGGCGTTGCGAGAACGGGAGAATCCGGCCCGCGATTCCGGGATGCCGTGAATAGCCTGGTCGACTACCTGCTCTTCATCGATGAGGCGGCGCTGCCCAGCCGGATCATTCCCACATCGGGATTTCGCGAGAAGTTCGAGGTCGCTGGCCCCTATGACCGGCGAGGACGGTCGCTCCGCCAATTCGATTTATCCAGGCGCATGATGCGCTACCCGTGCAGTTACATGATCTACTCCAAAGCTTTTGATGCGTTGCCGTCCAGCGCAAGGCAATCCGTGTACGCCCGAATGTGGAACATTCTCGCTGGCCGATCCGGGGAAGCGATGTATGCGCGAATGCCGCTCGCGGATCGCCAGGCGGTCATCGAAATCCTTCGCGACACAAAATCAGATTTGCCCCGCTATTGGGGCGCGCCGGAGTCGTCCCGGGTTAGTGCAATATATTGAATCGCACCCTTGCCTCATAGCTCTCTTACGCTTATGTTAAGGGATTCAGGATCTTCGATGGGCATCTCGCGTATCTGGGGACATCGCGTACCGGCGTTGACGCTTGTTCTGTTGGCTTCCCCCGTTTTGGCGAACGCGCAGGGACGAGGGCGTGGGCCCGCCGGACCCCCGCCTACGCCCAAGGCGGCGGCCCCGGTGGACCTGACCGGATATTGGGTATCGATTGTTACCGAGGATTGGCGCTGGCGCATGGTTACCCCGCCGAAAGGAGATTACGCCAGTGTTCCCCTGAATCCGGACGGCCGTAAAGTCGCCGACGCGTGGGATGCCGCCAAGGACGAAGCAGCGGGCGAACAATGCAAGGCCTACGGCGCCGCCGGCCTGATGCGGCTTCCCGGCCGAGTGCATATTCAGTGGGAAAATGAAACCACTTTGCGGGTGGATACAGACGCCGGCACGCAAACCCGAACCTACCGTTTCGGCGCTCCCAATGAACCAGCGGCCAACCCATCATGGCAAGGGATTTCCATTGCCAATTGGGAGACGCAGCCCGCGGGCCGGGGTATCTTGGGTGCGCCGGATACAGCAGTGCCCTCGGGCGCTCTGAAGGTTGTCACTACGCACTTGCGGCCGGGTTATCTCCGCAAGAACGGCGTCCCCTACAGCGAAAATACGGTTCTTACGGAATACTACAACGCGACGAAGGAACCGAACGGAGATCAATGGTTGATTGTCACGACGATTGTCGACGATCCGAAGTATCTCAACCAGCGCTTCATCACGAGCAGCCATTTCAAAAAGGAACAGGATGGTTCGAAGTGGCGCCCCACGCCCTGCAGCTCTCGATGAGAGAAATCACGAGACTAGGAATATGAATACAAAACAATCACCTCTGAAATTTCCGCCCTCGCCGCCTGCCTGGTATCCTCTGCTGGCCGCTCTCTGGCTCAGCGCCGCCTGCCTCCCTACCAGCGGATGGGCGCAACAAGCTGGGCGTGGTGGGGGTCCCGGTTTCGGCCCGCCAGGTCCTCCGCCCAAACTGACCAAGATTAAAGAGAACATCTACCTGGTCGAAAACCAGGCCGCGAAAATGTCGGACCTGGTGGCCTACGGCGGCAATCTCACAATTTACTTGACGGATAAAGCCGTCGTCCTCGTCGACAGCAAGTTCGAACAGAACCACGACGATGTCGCGAATAAAATTAAGTCCTTCACGAATCAGCCCGTGAAGTATCTGATCCTGACGCACAATCACGCCGATCACTCCGGCGGCGCCGCCAAGTTCGAAGCCGAAGGAGCGCAGGTCATCATTTCCACGAGAGATCGCGAGAACATGGCGCGAGCGCCAAACCAAAGCTGGATGCCGTCGCTCACTTATTCCGGCCGCGCCACACTCTTTGTAGGTGGAAAAGAGATCGACCTGCATGAAATGCGCGGCCATACCGCCGGAGATACGGTAGTCTATTTCCCGGGGGAGCGGGTCGTGTGCGCCGGCGACCTGGTCACGCTGCCCTGGGAGGATATTCCTCTGATCATCAACTATGCCGACGGCGGCAACTGGACGGATTGGAATCATTCCATTGAAGAGTTGCTCAAGATCGATTGGGACGTCTTGATTCCAGGACATGGCCCGGTTATCAACAAGCAGCAGCTTGTGGACCTGCATAACAGAATGGTGCAAGTCCTGGAGCGTTTTCGGGCCCTCGTACACGAAGGAAAAAACCAGCAAGAGATTACGGAAACCATCGTGAAGGAGTTTCACTGGGGCACGGGGCCGGCGGCGGGCCTGATTCCAGGCATGATGGTGGAGTTGCGTTAATGGTCCGCCGAAGTAACACCGTACTTGGGATCATCACTGTCGGGGTGCTTTTCCTTACGAGAGTATTCGGTCAGGCTACCGAGGTCCACGTACTACCGGTTCAAGGCAACGTTTACATGTTGGCCGGCGCCGGTGGCAACATCACGCTCCAGACGGGCAAAGACGGCTTGCTACTTGTGGACACAGGACTCGCCGGCATGGCCGATCGGACGCTTGCGGCCGTGCGAACCGTATCCAAGGAGCCTATCCGATTTATCGTGAATACCGGTGCTGACAGCGATCACACGGGCGGAAACGCGGCCATAGCGAAGACCGGGAATACCATCGCCGATAACAATTTCTTGTCCGACCTTCCGGGATCGAGCATAATGCCGGGCGCCAAGATCATAGCTCATCTGAACGTACTTGACCGGCTGAGCAGAGCTAGCGGAGGCGGCCCCGCGGCGCCCAGCGACGCTTGGCCGACGGACACCTATACTACGCCCGAGAAAAAGCTTTTTGTGAATGGCGAAGCCGTGGTCCTTTATCGCGAGCCCTCTGCACACACAGATGGAGATACCATCGTATTTTTTCGACGGTCCGACGTGATCAGTACGGGCGATCTATTCGATGTCGACAGGTATCCTGTCGTCGATCTACAGAGAGGCGGCAGCGTTCAAGGCATTATTGCGGCTCTGAATCATATCATCGAACTGACGGTGCCGGCGGATAAGAAGAGGGTGGAACATACATCGTTCCGGGCCATGGCAGGCTCTGCGATCAAGCGGATATCGTCGAGTACCAGACAATGTTGACGATTGTTCGCGACCGGATTCAGGACATGATCACCAGGGGCATGACGCTCGATCAGGTCAAACAGGCAAGGCCGACGTTCGATTATGACGTTCATTATGGCCAAGCGGGCGGATCGTGGACGCCGGAAATGTTCATCGAGGCGGTCTACAAAAGCCTGAGCAAAAAATAGGTAGAGTCTATGAAACGAAGCTTCTTGATCCTGTTAATGGCCGCCGGGGGGGGCTGTTTCCATGATTGCTCAGATCGACCTCTCGGGATACTGGAACAGTCCGATGCAAGAGGACGCGCTGGAACGTGGAGGAGGCCCGATGAGCGGTGAATACCAGGGCATCCCGCTCAATGACGCGGCCCGCATGCGCGCCGACAGTTGGAGCTCGTCTCTTCTGACAGTTCCGGAACGGCAGTGTATTCCGCACCCGGCAGATTACGGACCGAGTTTCTCGAATCTCCAGATGTGGAAGGACATGGATCCAGTCACGAGAGATGAAATTGCGTGGCACACTCATATGTCGTGGATGGCTGTTGAGCGGACCATCTGGATGGATGGACGGCCCCATCCCCCCGACTATGCGCCCCATACCTGGCAAGGCTTCTCGACCGGTAAGTGGGAGAAGAACACCCTTACCGTGACGACCACACATCTAAAAACGGGGTGGATCCGGCGCAACGGAATTCCCAGAGGGGATCGCGCCACCATAACGGAACACTTTATCCGGAATGGAGATGTTCTCACATGGGTCACGATAATATACGATCCGGAGTACTTGACGGAGCCGATGGTTCGAAGCCGGGATTTTACTCTGAACCCTTATGGGAAGATGGACGCCTATCCGTGTGAAAGCGTCGAAGAGATCGTAAGGCCCCAGGGAGTGGTCCCCCACTATTTGCCCGGCAAGAATCCCTTCCTCACGGAGTTCGCCACTAAGTACCACTTGCCTCAGGAGGCCGCCCGCGGCGGTGCCGAAACAATGTATCCGGAATATCAAGATAAGCTGAAAGCGCTGACGGCGGCTGGCGCCGCAAACAAGTGAGTCTGCATGAAGCGCGCGTTCGGCGTTGCTCTCGTTGTTTTCGAGCTTTGTTGCCAAGCCGCCGCGGATGAATCCACGGAGTTGCGTAATAAAGCTCTGGCCGGCGATGCTTCGGCGCAGCTTTCTTTGGGAGAGAAATACCGGGTGGGGTTGGGACTTACCGCGGATCCGGCCGAGGCCATGCGGTTCTATAAGCTGGCGGCGGAGCAAGACATCGCCGAAGCGCAGTTCGCGCTGGCTGAGATGTACCGCCTCGGAGAAGCCTCGCCCCCCGATTACCAGGAGGCGGTGCGCTGGTATCGCCGCGCGGCCGAAAAGGGTCTGCCGGAGGCGCAATTCAACCTGGGTGTGATGTACGACAACGGCCAAGGTGTCGCGCAAGACTATTCGGAGGCCGTGCGCTGGTATCGAATCACTGCCGAAAAAGGAATGGCTGACGCCGAGTATAACCTGGGCCTGATGTACGCCTTGGGCAAGGGCGTGAATCAGGACTACCAGGAAGCCGCCCGCTGGTATCGGCGCGCGGCCGAACATCGAGATTTGCCGCAAGCCGAATACAATCTCGGAGTTCTGTATGACCGGGGCCAGGGCTTCGCCGCGGATCTTCAGGAGGCGGCCAGGTGGTACCGCCGCGCCGCGGAGCAGGGCCACGCCGAGGCGGCCTTCAATCTTGCCCTGATGTATGCCGCCGGACAGGGTGTACCTCAGGACCATGCGGAGGCTGCTCGCTGGTATCAGTCCGCGGCCGGGCAAGGGCAGCCCGAAGCCCAGTACAACCTGGCGCTTCTGTACGCCGAAGGACAGGGCGTTGTGCGGAACTACAGCCTCGCCGCCCGATGGTACAGGCTGGCCGCCGAACAGGGAGAGCTTGACGCGCAACTGAATCTTGCTGCTTTGTATGCCGGCGGCAAGGGAGTCGCTCAGGATTACGTCGCTTCCTACCAGTGGCTCGAACTTGCCGCTCGCGCCGGAGAACCCGACGCTCGAAAGGCGCAAGAAAGCATCGCCGGGAAGATGACTTCGGAGCAGATCGATCGAGCGCGGGCATTGGCAGGCGCCTGGAAGCCGTGCCGCGGCAAGCTGGAGTGTGAAGAACGCGTCCAGCTTCGCCCGTGAGAAGGGTAAGCCCCAATACTGTAACTTTGGGACAGAACCGTATCTTCGGGCCAAGCGTTCGCCGAGGTTATTTAAATAGTGTCGGGGACAGCCCCTCAACATGCGTTGCGGGGAGAGCGTTACACGAGAGTG
>DATDGT010000410.1:0-23142 GCA_036521975.1 Bryobacteraceae bacterium
AGCAGAATGCCAGAATTCCCGCGTTTTGAAAAGAGGTCGAAGTCTTCACCCAAGGGGTTTTCGAACTACCCGCGTTGACAGGAAAGCGAATTCTCTTCGGAATTTTTTTAAATCGGCGCGAAGTGCGAAAGTCAGGCTAGGAAGCACGCGCATCGCCCCCAGTACAGGCTGGCACTTTGGCTCGCAGTTCCCTGGCGATCCGGCCCGAACGGCGGTCTATGACTTCCTGCCGGACGCGCTATTGGCCAAAATCGAGAATCTGTCCGAGTTCCCTGGCGTTCTGGCGTTTGACAAATGGATCGGCAACGCCGATGCGCGGCAAGCGATCTTCTTCCGGGCTAACGTGCGGGGACCCGGAGAGGAGCGTGGCAGCCCGGCACGCTTGGGATTTATCGCTCGGATGATGGACAATGGTTATGTATTCGAAGGTCCCCACTGGCGGCTGACGGATTCGCCGATTCAGGGGCTATATTTCAGACCGCTGGTGTACCGCTCGGTGCGCGGCTTCGCGGATTTCGAGCCGTGGCTGGAGCGGATCCGGCATTTTCCCGAGGAAGTGGTGGACCAGGTTTGGAAGGAGATCCCGGCTGCGTGGTTGGGGGACGAGCGCGAGGAATTAACGCGGTTACTCGAGCGGCTTCTGGCGCGGCGCAAACGAGTGCCGGAGCTGATTGAAAACTGCCGCCAAGCTCGCACCGACCCGTTCCCAACCTGGCGGAGGTAAGTAGTACAAGCTTCAGCTTGTCCGTTACATAGCAGTCGTTTTTAAAAGACTAAATGGGGCTACCCACGCCGCAGACCCGGACGGCCGAATTCCGGGAGTCTCTCGCCCAGCGCATTCTGGTTGCCGATGGCGCCATGGGGACTATGCTGCTGGCCAAAGGAGTCTCCAGCGCCCGCTGCCTGGAAGAGCTGAACCTATCGCTCGCGGCCCTGGTGCGCGACGTTCACCGCGAGTATGCCCGCGCCGGGGCTGACATCCTGGAGACCAACACCTTCGGGGCCAATCGCAAACGGCTGGCGGTGTTCGGACTGGGCGGCATTGGCTCGGGGATAGAGGCGAAAGTGAGACAGATCAATCGGGCCGGCGTGCGCATCGCCCGCGAGGCCGCCCGCGCAGCGCGCGGGGATTCGGCCTATGAGCCCTTCGTGGCCGGCGTGGTGGGTCCGCTGGGAGTGCGTCTGGCGCCCCTCGGCTCTACCGGCGCGGAGGAAGCTCGCGCCATTTTTCGCGAACAGATAGAAGCGCTAGTCGCGGCAGGCGTGGATCTGCTGATGCTGGAAACCTTCCGCGATCTGACTGAGCTAGGCGAGGCGATCCTGGCCGCGCGCGAGGCGGCCGGTCCCGATCTGGCCATCGCCGCTCACCTCAGCATCGAAGACGACGGCTCGCTGGCCGACGGCTCTCCGCCCCAGGAGTTCACCCGCCGCCTGGACTCCTGGCCTGTGGATATAGTAGGCCTGAATTGCTCCTCCGGTCCGCGCGCCATTCTCGAAACGGTGGAAAAGATGGCCGCGTGGACCGGCAAGCCTCTGAGTGTTCTGCCAAGCGCCGGCCTTCCCGTCGCGGTGGACTCCCGCAATGTTTACCTCTGCTCTCCGGCATATATGGCGAATTATGCGCGGCGCTTCTTCCGCGTCGGCGTAAGGATTGTGGGAGGCTGCTGCGGGACCACTCCCGAACACATCCGTGAAATTAGAGGTCAGGCGCTGGTTTTTCAGCCCGGAGAAATCCATCGGACCGTGGAGGTTGAGGAGAACGCTTCCCCGCCCTCGCTGGAGGCTGTTCCTTTCGCTGAGAAGAGTCAATTCGCTTCCAAGCTTGCCTCAGGCCGTTTTGTGGCGACAGTCGAAATTCTTCCCCCTCGAGGCGCGGATTTCTCCCGCGAGATCGAAGGCGCAAGGCTCGCCCAGCGGGCGGGCATCGATTGCGCGAGCGTCCCGGACTCGCCCCTCGGCACCGCGCGGCTGAGCGCGGCGGTTCTCTGCCAATTAATCCAGCGGGAGGCCGGGCTTGAAACCCTTCTTCACTTCTGCTGCCGGGATCGCAATGTCTTGAGCCTGCAAAGTGACCTGCTGGGCGCGAACGCCTTGGGAATCCGTAACCTCTTGTGCATCACCGGAGACCCCATCCGCCGCGGAGCGTATCCCGATGCGACGGGGGTTTTCGATGTGGATTCGATCGGTTTAACCGCCATGGTTCGCAATCTGAACCAGGGGCTGGACTTGGGCGGCAATCCCATGGGATCGCAAACGGCTTTCGCCATTGGCGCCGGCGCCAATCCCGGCGCCATCGACCTGGACAGGGAGCACCGCCGCCTGGAAGCCAAGATCGGCGCGGGAGCGGAATTCGTCGTCACCCAGCCGATCTTCGACCTGGACTTGCTGGAGCTCTTCCTGAAGCGCGTCGAACAGTACCGCATTCCCGTGATCGCGGGAATCTGGCCGCTGACCAGCTTCCGCAACGCCGAATTCATGATCCACGAGCTACGGGTTCCCGTGCCGCCCAGCTTCATGGCGCGGATGAGCGTAGCCCGAAACGGCGAAGCGGGGCGGGCCGAAGGGATTTCCATCGCCCGGGAATTGATCCAGCGCGTCCGCACCATGGTGGCGGGGGTTCAATTGAGCTCGCCTTTCGGGCATTATCAGATGGCTCTTGAGGTTGCCCAGGCTCTCTGAGACGGGGTTGATTAGGAAATCACACGGCACAAAAATCCGAAAAAATCTTTGGGACTTTTCCGCGCGCTCGAAGCTTATATCTATAGGGGCGTCAATCGGCATTTCAGGCTTGCTCCGCGTGCTGCGATAAACTGTGTTGAGCATGCGAAACAAATTCGCCTTTGCGGCGTTCGCCGGTGTGTTTCTGGCGACGCTCTCCTGGGGTCAATTCCCCGCCGAAAGCACCATTCCCAAATCCCAGCGCCGACCCCGGCCCATTGCCAAAGCGTCCACTGCGCCCGCGCCGCACACCAAGGACGGCAAGATCGATCTATCGAGCAACTGGGGCTACGCCGGTTACACGTCCGATATCGCCAAAGATTACGACGTCGGTGAGCTTCCCATGACGCCTTTCGGCGACAAGCTCTTCAAAGAGCGGCAAGCGAATCAAGGTGTGGAGGACCCGGAAGCCCGTTGCCTGCCCACCGGCGTGCCGCGACGCGACCCCTATCCCATGAAGATCATCCAATCGCCCGATCTGGTAGTGATTCTTTTCGAAGGAAATCTGCACAGTTACCGGCAGATTTTTACTGACGGCCGTGGTCATCCGAAGGATCTGGAACCCACGTGGTGGGGCCATTCCATCGGTCATTGGGAAGGCGATGCATTGGTGGTCGATACTATCGGGTTCAACGGAAAGACGTGGCTCGATCTGGCGGGGCACGGCAGCTCCGACCAGCTTCACGTGATCGAGCGTTACTCCCGTCCCGACATAGGCCACCTGCGGAACGAGATCACCATTGAAGACCCGGTTTACTACACCCGGCCCTGGAAAGTGGTCGAGATCACGCCGCAGTTAGACGGCGAGCTCATGGAATACATCTGCACCGAAAACGAGCGGGACTCGCGCCACTTGGATACCATCAACGAACAACTGAAGGCGAAGGCAAAACAGTAGCCCTCAAGCCCGCCCTGCCGCCATGAGGAGTTATTCGAACGCTCCGGCGGCTGCTTCCACGTTTTCATCCAGCGGTGTGATGCGCTCCATATGAACGACCCCGAAAACCTTGGCGACCGCGCCCGCGGCGCCGGCGATGCGCATTCTCCCGCTCGATTGCTCCATTTGTCCCGCGCACGCCACCAGCATTCCGATGCCCGAGCTGTCGATATAATTCACGCCCGATAAATCCACAACCAATTTGCGCGCGCCCTTTTCGATCAGCCCTTTGATAGCGGTCTCGATGGAGATCAGCGAATTGCCGAGATTCAGCCGGCCTGAGATCTCCACCACGGTGACGCCGCCGTCCAATTTTCGTGTTTTGGCCTCGGTAATCATCCCGTTCATTGTATCCCGTGATGCTACTCTGAGATTCTCTTGGGAGCCTCTTCCGATTTCGAGCTCTCCTCGCGCGCCGGACAAGGCTTTGCGCGCCTGGTGGAGATCATGGCGCGGCTGCGTTCTCCGCAAGGTTGTCCCTGGGATCGCGAGCAGAATTTCGACACCATCAAGCCCTACCTGCTGGAAGAGACGTATGAGGTGCTGGACGCGATCGACGCGCGGGATTTCGAGGGGCTGGCCGAGGAACTGGGCGATCTGCTGCTTCAGTCCGTCTTTTTCGCGCAGATGGCGAGCGAAGAGGGCCGGTTCGATATCGCCGATTCTCTGGAAGCGATCAACAGTAAGTTGATCCGCCGGCACCCGCACGTGTTCGGCAGCGGGGATGCGAAGACCGCGGACGACGTCAAGCGGCGATGGGACGAAATCAAGGCAGGGGAGAAACCCCGGCGCGACGGATTGCTGAGCGGAGTGCCGCGCTCGCTGCCCGCGCTGGTGGAGGCTCAGCAGATCGCCTCGCGCGCGGCGGCGGCCGGATTCGATTGGGAAAACCTTGCGCAGGTTATCGAGAAACTGCGCGAGGAATTGGCGGAACTGGAGAACGCGCGGGAATCAGCCGCTCACGCGGATGTCGAAGACGAAATCGGCGATCTGCTGTTCGTCATCGTCAATATTGCGCGATTTCTCAAAGTGGATCCCGAGCAAGCGCTGCGGAAAACGAATCTCAAGTTCCGCCACCGCTTCGCCTTTATTGAGAAAGGCTTGGCCGCAGCCGGCAAGACGCCGCGCGAGGCGACAATGGAAGAGATGGAATCCCTGTGGCGGGAAGCGAAACGCAGCGTTTCCACTGACTCAGCGAACAACGCAGCCCGGCGCGACGGGGAGTCAAAGGGTGGATGAGCGGACGGTCCCGCGCCGGGCGCTGTGCGCTGAAGTGATTCTCGTGCGGCCACTCACGGCGCATGCGGAATTCGCCGCCGCTGTGGATTTGCAGCGGCAGATTTGGGGCTTCGACGAAATCGAGCTATTGCCGGTGCGCCTGTTCGTCACAGCACTGAAGGTGGGCGGCCAGGCGCTGGGCGCTTTCGACGGCCGTCGCATGATCGGCTTTTGCCTCGCCATTCCGGGGATCCATGGGAGAGGAAAGCCTTATCTCCACAGCCACATGCTCGGCGTGCTGGCCGAATACCGCAACACCGGCGTGGGGCGGAAGCTGAAGCTCGCGCAGCGCGAAGACGCACTTGCCCGCGGCATCGATCTGGTCGAATGGACCTTCGATCCGCTGGAACTGAAGAACGCCTGGTTCAATCTGGAGGGGCTGGGAGCCATCGTCCGGCGTTTCGTGCCCAACCAATACGGATCGACCACCAGCCCACTGCACGCCGGGCTGCCGACGGATCGCTGCGTGGCCGAATGGTGGTTGAGCAGTTCGCGCGTCGATCGTATTTTGGCGGGCGGATCGGCGGGCCGCGACCGCATTTCGGCTCAGATCGAGGTGCCGGCGGCGATCGACTCAGTTAAACGCGACGATCCGCGGCGAGCGCGCGAAATTCAGAGTCGCGTTCGCGAGGAATTTCAACGGCATCTGACGAACCGGCTGGCGGCGGTAGGATTCGAGCGACAGCCCGATTGCGGAGTGTATCTCCTGGGGCATCTCCTGGAGCCATGGGAATCCGAATAGACCGCATCGTGCTGCGGGAAATCCGCATGCCGCTAGTGCATTTTTTCGAGACCAGTTTCGGACGCACGACCGCGCGGCGTATCGTGATCGTGGAGGCGATCGCGGACGGCGTTTCGGGTTGGGGCGAGATCACCTGCGGCGAGCATCCGACGTACAACGAGGAGTGGACAGAATCGGCGTGGCTGATCGCGCGCGATTACCTTGCGCCGCTCGTCGTGGGCCACAGTTTCGAAGAACGGGCGGAGAGCGCCGGAACGTTTTACACTCCCTACAGCACCGCTACAAGCGGGCCGCTGGCGGCCGCCGTGGGCGACCGTTTCTCACACATTCGCGGCCATCGAATGGCGCGCGGAGGCGTGGAGGCGGCGATCTGGGACCTGGAAGCGCGGCTCAAGGGGCTCTCCTTGGCGCACCACATTGCTGGCCCGCGGCCCACGGGGGGCGGCGGAGCGTTCGCCGAGATTCCCTGCGGGGTCTCAATTGGAATTCAGGATTCGATTCGCGATCTGCTCCAGAAGATCGAGACGGAACTCGCAGCCGGGTATCAGCGCATCAAGATCAAGATCAAGCCGGGATGGGATTTCGAGGTGGTTCGGGAAGTGAGGCGGGAATTTCCGCACGTCCCTCTCATGGCCGACGCCAATTCCGCTTACACGCTCGCCGATGCCGATCGTCTCGAGCGGCTGGATGAATTCCATCTCACGATGATCGAGCAACCGCTGGCCCACGACGATATCATCGATCACGCCGAGCTTCAGGCGCGGCTTTCTACATCCATTTGCCTGGATGAATGCATCCGCACGGCGCATCACGCCGAGCAGGCGATCAGCCTGGGAGCTTGCCGCGTCATCAATATCAAGCTGGGGCGCGTGGGGGGATTCCGCGAAGCCAAGCGCGTGCACGATGTCGCGCAAGCGAACAGCATTCCGGTATGGTGCGGAGGGATGCTGGAATCGGGCATCGGCCGGGCCCACAATATCGCTCTTTCGACACTCCCGAATTTCGTTTTGCCGGGAGACGTTTCCGCCAGCAAGCGCTATTGGGCCCGCGACGTCATTGTGCCCGAAGTCGAGGTGTCGGAGCGAGGAACGATCCGCGTGCCGGAAGGAGTGGGTATCGGCTACGAGATCGATCGCGATTTCATGAGACAGGTGACCGTGCGAGAGGAAGCCGCTCCCCGATGAGCCGCCCGCTAAGCTCGCGCAATGATAAGCTCGCCTAATTCCGCCGCGAGCCGCGGGCGCTCGTAGCGGCGAATCTTGTCCCAATCAGGCCCGCTCGGGGGCCAGGAACTTCGCACAAAGGTGTCCCGCTCTTCGGCGGCCCGCAGTAGCATTGCCTGGACGGCTTCCGGATCGAACGGGTCGGCGCACCATCCCGCGCGCGTTTCCGCGACAATGCGAGCTACCTCGCTATCGGGTGCGGCCAAAGCCAGAATGCGCTTTCCGGTCGCCAAATATTCGAATAGCTTGCCGGGCAGGCTGATCTCGTTGGTCATGGTCAGCAGCAGGAAATCGGTCTCTTCGATCTGGCGCAGCGCTTGCTCCTGCGTCATGAAACCCATGACCTTAATGCGCGATTTTCGGTCTTCGAGCACGGCGCGTTGATCCTCCACGATCCGTCCCACGAACCGCGTTTCGAATCGCCCACGGATGGCTTCGGGCAAAGCGTCGAGCGCGTCCAAATAATATTTCGGCGAAGCGGTCTTATAGACCGTCCCCACGTGCGTCACCACGATCTCCGATCCCTCGTGCGGGCGAGGCTGGAATCCCTCGAATACCTCCGGGTCGTAGCCGTTGGGGAGACACGCGAATTTCCGCTCCGGCTGCTCGGGATAGCGCGCGCGAATCGTTTCGCGCGACGTCTCCGTCATCGAGAGCACCAGATCGGAAGCCTCCACGCTTTCCCGTTCGATCGCCTCGGCGCGCCGGCGCGTATAATCGCCGTTCTGATATTCGAAATCCTTCAAATAAAATCCCAGCCATTCATCGCGAAAATCGCTGATTAAACGGATATTCGGGAAGCGTCTTTTGATGGTCGCTCCCACCGTGAGAATCGAAAAAGGCGGGACGGTAACGAGGACCGTGCCAATCTTTTCCCGCTGGACGATCCCGCAAGCTTTCCGGAAGGCGAAGGGCGTCCACAGAATCTCCGGCTCGGGGCAGAGGATGCGGCGAGCGAAGCGAGCGGCGAGCGAAGGCCCTCCAGCGGACGTGGAAACCGGAGCAGGGGACCCTGCTTTTTTTGACGCGCACAACGCATTCGCTGTGCGCTGTCCGTTACGGGATCGCGAGAGAATCTTCCAGACGCGGTGGCGGAATTCGAAGGGGATTTCCGGCGTAAACGCGCCGTGCACTCGGACTTGCGGCGGAATGTGGCGGCAAAGCCCGGGGTCCTGAACCGGACCGGACGCATTCCGGCCCTTCAAGACATGCACGTCCCAGCCGAGCGGCGGAAGATATTTGGCGAAGCTCAGCGCCCTTTGGACCGCGATACCCCCATTGGGAGGGAAGAGGTAGGAGACGATCAGGATGCGGTGCTGAGGATCCATTGATACTAGATGAAGTCAGAATGAGGCAGAATGAACCAGAATGAAGCAGGTGAAAGGCCTGGACGAGTAGGATGGCGCTAACTTTACTCCTATAATAAGAACAACTTATATTGTATCGTTGTCTGGCCGAATCCCCGGGGATGTCTCAGCGCCGAGGCTCAGACGCCAAGGCCGCCGGCGCGCTTTCGGATCCCGCCGATTCGCCGGCTATGGACCGAAATTCGGAAAGCAGCTCCGCGGTTACGCGATCCCAGGTGCGGGAGTGGGCCCAGGCGCCAATACCTTCCCGATCCCACTGCCTTTGGAAGGCATCGAACAAGGCTTGTTCCAGCGCCGCCGGGTCGCCCGGAGGGACCACCCAGCCGTGCTCCAGACCTCCTACCATTTCTTCCACCGCGCCGACGTTTGTAGCCACCACGGGCGTGCCACAAGCCATTGCCTCATGCACAACATTCGGCCATCCTTCGCGCGAGCTGGCCAGACACACCACATCGCTAGCCGACATGAGACCGGCAACTTCTTCCGCCGGGAGCTCGCCCAATAGACGAACATTCTCCTCCAACCGGAGTTCCGCGATCTGCCTTCGAAGCTCGCTTTCGTATCGCCCTCCGCGCCCGGCGATCAACAGTTCGGCCGCGAGCCCCCGCTTTCGAAGCCCGGCGACCGCTCGCGCGACGCGATGATGTCCTTTCAGCTCGATCAAGGTTCCGGCCGAAAGCACGATTTTCGCATCCGTCGCGATCCCACTCTGACGCCGGCATCGTTCCCGATCGCGCGGGTAGAAGACAGCGGGGTCGACGCCGTTCGGAATGGTTTTCACGCGGCCGCTTTCGGCTCCCAGCGCGAGCGCGAACTGGCGAAGACGTTCCGACACCGCGAAGACGCGGCTGGCTTTCCGCATGGCCCACGCCATCAGCTTGCGGCGCCAGCGATATTTGGCGTGCACCACTTCGCTGCCGCGGAGGGTGATGGTGAAGGGAACGCCGAGGGCTTTCGAAAGCAGCACCGCCGCGATGCCGTCGGGGAATCCGAAATGCGAATCGATAATCTGAAAATCGAATCGACGCCGGAGTCGCCACGCCAGCGGCAACACACGTTGAAACAGCAGAACCGGATTTATGGCGAATCCGCCCGGCGGATAGGTCCAGGCGGGATGCAGAATCTCAAGATCGCCGTCCCGTCTGCGGAAAGGAATTCCGCGGCGGCCGAAGCGCGCGCGTGCCGCCGTGGCGAAATCGATCCGGGCGATGGGGGCGATTACCTTGACTTCGGCAGCTTGTCCGAGACGATTCAGGCGCGCCCTGACGAATAAGCCAAAACCGGGATCGGCGGGGTTCGGGAAGACGCAGCTCAGACTGAGAATCCGCGGCTTATTCAAGCTGACAACATCAGGGAACACAGTTAGGCGCTCCAGCCAGTGGGGAGCGCTCTAGTCAGTGGGGAACCCCGCCTAAGCCTCCTGCGGCACCAAACCATGGATGGCCGTCTCAGCGTGGGCGTGCTCCCATGTTCTCTCCCGCAGCGCTCGATCCGCCAAGAATCGACAAAGGACAATCATCGCCATCATGGCATACGGCAAATCGAAATACGCCAAACCCGCGAAAGCCCCGGCGACGGCATATGCGGCGAGCCCCAGCTCCGTCTGAACCACCATGTCGGCAGCCCATTGCATCTCCGGCAGAACCCGCGCGATTTTCTTCACCCGCCGCCCGCTCATCCAGGTGAATAAAGCCAGGGTGAGAAACATCGCCAGTCCGGGAAACCCCTGCTCAGCCAGCACCTCGATGTAGATGCTGTGCGCGTCGTGCTGATCGGCGGGGTCCGGCGCGTACTGCCGGAAGGCTTCCGTAGTGAAGGTACGGAAACCGCCGCCAGTAATGGGACGGTGCTCGGCCAAATTCAAGCCCATGCGCCAGGCGTTTATGCGTCCCTTCGCCGAAGCGTCCATGGTCCCCTCGCTGGTGTTCCTGATGGTGGACATCCGGTCGCGCCATTGCTGGGGCATGAAGAAAAATATCGGCGGCCCGAGCAGCATTAACGCCAACGTCAGCGCCACTTTGTACCGGCTAGCCCACCATTGGAAGGCAAGCAGCACGCACAGCGCCAGGAATCCCGCACGGGAATACGTGCCGATGACCGCTACAACCGTCAAAATCTGACTCACTATCATCGCCCACTTAATGCTTCGCCGCTCGCTATGCATGAGCAGGTACCCCATGAGCGGCAGAATCATCACCAGCGCCAGCGCGATCTCGTTATTGCCGGTAATGAACGAACCTGCGGGACCCATTACCTGCCCGCCTCCCCCGGTCATGAGCGTGAATAATCCGCCTTTCACTCCGTAAAAGCCGAACGAAAACACAATGACCCACACCAGCGCTTCCAGGTGGAAGCGGGACTGCAGGATCCAAAAGATGCAAAAGATCATGGCCTGAATCTTGAGCGACCGGTCCAAGTATTTTCCAGCTTCGTCCTGATTGAAGGCGAAAACCGTGGTGATGCACATCCATACGCAAAAGATCGCTAAAAGAATGGTCTCGCGAGTCCAAGGAAACTTATTCTTCTGGTTGGAAATAAACATGGCCAAAAACGTCACCAAGGCCGCAATGGCCGAAAACGGTATCAAGTAGCGCGCGAAACCCCAACACAGGCGGTGGGGATTCATGAACCCAAGCCAAGCCCACACCAGAAC
The DNA here is from genome assembly GCA_036521975.1 of Bryobacteraceae bacterium. Classification (GTDB taxonomy): domain Bacteria; phylum Acidobacteriota; class Terriglobia; order Bryobacterales; family Bryobacteraceae; genus Palsa-187. Next base: position 10,919 of record DATDGT010000410.1, read on the forward strand.
CGCCGCCCATGGCCGCCGGTAGCTGTAAAACATCAACCCAAAGAAGAATAGCGTAAGAATGTAGTCGCGAGCATCCGTGAATCCCATTTTGCGGTTTTCCCTCCGAGGAAAAGTTGTTAGTTGTCAGTCCTCAGTTATCACAAGCGTCCAGAGGGTGTTACGACGCGGGCGGCTTCTCCAACTCATACACCACCGAAGAGCAGAAAAAATCCGGCCACGGAGAGCGCGCCAATATTTTCTTCACGCCGGTCAAGCGCCCGGTGAACGGATTGATCTGTTTGCGGGCGGCGCGAAGACCCTCCGCCGCGGCCACCCGATCGAATTCCCGGATGGTAAGCTTGTTCAGATCGCCGAAGCGACTTCCTCCGCGATAGGGGTTCGGCTTTCGTTGGCCTTGTTCGTCGAGGTGCCAGATGCGCGGCTGGAAGCGCGGCGTGTCGTAGATCCTGGCGCACACGCGCAGCATCGATTCATCGGAAAGCAGCGCATGCACCCACGGCAGGGGAATCATGGTGTGCTGATGGTGACCATAAGGATGCCACCACACGCTCCACCAGACCAGCACCCTTCCTCGCGGCGTCAAAATCCTGCTCCATTCGTGGACGATGGCGCGGTAGTCCATGATGTGCTCCAACACGTCGAAGCACAGAATCGCGTCCACCCAGCTATCGGGCAGAGGAATTCGATCGGTGCGGTCCGCCAAAACAAACTCGAGATTGAGGCCGTCGCGCGGGAGCTCGTTGGCGCGGGCGATCAGACGGGCGGCCAGATCGATCCCGATGACGCTTTCCGCTCCCTTTTGTGCGCACAAAAGACTGAGTGCACCGCTGCCGCAACCGAAATCCAGCACGCTTTTGCCTTCGATCTGCCGCCAATCGAAGAACTCTTCGAATTGCTCCTTTAAACTTTCCTCGCGCCAGGCGTCGTATTTTTCCACTGAAAACGTCGCGGGGCGGTGCGAAAGGTCTCCCTTGGGATGCCCATTGTGGGCGCGCATGGAGAGCCGGAGGACGATTTCCTCGAGTAAGCCCGCGACGCTCAAGTCCTAACCTCACCCGCAGGTTGCGGGTTGAGATTCCGGTTCTCCTCGGTAGCACAATCCAGGGGAAAGACAGAGGGCTTCTCGAAGACCAAATACATCTCGCTGCCGTTGGGCAGCCGCTTTCTCCGTCTCCATTCGCGTTCCCTCAGCCGGTGAATCGATTTATTGACCGCCGCGGAAACGGGATACAGCACAACGGCAAAGGGCGCCGCGGCGGCCAGCAGGCATTTTTTCCGCACCCCCGACGGAATGCGAAGCGATTGAAGCACATGCCGCGGGCCTTGCCGCAGCAGACACAAGCCTCCCAACCCCGCTGCCACGCCCAGCAGTTTCAGCCGCGCGGCCGGCGTCACGCCGCGCATCGGATTCAACCACCCCAGCAGAATCGAATGATATTGGCCGGTCAGATAATCGATCCCGCCCCAGAATTGATTGGCGAAGAAAGCTTCTTGCGGCACGAGTCCGTGCTCCCGGCCGACCGCCGCAAGCTCCACGGAATTGAGGCGGCGAGCGTGCGAGGAATCGTCGCAAAACAGGCACCCTGAGGAATCGAGGCCGATGCTGAGTTGCGAGAGCCGGTATTCGAGTGAATCGGGGTTCGAGCACGGCGCCACGTGCAGCATCTTTCCGCCAGGCTTCAGAACCTGCGTCATGTGTGCCACGGTTTTAGAGACATCATCGACGTGTTCCAGGACGTGATGGGTGAAAATCAGATCGAAGCTTCCCAGCGGCGGCGCGGGGCCGCTTTTGGTGAGCAAATGAAACTCGACTCCCGGACATCGCCCGCGGGCACGCGAGATCGCGACGGGCGAGATATCGCAGCCATGAACCTCCCATTGCGGCATGGCTGCCTTCACTGCGTTCGCAAACACCCCCACGCCGCAGCCATACTCGAGAACTCTTCTCGCGCCCTCGCCGGCAGCATTGCGTAAAAGGCCAATCATCCGCAGGCGCTTGTCCTCCGGCCAGGAATCCATCCACCCGTGGGTGTGGCGATCGTCGTAATACTCGGCCGGAGTCAGCGCGAACGGGTCATCAGGTCGCATCGTTTATTTCCGCCTCTCTCTTTGGAGAAACTCGCACAAGGGACTCGCCGGGCGCGGCCACTTCGCCCGAGTTACTCCATCGTTTGAAGCCGCGCCAGGCGGCCTGTGCGCTCTTCCCGGGCGCGTTTTCTATAGCCTATGTTCCGTCCTCTGTCGAGACGGTTGCGACTGTTTTAGTTTTGCCGCGAGTATTGACCGCAACGTTCCCTGCGAGTCTTTCCATCCTCCACCGGGCGGATTCAGCGGCGCGTCCGAACCAGGCTCCTACTCCCGCCCTGCGCCATTCTCCTCTGTAATACTTGTGGCTGCCGTTGGAACATTCCCGTTTGTAAAGCGCCTCTCCGGCGCCATGGTCGATCAGCGTCAGCTTCATTTCGTGCGCATTGTCGATCAGGGCTTTGAACAGCAACCGCCCTGGCCCGAACCGGCTCCACTCGGGATTGTACACCGGGAACCAGTAATGCAAAATTCCTCCACCGCGCATTCCGAAATGCGAGGCGAGCCACGTGTCTCCCGCGTAGAGGGTCGATAATATCCCCGTACAAGTCGCCTCCCGGCAGGCAGCGAGCTTTTCCAAAAGTTGGCGCTTCCAGGGAATCGCGAACAAATTGCTTTGCCCGGTTTCCCGATATTGCCGTCCTTTGAATGTCACCAGATTCGCCAGGCCCGCCTTCCAATCCGGCTCCATGGGCGTGAACCGCAGCGGCCCCAAGTCGCGTGTTGCCTGACGCTCCCCCTGTTCGGTATGACGCGCGAACTTTCTGTGCGCCCGCCGCAGCGCTTGCCAATTGGATTCCTCGGGGTCCAAATGCAGCAGATAACCCGTTTCCGGCGCTTCTCCGGACAAGCCATACTCAAGCTGCGTTTCATCCAAATGACTGAACGTGAGAACATGGAGACTCGCAAGCTTCAGCAGTTTTGGCTCATCGATGCCGATTCCCGGTTCGGCGACCAGACCGAAATAATCGGTCATCTCCAGACCTGGTGGCCCGGCCGTACGAAGGAGGCGGTGAAACCGGCTTCGGAATTGGAAGGGCAGAAAACCCACCCGATCGGCCCCTCGCATCAGCACGCAGACAAATACGTGCGGAGCCACCGAAGCCAGGGCGCGCGTATAATGCGGCGTGAGGAAGGGGCTCGCCAAACTGGGGTGGTTCCGGCACAACCCGTCCCAAGCCGCGATTTCCTCCAAGCTCAGCTCCGAGGCCGGAATCACGCGTCCTCGCATACCGCTCCCGCGCTCACAACAGGCCGCAAGAACAGCCCTGTGGCTAACTCTTCCTCTCGCAACCTTCCGTTGGAATCCGCGTATCCCGGGCCGATGTAGATGCGACCGAACACCAGCGGTCCGGGCTGGCGCCCAGGAATCGAGTTCAAGTAACTCTCGCTGGTGAATACGCAAGCATAGCCGGCCTCCCCGGCCAGGCGAATCGAGTCCGCATTGTATCTCCCGTTGGGAAAAGAAAAGACTTCGGGGGAGCGCGCGCCGTTGGCCAGCATCCGGTTCAGCATCCGTCTGGACTCGTGCAGTTCCCGCCATGGATCCGGCGCCAGCGGAATGGACGCGTGGGTCAGGCCGTGCGAGCCGATCGCGCAGCCTGAGGAAGAAAGGCTCGAAAGCTGATCTAGCGACAACATTTCATCGCGGACTGTGGAGCGCTCTCGCAACTTATCGGTCAGAGCGCGCCGGATTTCAGGATCCAGACGGCTTAGCGAGTCGATTGCGCTCCGCAGTTGCTCGAAGGTATCGATGCTTTTTAACCCAGTCGCGTCGCCCACAGCTTGACCCACCAGCGGCCTGGTTTCTTCCGAGCGCCACAAGCGCCGGACGGTCTCCGACCAGGGCTCGCGGCCCCCTACCGCTTCCGCGATCACGAATACTACGGACGGCAGATTCATTTGGCGCAGCAATGGGGCGGCATATTCTTCGATGTCCGCCCAGCCGTCATCGAAAGTGATCAGCAGCGGACGTTCCGGCAATTCGCGCCCGGTCAACGAATCCAGCAGATCCTGAATCGCGATGACATGATAATGTTTGACGAAAAACCAAAGGCAGGCTGCGAAAAACTCGTCCGACACGGTCCAGGTCCAATCGGCGGCGGCGGCCCGCGGATCGGAGCGGGCGAGGACGCGGTGAAACATCGCTACGGTGAGCGCGCGCCGGTTACGCATCCGGTGATATGCGGCTAAGGCGCCGCTCCGGTATAAGGCAAACTTTAGGAGGTGGCGTCCCAAACGTTAGCTCTGTCCTCCGCTCGCGACGCCGGCAAGCCGCCCCGCGCGCCAAAGCGCCAGGCGGTCGCGGACAGTTTGGCGGTCCTCAGCCGGAAAATATCCGCTCATCCAAAGCAGCCCCACCCACAGCAGAACCAATAAAGCATCCGGCCCCCACTGCCAGGCTCCAGGCAAGCGATTCACCGCAGCCGCCGCGGCGTAGATCAGCCCGGCAAGCCCGAAGATCTCCACACAGGAACGCAGCGGGAAAGGTAGGCGATGCTCGCGGTGAACCAGGGTCCAGCAAAAGATCATGTAGGCGAGCCAGGTTAACAGCGTCGCCCACGCCGCGCCTCTGGCGCCCCAGCGCGGAATCAGATTCTGATTCAGGGCCAGATTCAGCAACGCGCAAACGCAAGTCACCGCGCTGAACGCCCGCACGCGTTTATTCACAAACATCACGCCCCGAAAGAAATCGCCGGCTTCGCGCACGACATACGCCAGCACGATGATGGGAACCAGCACAGCCGCTCCGGCATAAGCGGCCGGCGCCAGCAACGCCAGCGCTTCGTCGCTTGTGACGCTCAACGCCAACCCGGCGAGAACCAGAAAGAAAAGCAAGTAGCGGAATACTCGCGCGAATTCCCTCTGCCAGCCCGGAGAAGACACATAGCCATACATGTTCACGTTCCAGGCGCTCTCAAAAGGCGCCCCGATCAGGTTGCTGATGAGGAATCCAAATTTATAGGCCACCGCATAGATCCCGATCTCGGCCAGCGTGGAATAACGATCCAGGAAGAAGCGGTCCGAATAATGGATGACAAACATGGCAAATCCCGAGAAAATCAGCGGAGCGCCGAAGCGCATAATCCGCGCCGCGAGATCGCGCCGGAAGGTCCAATGAACTTCCCCGAAGATCCCGATGAGCAGAATCGCGGCGCCCACCGCCGCGGAAATCCATTTGCCCCAAAAAAGACCGCGCAATCCCCATTTCGCGAAGGCGATGTAATAGATATTGAGGCCCGCGTTCAGCGCCACCAGACCTCCGGAGAGGAGAATGAAAAAACGAGCGCGCTGCTTCAGCCGCTGATACATCAATCCTGTCTCGACGATGTTGCCGCAGAACATCGCGAGAAAGGCCATGCGGATCAGATTTTCGGATCCCGGTTTGTGGAACAGCAGAAGGCTCACCGGCGCAGCGAACGCGAGTCCCGCGCCGGCCAAAACGGCGCTGATCGCCGCGATCGACCACAGCGCGGTGGAAACCACTCTTGCCTGGTCGCCCTCCCGCTCCTCGTAATAAATTCGAACCATCGCGTCGCCGATCGCCAATCCGCCCAGGCTGACGTTGGCGACCAGTATGAACAGATCGAGTAGCTCGATGGTTCCATAGTCGGAGGTGGAGAGATGATGCGTATAAAACGGCAGCAGGATAACGCTCAGCGCGCGCCGCAGAAAATCGCCGGCCAAATAGATGGACGATTGCCGCAGGATCCCGGAGAGCTTCACTGCGCGTACCCCAATGACTTCAACTGTTCGCTGACGCGCTGCGGCGTCGAACCCGGCTCCGAAACGGACTTCGGCTGCCGCGCCACCCATCCGTCCAGAATGGTTTTCAGCGCCGACGCCTGCTTGACGGCGTATAGGTATAGATTGCGCCGCTCTTCAGCGTCGGTGTCCAGATCGTACAGTTCGCGGTCCCCCTTGGTCGATTCGATGAATTTTTGCTGGTGATGGTAGATCGCTCGCTCCGTCCTTCTTTGAAACCGCTCCGCCAGATTATTGGGTGAATCCGGCGGGAAGGCTTCGCTATATAAGTACCGGTCGGAGTCGACCGGCTGCGTAAGGCTTTGGCCCGCGAACGCGGTTGGGCGCGGGATGCCCGCTGCCTCCAGAATCGTGGGCGCGAGGTCAATCTGGCTCACCAGATCGTCCACGGTGCGCCCCGCGTTCTCGTCCGGGTATTTCACGATCAGGGGAACGTTGACTTCGTCGTGGTAGAGGGCGACCCCATGGTCCAGCAATTCCCGATCGCCCAAGTTTTCGCCGTGGTCCGCAGTCACGATAATCAGTGAATCGTCGTAAAGGCCGAGTTCCTTAAGGCTCCCCATCAATCGGCCGAACTGGGAATCCAGGTAAGCGATCCCGCCGTCGTACTGCGAAATCAGATGTTCCCTCTCGCGGGAGGTGACATCGCGCTTCGAAAGGATCAGATCCCGCTCCAGACCTTCATAGGACGCGTCGGTGAAATCCCGCAACTTTCCCGGAAACATGCGGTCGAACGGGGCCGGAGGCAGATAGGGCCAGTGCGCGTCCATATAGTTGAGGAATAGAAGAAACGGCGCCTGCCGCGAGCGGCTCTCCCGCAACAGTTGAATCGCGCCCCTGTCGACTTCTTCAGCGCTTCGCGCTTTTCTGTCGAACTCCGCGCTGGACCAGCCAAGGCCAACCAGATGACGAACTCCATTCCGCAGAAACAAGCGCAGATCGGGATCAATCATCCGAACGGGCTCCCGCGCATCGTAAATCTGAAAGCCGCGATCCAGCCCGAAAAAAGGGCTCAGGTATGCGTAGTTCGCGGCCACCGCCAGGGTGATATAGCCGCGCTCGGCGAGCATCCCCGCGATGGTCGGAATTCCGCGCGCTAGCGGGCGCCCGGATGGATACGCGGGCGGATCGTAATGCGCGCCGTGCACGCCGGAATAGAGTCCGGTGAACATGGAGGCGTGGGTCGCCAGCGTCATGTTGGACACCGCGACCGTATGCCGATACAGCGTCGCGCCGGCGGCGAACGCGGTCAGATTCGGCGTGGTGTTGCGTCCGTAGCCGTACGTAGAAAGATGGTCCGCCCGCACGGTATCCATGGTGATTAGCACGATGTTGCGCGCTTGGGAGGCGGCCGGTTTCGCGTTCGCCAAAGCCTGCATCGAGAGCTTGTGGTCGAACGCCAGACTCGTCGCGATCGCCGCCGCAAGCAGCGCGGCCGCCGTGGCTGTCTGCCAGAACAGGCTTGACAGACGGAATCGGGGCGCTCTCAGTTTCCCGATAAGAAAACTCGCGGCGAACGCCGCGGCGAAGAAGGCGATCCGCAGCGAGCTGCGATTGATCCACGGCCCGATAATCAGAATCGATGCCACTAGCCAGGGCTGGGCGATCCACGATTCGGACCGCAGGTTGCGCCAGACCAGGATCGCTAGCAGAACCGCCGCCGCGCAGGTTTCCAGGTCGGCCCACTTGAAGTGGCTCAATTCGACAAAGCCCGCGTGAAGCAGGAACGCGCCGATCAAACTAAGAAGCGCCGCACCGCGCTTGGTGCGCTCCGAGTGGGACAGCGCCCCGATGATCGCGCCAAGCGCCAAGCCGATCAGCGCATAGGCGGCGATTAACTCGGCCGTAAGCCGCCAATGCCACGGCGAAAAAATCGCTTCGGGATTTCGCGCCGCCGTCGCCAGCGAGCTGAAGCTATATTCGAAGGCTGCGTACCACGTCCAGACCATCAGTCCGGTCACGGCTCCGCCTGAGATTCGATGGTTCATTAGAGAATTGTGGAATCAGTTGTCAGCCACGCTCGGCCGGCACCTCGCGAATCAACAATTCGCCGTAATGATATTCCACTTCCCGCGACAGCCAACCCTTTACACGCCGCATCGCGTTTTGCGGTTTCAGGCGAATCGCCTTCAGCACCCGCATAGGCAAAAAAATCAGGAGCACTCGCCACAGGACCGCCAGCGCGTTATATCGCGCCGTGAGGTAGCCGTCCGTGAGCAGCGCCTTCGCGTTAGCCTCGTGGCGAATGTGCAACTGCGCATAGAAACATTGCATCTGGATCGCGTCGCTATATAGCCTCACTTCCGCGAGCTTGTCCGCGGGAACCCGGTTCTCTTTGAGCGCCCGCCGCAGCGTCGGCACCGCGGGAGGGAGAGGCGGTTCCGGAAGGCGCTGGTCGAGCACCCGGCCGAGCGCTTCGGAATGGTAAATCGAGAGAATCCGCACATCGTAAGCGACCGGATATTTCAGCGTCACGCGCACCCACAAATCGCGATCCTCGCCATAACGTTCTCCTTCGGGAAAGCCCCCGATCTCCGCCAGGACGCGTTGCGGAATCGCAGTATTGGACGAGCATACCGGATTTCCCTTCATTGCCAGGCTAAGATAATTGCGGATCAAGCGCCGATGGCCGCTCGAGGGACCGGCGAGAGTGGTTTCCATGTCCCAACTCCCATCGCGATATCGCCGGTAGCCCGTGGCCAGAATGCCGGCTTCGGGATAGGCGCGGCCCAGGTCCATAACGGCTTCCAGAAATTCAGGCCGCCATTCGTCGTCGGCGTCCAAAAAGGCGATCAGCTCGCCGCGCGCCTCCCGGATGCCACGATTCCGCGCTCCTCCCCCTCCCCGGTTCTCCTGGCGAACCACTCGAGTCCGCGAATCGGCCATCCCCTCGGCCATTTCCGCCGAGCTGTCGGAGGACCCGTCGTCCACCACAATCACCTCGAAGTCGGGCATGGTCTGACGGCAGACCGATTCGAGACATCGCCGGATGTAGCGCTCTTTGTTGAAGAGCGGAACGACTACAGAAACCGCGGGCATGGCTACGTTAGGACAAGCTTCAGCGCCTAGCGCCCGGCGCGGGACCGGCTTGTCCAGACATCAGGGGATTGGATTGGGATATGCTTAGCCTGCGGCGCGTTTTATCCCGCCTCAAGCTATACCCCAGTAGGTATCTTCTACTGCCCCAGCCTGCAAGCCCCGCCCAGAGCCGCGTTGATCACGCGCTGGACATCCACCACGGTGCAGGTCCCCGTTCCTACCAGGTCGCCAGTGCACGTCGCCGTCCCCAGCGTCTGGTTAATCGCGCTCTGCACGTCTGCAGCGTCCACCGAGCCGTCGTGATTCAGATCGCAGGAGGAAGCCTGCGCCAATACCGCGCCGCCTCTCGGCCACATGGCCCACTTTGGAAGCGTGGAAAATACGCTCCAGTTGAAGGCCGCGGTGACCCCGCCGCCCCCCGCCATGAACTCCCAGGCCGCTGTCCCATTGGGCTGGCCAGTCAGGTACGAAAGACCGGAAATGACGTAAGCGGCGTAGCCATCCGGTTGGCCCTGGGTGGTCAAACCGGTAACCGTCTGATAAGCCTGCGTGTATCCCGGCAGCAACGACGCAAAAGTGGGGAAGTATTGGCCGGCCGTGTTTACCGTTGGTACGCGGCCGTTGTCGACCAAATAATGATTGAATCCGGGAGCCGTCAGAAGCCCCGTGTATAAGCTGCCGAGCCAGGCCATCAGCGTTGCAGAGGGGTATCCCATTTCATTCGCCCTGCCGAGCGCGTACATCAGGTAGTCGCTCTCGAATAGCGACGACGCCGCGGCGACCGTCGGATTCGTGCTGCAGGGCGGGGTCCCTACCCCGTTGTCTCCGGCCACTCCGCAGATCCCGTATTCTTCCTGCACAAAAGCCGTGCTGCCTTGAGCCCATTGATGCAGCGGCGTCACCGTTCCGGCCGCTACCTGAGTCGCCCCCTCAGCCGGCCCCGGGAACGACGCATCGCTAGTGTCCGAGGGTGCGAATATCGTGTGGCAGTAAGTCCAGATCGCCGAGCCGTCATTCGCAGTAGTCGTGATATTCCTGGTCCCCTCCTCGCAAGAAATGGCATCGCTGGCGAGCTGAGTGAAATACGCCTGCTCGGGCGTGCCGTCGGGACTGATAAAGGCGGTTTCCGCAAAATCTCGCAGTTCCCACGCCTCCGACCGGATGGCGTCATGCCATAGGATTCCCTCCGCGCCAGTAGGGCCCCGCCAATAGGGGCTGCCTGCGTAAAACGCCGAAGGGTAGAAGCCGGAGAAGAACCACATCTCCTCCAGGTACCAGAAATCTCCGGTCAACGTGTATTCGAGCGACGCGGTGTCTGGATTGTGCTCCTGATCCCAGATCCATCCCTGGTTGGTCATCGTCCCCACGGCATTAATCTGGTCCGCCGAGGCGGTACCGTAATTTCCCCAGTTGCTGCCCGCTGCCGGCGGCCCCCAGCCGTTCACGGTGGGGCGTCCGCTGATGGAAACTAGGTGCCCTAAGCCCGTGCTGGAACCACTCGCGTCCGACCGTAAGAATCTCTTGCCCGTCGCGCCTTCCCGCAGATGAACCTGCCAGGACGCCGCCAGATCCGCGTTTCCCGTCGCCATGGCCTGCAAACAGCTATTGCCGGAATAAATCCACAGCACGCTCCAATCCGGAATTGGGCCGATGTCGGGGCGCGCGCCCGGGTCCGGCATGCTCATGTCCCAGTTCCCCGCGTTCCCGATGTCTTTGCTGGCGTTGTTCCACATAGTGCAGTAGTTGGCGACGGTGGCGCCCGTCAGCGCCACCTGATTGTAGTAATTCGGAAGGAATTTGGTGTTCTCAATATAAGTGAGGTTATGATCGATGGCCACCGGCGAAGGCGCACCCCCGATCCAAAAAAGCTTGGTCCAGCGCGTCGCGCCGGATTGCGTGAAACTGGCCTTGGAATAAACTTGAGTGGCGGGCGCGCTTCCAGTGGTCAGAGCCAGCGAATAGGTCTGGTTTTCCAGCGCTTGCGTGCTGGCATTTTCGCCAATGAACCGCACGGTGGCCTTGTTGATCGTCGGCCAAAACGTCACCTGGTAAATAGGCCGGAATGCCCGATTGGAGTCAAAGCCGATATCATAGGCGCGCGCCACCGAATGATCGGCCAGAATAATGGTTTGTGCGATTCCGCCCGAGGTCCACAGCGTGCAAAGCTGTGGCGTTGCGCTTGGCACCGCACACCCGCCCGCCGCCGTGAGCATCGCCCGCGCGTCCGCCGTGATGGTGCTGCCGTTGGTCAATTGCATCTGCGCGTCGAAATTGAAATTGGCGCCCAGCATTTGCGCCGGGGAAAGAGGAGTGTTGTTGCCCGAGGCTTGATTTTGAAACGTCACGGTCACGGTCTGATAAGCCGCCAAATTCGGAATCAGAAAAGCGATGACGGCGTGTTTGACGCTGCCGTCGGGCCAGCGCTGTTTCACGTCGGCTTGCGTCGCTACTGGCGTTCCGTTCAGAATGGCTTGGGGAAAATTCGCGATCTCCCCTTGCACGAAGGGCCTGCCCAACTGGACCGGGTAGTTCGCGGTCGTGACTCCCATCTGCTCGGCGATTTTCAGAGAATCGACCGCCTGCGCCCAAACAGAGGCCGGCAGAAGGCTCGATAGGAATACGGGAATGAAATGAAACTTGCGATTATTCATATTCGTTCTCGTACGAAAGTAACAGGACCGCAAGGATAGAGGAATCCGAAATGGTCTGTAGATAGGCCCCGAAAACTTCCTATCCCGTGCATCCCGGCGAACTTATCCGCGCCGGGTAAACGGCGTGCCGGCGAAGGGCTTTCTCCACCCCGCACCCAGTGGAGTACTAGTACCTATGGCGGGCTGGTTCCGTTCTCGCCATCGGCACTGCCAATGGTCCCCTCCACCTGCATTCCGATGATCGGCAGCTCCAGCCGGATTCGCTCTTTCCGGTCGGTCTTCACCGGCGCGAGGTTCTCGTAAATCTCCAGCTCCCGGTCCAAGTGATCGACGTTGGAAAGGACGGGGATAACGGCTACTTTCCGGAACTGGGGCGAATGCAAGACGTGCTGCAGCTCCTGCATGTTCTTGAGATCGTCCCAGAAGTTTGGCTGATTGACAATATAAGAGACGCCGAAACGGTTGATCATGTCGAGCAGTTCGGCTTCGGAGACCTTCAGTTCTTCCAATCCCAACTCCCTTCGCTGGGTCACCCGCAGCAGGAGCTTAGGGTCCACGCAAAATTAACTTCCACAGATTCTCACAGATTGGGTGCAATGGTGTAGTTCCACCGCGGCAATATCTTGCCGGGTTTGAGAGCGAGCGATGAGATGAGTCGGCGGTTCGGTTTGAGACCGGTGGGAT
>DATDGT010000411.1:0-3085 GCA_036521975.1 Bryobacteraceae bacterium
CAGCAGCCCTCAAAAAACTCGGAAGGCACCTACTCGGCCACGGCCGACGCGTCGCATGTTTGCCTCGGCTCAACCCTGGCCGATGTGCAGCGTTTTCACTATGCGAGAAGCGCTCAAGCTGCTAATTTGGACGCGAGTGCATCCGCATAGATGAAGTTCTCGGCGGAAGTCCATTCCACGTGCGGGTCGAAGTACGCCATAACCGCCGCGTCATCGTGCCGCGCGAATGCTTCATAATACGACCGGATTTTGCTCACGTTATCCGAGGTCATAACCTTGCTCCTGATCTATTATGAAACCCCGCCGGACGCGATTTTAGGTGCCAGAGTTCGCGTCAAATTTTCGCCGAAAATCGCGTGGGAAGGACGCGCGAATTCACCGCACGGCTAACGGCCGCGAACCGAGCGGTTAACGGCAGAGCCCCGATCTCCGAATTTCCAAGCACTTAGCCTTTGGCCGCATGCGTGCATTCTCCCTGCGCGTCCCGAGAGGGAAGAAAGAGACGCCAAGGAGACAAGAAAATGAGAACGAAAATCAATTCGCTGTTGGTTATAGCCGCCGGATTCGCGCTGAGCGCTGCCGGGGCTTATGGACAGGATGGGGTTGTGGCTCACATTCCGTTCGCGTTCCAGGCCGCCGGGCAAGCGCAGGCCGCCGGAGAGTACTCGATCGCGCGGCAGGGCGCGGTGACTGTGCTCCAGAATGCGGAAACCGGGAGGAAGATCTCTGCCGGTATAGGAGTACCGGAAGATAGCAACGCCAATAAGCCCCCGAGCTTGACGTTCACCTGCAACAGTGGCTCGTGCGTGCTGACGCAGGTGCGGCTGGCCGATGGACGCGCTTGGAAGTACAACGCGCCTCGACCGAAGGAGAATGAAGAGGCGCGAATCGTAGTGGTCAACCTCGAGTACGCCGAGTGATCTTTGCGCGGTGACGGAGGCACGGCTCCACTTTGAAGCGCGTTACGGCAGAGTATCTCAAACCGGCGGCGGTCCGGTCCAAGTCGACCGGACCGCCGTTGTTTTTGAGCGGCTCCGACGATTGGACCTGGGTCAGCCGATTGATCGACGGCGGCGTGGGTGGGGGCGGACGGTAAAATGACACGCATGTTTCCAGCGGGGGCGAAGGACCTGAACCTGTGGAAGCTGCGTCTTGGCCGCGTGCCGGAGTCGGTCTGGGAAGACACCGAACTCGAAACACTCGTGTTGGCAGAAAACGATCTCACTGAGGTTCCTGAAAGCATCGGTTGCCTCCAGCGCCTTCGGGTGCTGGATCTGGGCCACAACGCCCTGACTTCAGTACCCGAAAGTATCGGCGATCTTGAGTCTCTCTCCGAGTTCTTATACCTTCACGACAATCGACTGACTTCGTTGCCCGTATCGTTGGGCCGCCTCAAGCGGTTGCGATATCTCAACATCAGCGGGAACGCGTTCGTGGAGCTGCCCGAATGCCTCTGCGCGATGCACGGTCTGTTGGAGTTGCGGGCATCGGACAACCCGTTGGGGAGAATTCCGGAGTCCATCCGGCAGCTTAGACTTCTCAGGGAGCTGCATCTGCGGAACACCAAAATCACTGCCGTGCCCGACGCGATTGGCGGCCTTCTGGATTTGCGGCACATCGATCTGCGAGGAACACCCCTGAGATTCTTGCCAGTTGCTCTCGGCACACTGCCCCGATTGGAGAAACTCGATCTGCGCTGGGTAACTGAACTGGAGCCGCCGGCTTGGTTGGCCGATCTCGAGTCCCGCGGCTGCCTGGTCTATCGCTAGCTTGCCGTACCCATTGATGTAAATGGCCGACTTATTGTGGGCCCGCCCGCTCCATAGCCCGGTCCTAGGCGGCGTAGTCGAACGCTTCTGGCGGGACGAATCGGGCCGCAGCGCGCGCTTGAGATCACCGCCCGCGAGCAAGAAACCGTCGCGGCGGCACTCATTGAAGACCATCGGTGAGGTAGGCAGCAATTTCAACCGAGCGGTCGTCTCCGAGCCTTCGCAAGCTGGATGCGGCCCGCTGCCTCACATCGGGCGCCAGAGTGGCTAACGATTCGCCTTGGTTGTTCCGCTCGAAGATGAAGTGGAGCGGAACCGGCACGAAGGCGTGAACTGCGCGATCCTTCTCAGAATCGCTCGCTAGCACGGAAACAAGGGAGTGTACGAACGCGCCCGCCGCGGCCGGGTCAAGCTCCGGTGCGATTTGGATGTAGTAGCGAAAGGCATCGGTCACTAGCGCCGCTCTGCCCTCGGGCAGCGCCCCGCCATTTTCGATTCCTGAGAAAACCTGTTGGAACACCACTGGGTCTTTCGCCGCCCGCGGCTCCAGGATTTCCCAGGCGACCTGCGCGAACAGCTCTCCCCAATCCGCGCCCGAAGTCAATTGCTGGAGCGCGGCCCCGCCCGGATCGCCCGACTGCAGAACGCCGGCAGAGCGCCGGATATCGGCGATTTCCTGCTCCTGGAGTGTAGAGTCGCCTCCCATAACCAACCGCAATTTCTCCCCAAAGAGCCGGTCTTGAAGGTCGAATTTCCCGTCGGCCATAGCGAACAGCAGCAGTTGATCTCCCGCGTTAACTTCGACAGCGCCCCAAGGGTCGCCGGTGTCTGGCGTCACGCCTGAAGTTTGCCGCGGCAGTTCGGTGTGGATCGATACCGTGGTCTGCTGTTGAGCCGCGCCTTTGAGCGTGTCGACGACCAGCAGCGATACCTCGCACGGAGCCGTGACTGCGTCTTCTTGCGCAGGGTCCCCACAGTTGACGAATTGTGCCTGAGCGACATAAATGTGCGACGCCCAAAGGATCGGAGAGCGCCCGCCGCCGTCCTGCGCTCGGCAAGGGCCCGTGGCCACAACCGCCAGCAACAGCCCTGAATACTTCGTGATTGAGTTTCTCATTTTGAGTGACATCGTCAAGGTTCTCCGGTGTTTCAATTTCTTGCATCGAGGGCCAGGAGGCTAAGTCCGGCCGCAAAAATAACTGTTATAGAGTTGTCGTTACTATTTCATAATCCGCCTTCACTGCCCCGCTGAGCAGCAAAGGCCAAATTGCTAGCGGCACCTTGTGGGCGTGCTTCATTGTCGTTGGACTTGGTGG
>DATDGT010000412.1:0-23576 GCA_036521975.1 Bryobacteraceae bacterium
TGATCTTGTTCGGAGAAGCGTCCTTGCGACGGGCGCTCACCGAATTTGTCGATCATTTTCATGCGGAAAGAAACCACCAAGGGAAAGGTAACGTCCTCCTCTTCCCGTCGGAAAAGGTTGGCCAGCAAAGGCCCAGAAGCCCAGTACGTTGCCGCGAGCGCCTCGGCGGGCTATTGAAATACTACAGCTATGCTGCATGAGTTTTTTGACCAAACGGGTACAGGGACATAATTGTCGCTCTCATCTGTCTTCGTGTCACCAATCCTCGCGTTCCCTTTCTGGCGGTCTTTCAGCGCTTCATCGATTCTGAGTTGCGTACCCTCGAAGTCCTCCATACCCAAGACGAGAACCTCGGCTGGCCGCAAGCCGCATACTCCGAGAATCCGCAAGACGAGGTGTTCACGAGGCGATGCGTGTGAAAGCAGGGAACGGAATTCATCCAAGCTCAAGGAGCGCTCCGAGGATTTCTTCTGGATGTTGGGCATCGCGAGTTTCCGCGCGGGGCTCTTCGAAAGGAGGTCTTCATCCGTCGCGTAATCGAAGCAAGACTTGATGTAGGTACGAACCTGGCCGACAGCGGACTTGCGATAGCCATCCTCCGCCATTTTGTTGAGAAGCAACTGCAACGACGTTAGCGTGACTTCACGCGGGGCTTGCTGTCCAATGACCGGAACAACGTGTTTTCCAAAGAGACACTGGAGATTCTCCTTCGTCTTCTTCGACCATTGACCGGACTTGACTGCACAGAATGCCTTCCAGAGTTCACCGAACGTAGATATTGAATCGCCTTGCTTGGTGAGCCTGCCGGTGTATTCGGTAATGTAATCAGCCAGCTTCTCTTGCGCCTCGTGCTTTGGCATGGAAGCCGGTCCGAGAGTCTTCTCTTTTTTCGTGCGGATGCGCCGGCCGTGTACGTCGGTCGTCCAAAGGTGAAAGAAGCCGACCCAGACTTTTCCTTCGCGGCTGCGTTCAATTTTCTTAACCCAGCCCTCAGGCGCCTCTGTTTTCGGCAGGCGACGTCCGAGACCTCTAAGGTCGAAATCAACAGGTTGTCCGAGAGCCCCTCCGCTATTCCCGGGCAGGTGGCCGGTCGGTGTCGTAGCGGTGTCTGCCATGACCGCACTATACACACCTTCGATTCACATGGCAACGCGATCTGGGTGGGCAACTGGGTGGGCTGTTTTTCCGCCCACCCCTTGTAAACTATTGATTTTTATGGTGCGCCCGGACAGATTCGAACTGCCGACCTTCTGGTTCGTAGCCAGACGCTCTATCCAGCTGAGCTACGGGCGCGCGAACGCCGCGATACAGCGTCATCTTAGCACGCTTCCATCGTGAATAGACAACCCGAAGCTTGTCCCACACCGCGGCAAGCGTCAAACTTCAATGGGCTCCTGCGCCACCACGCCGAGGCGCGTACGTCGGCGCTCGACGAGACCCGGATAACAAGGGCGCCTTCCGTCTGCCAAATGCCCCGCCTACGACTTTCAGAGGAGCCGCGCCCCAAGCCGGTAGGGCCAACCCGCAATCTGTCCGACTCGCGTCGAGCCGCGCAATCCCCGACGCCTCCGCCCACCCAAAGCAGCCGCCTAACAGCCCGCGCGAGTCATTCCTACGAAAAATAGGTCCGCATACCTCACAGTTTCAACAACTTCGCTCCCAGGAGGTCCCCAAAAAATCGCCCGTGCTAACAAATTTTTCATCCATCTCGGTGGCCGCCGCGTAGCGGCGGCGTGGCGTTCACTACCTCCGTTCTCTTATTTCTTCCGCCGCCTCAAGCACTTACCGTTTTCAGTACACAGGGATACGCGTCACTCCCCCCTATAGTCCAGACAGAGCGGGCCAACTCTGCCGCGCTCTAATCAGCCCCGCCCGTCAGCGCGGGATTCAGCCCCGCCCGTGAGGGCGGGGGTTAAGGAGACTCCCATGACCGAAGCACAACTCACGGCTAACCGCGAAAACGCACAGCACTCCACCGGGCCCCGCACATCCGAGGGCCGAAAGCGTTCCTCCCTCAACGCCTTCCGCCACGGACTCACCGGCCAAATCGTCATCCACACCCCGGAAGACCAGCAAGCCTTCAAGAAGCACTGCGATGGAATCCGCGAAGCCCTCGCCCCTGTCGGCGCCCTCGAGCTCGATCTCGCCCAGGCCATCGCCGAGGACCGCTGGCGCCTCAACCGCGCCCGTGCGCTCGAAAACTCCATCTTCGCCCTCGGCCAGGGCGAACATCTCCTCGAGGCCTCCGGCCACCACCCGGAAGTCGACGCCGCCTTCGCCCAAGGCCGCACCTGGATGACCCACGCCCATGAGCTCCATCTCCTGACCACCTACGAAAATCGCATCCGCCGCTCGGTGGAAAAGAACACGGCTGAGCTCCAAGCCCTCCAAGCCCAGCGCAAAGCCGCCATCGCGAAAGCGGAAGAGGAAGCCCGGCTACTGGTCCAACTCGCGGAAGCCGAAGGTGGAGACTACGACCCCGCCGACGATTTCCCCCCCGAATCCCAGCCTCTTGGGTTTGTTTTTTCAAGGTCCGCCATCCAGCGTCAAATCGAGCGTTCCCAGCGTCTTGGCCGCGCCCTCGGCTTCCTGAACCAGCCACCCGACTCCCATCAGCAAGGGCCGCGCCACCACGCAAACCTGAGACTAATCGAAAAAGAGGCGGCGGCTACCCAAAATTGAGGAGGTGCACCGGATCGTAAATTCAATCCCAAATTCAATTAAAGCCGTCGTCCACTCGATGTTCCTGAGGGTTTCCCTGCCAGCTAAAACGCCGCCGAAAAATCGTCGCGGTATAGAACAATTCCACGGACAGTAATACATGTCACCATCGATTCATGGCAGGCGATCTTTCCATCCCTCAGCCGATTCTCGACTACCTCGTGAAGAACTCCGTTCGCGAGCCGCCCGTATTGCGGCGCCTCCGCGAAGAGACTGCGCGGCATCCCCGCTCCAATATGCAGATTCCGCCGGAGCATGGCCAGTTCATGGCGTTTTTGGTGCAACTGCTCGGCGCGCGGCGGACGCTTGAGATCGGCGTGTTCACGGGCTACAGCTCGTTGTGGGTCGCTTTGGCCTTGCCTCTCGATGGCCGGATCGTGGCTTGCGACGTGAGCGAGGAATACACGTCGGTCGCCCGGCGGTACTGGCGAGAGGCCCAAGTGGAAGACAAGATCGATCTGCGCCTCCAGCCGGCGCTTAAGACATTGGACGAACTGTTGGCCGAAGGGCGGCAGGGCACTTTCGATTTCGCCTTCATCGACGCGGATAAACCGCACTACGAAGCTTATTACGAATCTTGCTTGCAACTGGTGCGCCCCGGCGGGCTGATCATGGCGGACAATGTTCTGTGGTCCGGCCGGGTGGCCGATCCCGCCGACCGTACTCCGGAAACTCGCGCTCTGCGGTCGTTCAACAGGAAATTGCTGAAGGACGAGCGCATCGCGCTCAGCATGCTTCCGGCGGGCGACGGCATTACCCTCGCGCTCAAGCGCTGAGGCCCGCACATGGGGACTCGGTAAGTTGCAGTAAACACGCCAGTGCATTTCTGAGCCGCGCGCGTTAGCAAGCGGTTTTCGCCCCTTTTCAGCAGCCTGCTAGTACCTGGTTCCGACATTGGTTTCAATTGCATGACACTCAGGAAAAAAGTAGATGACGATCATTGTGGGGGGCTAGGGCGATGCTATAATTCCAGAGCGCTGGCGGAGTTACTATCTAAAGTCAACCAGCGGACAGGGAAACAATGACCAAACAATTACTCACAGGAGCGATCCTGTCTATCGGAGCAGCTTTTGTCCTGGCGGCCCCGGCGAACGCAACCATCGTTCTCACTCTCCCGAGCTACGACAGCCCGAACGGATACGACTTCGTCAACACCTTTCCACTGACTGGCCCGACCACCATCGGTACCTTTACATTCCTGCTCCCCGCGGGCGAGACTGTCGCAGGAATCACCATCTCCGGCACTTTTGGCAACGGCGATTCCGGGACTACCGCGCTGAGTGACTATTACCTCGGCTACAGCGGCAACGAAACGGCTGTGGAGGTGGCAACTTGCAACAGTATCTTCGACGACTGTTATTCCGCTCAGAACGGCCCGACCTCGTGGACTTATACGCTCACCGGTTCAAACCTGAAGGCGATCGCTTCGGCACTGGCGGCCGGATCTCTGGATTTCACTTATACATGGGACAACAACACGCAGTTCGCGCTCCCAGGCTATTCCCAGTATGTCTACGCCGGGCCCGCGACGATCGATATTACAGTCACACCCGAACCGGCCTCCGTACTGCTCTGCTTCAGCGCCCTAGCAGGCCTTGCCGCCCTTCGGCGTTTTCGCAAAGTCTGAACACCACTTCTGAAATCCGACCAAAGGAGAGATCCCGATGATGAAGAAGCTTAAGCCGGCTCTTTGTGTGAGTACGGCTCTGTTCGCTCCGATCCTTGTTGGCACTTGCGCTGCCCAGGATCCCCAAAACGCCCAGTGGGTGGCAACGGCCGTACCGATTCAGGCAACAATTGCAGGAGGTCCATGGACTCTCAGTCAGGGTGGACCATCCCTTGGCGGTGGTGCGTACGACGGACCGACGCCCTACTGCACGCCCGGAAACAGTTCCGGCGGCACGGCGCTGGTGAACCCTTTTACGACCGTGAACACGTTTAATCCCTACTATTTCCCGTTCGTGGTCGGCTCCGGACAGGACGTCAAGGGGTACTTTGATTACCGGCCGAAGAACATAAACGAAGCCGTCGTCGTCGCAACCAGCACGAACGCCGGTCAGAGCTGGACGTTCCAGGAAATGGCGGAACAACTGACAACCGAATGCCCGAACAGCGACGCCAACACTGCCAACAGCGGCGGCAATGATGACGGCCAAGGCCATCCGACTATCGTCAGCTTCGGCGGAATGACCTGGCTCTATACCCTCGACCGGCGCACGCCTCACGTCGATTCTGATGGCCTGATCGTCCACAGCATTCTTCCGCGGGGCGCCAATGCGCTGAACCCTCTGCCTTTAAACAGCCCGTTCATGCAGCCGCCCGAGTCCAACGTGATCGCCGGCTGGAACTTTAACAACAACGTGAACACCGGGGGTTATAACCTCTCGCCCACGCCATCAACCAACAACGTCATGACCTCCAATGAACCGACCGCGACAGCGCTGGGAATGACCAACAATTACACGTATTCGACGACGCCCCCGACCACTGGAAGCATTGACGGCGACGACGTCACCAAAACCACTCTGAGCTCCGATCCGACCGGTACCGCGGCGAATAACATTGGTCCCAACAACAACAATGCCTGGCGCATTAGGGGTCAGGACGGCACGGCTGGGGTCATGGGCCAAGGCAACGGCTGGAATCTTGCCGCGCCTCCCTGTACGCAGGGAGCCCAGTTCTTGGTGGATACAACCGGTTACCACTACATCCTTGTTCAGTTCGACTGGTATACCACCAACCAGGGGGTTCGCGATTTGCAGGTGCTCTATACAACGAACAGCGGCGCCACCTGGACTCCTGTCGGACCAATTCAGGTCTCCGGGGGCGGCAGCACTTTCAACAACCAGATCACCATCAACTTCCACGCGCTTGGCATCACAAGTGTGGAAAACAATCCGGGCTTCGGCTTGCAGATGGTATCGGTGTACGACCCGGATTACCAGGGCACACCGGCATACTCCATCCCGTCAGGCGGGAACGTCTGCTCTTCCACCGCTACGGGCACTTACACTGCCGCCACTCTCGGCAGCAACAATCAGCCGGTTGTGTACAACAACAACTCGGGCAACTGGCGCTTTGACGAGGTCAACGTACTCGGCACCGCCAACAGCACCAATCCGATCACGAACGACCCTATTGTGAATACCACCGGTCTGGTGAACCCGGACGGAATCCTCGCGATCGTGCCGAACACGTACCCCATTGAAGTGCTGTATATCAGCAAGACGCTGAATTCGGACTATGTGCCGCCCACGAGCTATCCGCTCTGCCCGCCGGCGATTCCTAGTGGCTCACTCAATGACGACGTTGAAGTGGTTCGCATCGCGACAACCACCAACTTCATCAACTTCACCGATATCACGCCGTTCAATACGCCTCAGTTTTCAAACACCGGCAGTCCAAACGCCCCAATCCAGATGGTCAACGGACTCAGCGATCCCTCGACGACCTCCTACTCCGGCATCCGCTGGGTCTCGCCCAACGGAACCCTCATCAAACTGAGCAACGGGAACTGGGGCCTGTTCTTCGGCGGCGGCAACTGCCTCGATGGCGATTCCGACGCCTTCCACGCCATCATGTATGCCGAGTCGAATGGAAGCGACCTGACAAACTGGACAGTGATCAACGGAATCAATAATCCGATCGCCTCCATCGAGACCGTCTCGAATGTAACCGATCCCCAGTCCGGGCAAACTGTGACCATCCCGTCCAACACTCCGGTGATCGGCGCGACGCAGAACTGGTTCAGCGGCCGCATCTACGCTCCCCAGGCTATCGTAACCGGCGCTGACACCGTAAGTCTGGTCTTTGCGGGCTATAACTCCGGCTTTTCGGAAACAGGCACGTCGAAGGACCTGAGCAGCTACCGCAACATCGGCCAGGTGAACCTCACGGTCGCCGGCGTGACCTTGCCGTAACCTTGCCATCGTTTCAGCAATTCCTGGCAACGGCCTTATGGCTGCTTCCGGCTTCATTATCCGGCCAGTGGCTCCAGTTCAAGACACCGGGCATTCCGAGGGCCGCCGACGGCAAGCCGAACCTCACGGCTCCGGCGCCGAGGACTCTGGACGGCAAGCCCGACCTCTCCGGGCTTTGGCAGACGGCGTCAAATCCATATATGGGTGACGTAATCCAGGACCCTCAGGACGAGGTCATATTTAAACCTGCGGCAGAGGCAGTCTTCCAACAGCGCGTATGAGTTTCGCGAAGGCCCAGCCGGCGTTTCGAGCGGCAAGCCGCTAACCATTAGTTTGGTGAGTGGCCGGTTGTACCAGGGGGCTTTGCCTTTGATTCCGCAATCGAGACCAGGCCAGGTTTGATTCGTTTTCCGGCGGGTTGAAGTTTTCCCTGGATGCCAGCGGCGCGGTGACCGGTGTCACTCGCAATGACCCCGAAGGTGACTACCGCTACGTTCGTACGCGCTGAGCAGACAGGGAGGGCTTCCGCTCCCGTCACTGAAAACTGCTTCGCCGCATTAGTCCGCGAGAGTGGCCTGCCGCCACAGAACGCAGGGAACTCGTAATCCCGCTCGCTGTGGTACTTTAGCATCCATGAAGCTGGCCGGATTCCTCATGCTCATCGCGGGCGGAATCATCGCGATGGCGGCCATAGCCGTCCTGCCTGCGACAGGCGCGCGAGCGGCGTTCCTACTCGCGGGAATCGGCGTGGAATCGATCGGCCTGGTTCTCGCGTTTCGCGCGCACATTCCTCCTGAAGCTATAAAAGAGGAACGCCGGTGACGCCGCCGGCCGGGGCGGCGATCGTCCCGCTGCTGATTTTGCTCGCGCCCTTTGCGCTCGCGGGCGTTGCGTTGATCAACTGCGGACTCGGGCGCTCGCGCAGCGCGGCCCATTCGCTGATGGCCTCGCTTACCGTCACCGCCGTCGCCGCGATCGCTTACGTGGTGTGCGGATTCGCGTGGCAGGGTTTCGCGGGCCAACCGGCCTACGCGGTGGGGATCGCCGGAAAACTCTGGAATTGGATCGGCTCAGGGCATTGGTTCTTTAGCGGCTTGGATTTCGAGCGCTCGCCCGCCGCGTTGGCCGCGAGCTTCGGAATCTTCCCCGCGGCGTTGACCGCTCTGATTCCCCTGGGTGCGGGCAGCGAGCGCTGGCGCTTGCCGGCGGCGGCGGCCTCTGCCGCGGTACTCGCCGGCTGGACTTTTCCTGTTTTCGCGCATTGGGCCTGGGGCGGCGGGTGGCTCGCGCAGCTCGGAGAAAGCTATGGATTAGGAGCTGGTTTTTTCGACGCCGGTGGCTCCGGCACAATTCACGTAGTGGGAGGCGTCAGCGCGCTATCTGTCTCCTGGACGCTGGGTCCGCGGCGCGGAAAATACTCTTCCGGACAACCCGCCGCAATCCCCGGACATAATTCGGTCTTCGTGCTGTTCGGCTGTTTCCTGGCTCTGATCGGTTGGATGGGAATAAATGGAGCGGGCGCGATTCTGTTCTCCGGCGCCGAGGCCGCCCGGCTAGGTATCGTCGCCGTGAATACGGTACTCGCCGCCGGGTCGGCTCTCATCGGCGCCGCTTTGGTCACTCGGACCCGCTTTTCGAAACCGGACGCCACGCTAACGGCCAATGGATGGGTTGCGGGGCTGGCGGCTTCCAGCGCCGGCGCGCCGTATCTTGCGCCGGCCGCAGCGCTGATCGTGGGGCTTGCGGCGGGTGTTCTGATCCCGCTGTGCATCGAATGGTTCGAAGTGCACCTGGGCATCGACGATCCCGGCGGCGCGATTTGCGTCCACGGAATAGGCGGTCTTTGGGGATTGTTGGCGGCGGGTTGGCTGGCGCGAATTCCTGGCGAATTGCCCGGCCAATGGCTGGCCCAACTGGCCGGCATCGCGGCGCTGGTGGGCTTTGTGTTCCCGTTCACCTATGCCGCGAACTGGATCCTCAATCGCGTGATCCCTTTCCGCGTTACGCCCGACGGCGAACGCCACGGCCTGGACTTGGACGAGCTCGGGGCCAACGCGTACCCGGAATTGACCGGCTATCTGGACGACTTCACGCCTCGATAGCCGCCGCATCGAGTACCCTATCGGCATGGCGCTACGAAATGTACTCCCGATCGGGCTGCGGTTTTGCCTCCCGCTCTGCGCGTCCGCCTGCCTCGCCGTGGCCGCATCGGCACCGGGCGCGCGCACGCGCGAAATCGTCCGCTACGACGGGGTGACGGTGCATGTGATTGTGGAAGGCCGCGGCCCGGCTATCGTGTTACTGCCGTCCTTGGGCCGCGATTCGGAGGAGTTCGATCCCGTGGCGGAGCGCATTGCCGCCGCGGGTTTCCGCGTTCTGCGCCCGCAGCCGCGTGGGTATGGCCGCAGCGTACGCGCGGCAGGTGCGGCGCTGAAGCCCGGGGGGGTGGAATTTCGAGTGGAATGCGGCGCCGATCTTATCCCGCTTCCGAAGTACAATGTCTCTGTGAGCACCGTTCGCTACGTCCAATGGCAGGAGGAAGGGGCGTGGCTTGGCTTCCTGGAGGAGTTTCCGGATTACTGGACGCAGGGCGACTCGCTAGAGGAGCTGGAGGAGAATCTTCGCGATCTCCACGCGGATCTCACCAGCGGTGAGATCCCCGGCGTCCGGAGAGTCGTCGAGCTTACGCTCGGATGAAGCGGACGGATTTGGTCGGCAAACTGGAAGCCGGCGGATGCGTTCTTGTTCGGCACGGCCGCAGGCACGACTGGTACCGCAAAGCAGAGACAGGCGTTTCTCAGCCGGTGCCGACACAGCGAACTGAAGGAGCCGCTCGCACGCCATCTCTTGAAGATGCTTTCCGGGGACCGCCCTGAGCGGGCTGGCCACCGATAGTTGAAACTCGCCCCGGCCCGGCTGCGTCTCAGTTTTTCTTTAAAAGTTGAAATTCAGTTATCATCCAACGGAGGATTTTGTCGTGACGGGAACAAGGCCCTATTGCCGGACGGCGCTGGCGGCGCTGATCCTTTCGAGCGCCGCGTGGGCCCAGCCCACCATTAGCGCCCTCGCCAATAACTACAGTTACACGCTGCCTGGCCTGCCGAACTACGGCATCGCCCAGGGCAGCATCTTCGTCATTTTCGGGACCAACCTGAATAGCCAGCCCTTTTCCGGTCTGCAATCCAGCGGAACGCCCGGCCTCCAAACCACGCTGAACGGCACCAGCATCTCCGTCACGGTGAACGGCGTGACCACGCAGCCATACATCTACTACACTTCCGCGACTCAGGTGGCGGCCGTGCTGCCTTCCACCACTCCGGTGGGAACCGGAACTATCAACGTGACCAACAACGGCCAACCTAGCGCCACCGCGCAGATTCAGGTCGTGCAGAGCGCTGTCGGCATCCTCACGCAAAACCAAGGCGGAACCGGGCAAGCGATCGCGGAGGACCCCACAAACAACTACAGCAACTTCAGCTTCACTAACGCCGTCAAACCGGGCCAGTTGATCGCCCTGTGGGGATCGGGTGTGGGAGGGGACACAAACGATAACGACAGACTCTATCCCCAGAACCAGGACAACCTCACGAACATTCCGATGCAGATCTACATCGGAGGTATTTCGGCGGCCATCACTTATCGCGGCCGATCGCAGTTTCCGGGGCTGGACCAGATTTTCGTGACCGTCCCGGCTGGCGTGACGCCGGGCTGCGCGGTTTCGCTGGTGATTTCCTCGGGAAGCACTTCGCTGAGCAGCAATTCCGTTTTGATTCCCGTCGCTGAAAACGGTGGGGCTTGTTCCGATTCCTTTTCGCCCTTCACGGCCACGCTGCTCGAAACCTTGAGCGGAAAGTCAACGGTAAATGTGGGCTTCCTCGAGGTCGGCCAGGTCACCGCGCCTTCCACCACGGGAGGATCTCCCTCCACCACCAGTACAGCGACCGGCTTCTTCTACAGCTATACCCAGGCGCAATTCGACGGAGCTCAGGCGGAAATTCCGTCGCTCGGAAGCTGTGTTGTTGTCCCGCCCACCACTTCTTCCACGGTTCTGCCCACCGGTCTTGACGCCGGCTCGACCATCACACTCACCGGCCCCGGCAACGAGCAGGTTTCGCTAACGAAAAATCCGGTTGTCGCGGGCTATTACGCGCCCGGCAGCGCGATCGCGAGCAGTTTCTTCCCGAGCACGGGCGGGACGTTTACCTTTGCCGGCACCGGCGGAGCGAACGTGGGCGCTTTCAGCCAGTCCGTCAGCGTTGCATCCCCCTTGGTGTGGACCAACGCAAGCAGCATTTCCACGGTGACTGAGGCCAACGGCGTCAACATCAATTGGAGTGGCGGAGCCTCGAACAGCTATGTGCTCATCTTCGGGTCTTCATCCACGAGCGTTTCTTTCCAGACGACGCCGCTCACCGTCACATTTATATGTATCGCTGCCGCTAGCGCCGGGACATTCACCGTGCCGGCCGCCATCTTGCAATCGTTGCCCGCGGCATCGGCTACCAGCCTAACCCCGCCAACCCTCACGGTTGAAAATTCAGCGGATCCGGTGCTCTTCTCAGCTTCCGGGCTCGACCTCGGGTACGTCACGGCCTTTGTGAGCGACTCGATCCATGTGACGTATCAGGGCAGCACCACCGTCGCGCCGCAACTCCAGAGCGTATCGCTCCAGTCCTCGCAGGCTTCCTCCGGCGCATCGGTTCAGGGAACGGTAACGCTTGCGAGTCCCGCTCCCAGCGCTATAACCGTCGCTCTCTCGTCGAGTTCGTCCGCCGTGACGGTGCCGTCGTCGGTTACTGTTGCCGCTGGCGCGACATCCGCCGCTTTCACCGCCACTCTGGGCACCGTCGCGTCGGCCCAAACGGTAACCATCACGGCCACCTACGCGGCCGTTTCGGTACAAACCCAAATCACCGTCAATCCGCTGTCCGGCGTTGATATCTATAACGGCACCTACACCGGAACCTATACCTTCACTAAAGGAAGCAGCGCGTCGGGCCCGGTTGCGGCCACCGTCAATGACGGTACCCTCACGGTGAGTCAACCGGGCAGCGGGTCCGGGACGATAAGTGCTACTGGCCAAGTTTCATTTGGCGTTGACGTTTCTTCGGGCGTTTCCTGCACCTTTACGGGTACGTTCGTTCTCAGTGGCGCGAGCGCCTCAGGCAGCGGGACTTTTTCCTGTCCCTCAGCCAGTGCCGGCGGATCGTGGAGCCTAACCCGCCAGTAAAACCGACCCAAGCGGCCGCGATGGGAACATCTCGCTATCATGAGAGTGAACAAACGCTCCCATGCCGGATCACAATCCGCCCAGCATTAACAGCGGTCTCGAAGAAGAGTTGTTGTACGAATTCCAGCACGACCGCCGGGCTGTGGATTCGTCGTGGATGCCCGTGTTCGAAGGCAATGGCCACGCGCCCACAGCCGCTGCTGTCGAGCCCGCGGCCGCGCCGCGGCCGGAAGTGATTCTTCCGCCTGCCGCGCCCGCTCCGCCAGAGCAGTCTGTTCAAGACCAGCTCGTCCCGCTTCGCGGACCCGCGCTGCGCCTCGCCGAAAACATGACGGCGAGCCTGGCGATCCCTCTCGCCACTAGCCAACGTGTGATCCCCGCGAAAGTGATGGAGGAGAACCGGCGGCTTATCAACCAACACCGGGCGGAAAACGGACAGAGCAAAGTCTCGTTCACGCACCTGGCGGCGTGGGCTATTGTTCGCGCGCTTGAAAAAGTTCCGAGCATGAATCAGGCCTATTCGGAAAACGCAGACGGGGTGTTCCGCGTCATCCGGCATCACGTGAATCTGGGTGTGGCGGTGGATCTGGAGGGCAGGGAAGGTTCGCGCTCGCTGAAAGTCCCTTCCGTGAAAAACGCGCAGGCGATGAATTTCGCGCAGTTTCTCGCGGCGTACGATGACGTCGTCGCCCGCGCGCGCGCCAACACGCTCGCGGTGTCCGATTTCGAAGGAACGACGATTACGCTCACTAATCCCGGAACGGTCGGCACGGCAGGATCGGTTCCGCGGCTGATGCCCGGCCAGGGCGCGATCATCGCTACCGGCGCCATCGACTATCCGCCGGAGTATCGCGGTATGTCCGAGGAGGCGCGGCTGGCGCTCGGCCTGGGCAAGGTGATGACCGTAACTTCCACTTACGATCATCGCGTGATCCAAGGCGCGGAATCCGGGGTCTTCCTGGGCCGCCTGGAGGCGCTGCTCGAAGGCCAGGATGAATTCTACGAACGCATTTTCGCGGATTTGGGAATCGGTCGGCGGCCGTTCCACTGGCAAGCGGAACATGATCAAGCGGAACATTATCAAGCGGGACACTATCAAGCGGGGCCGGCGCCCGCGGCCGATCCGGCCAAACTCTTGGGCGTTGCCCGCCTGATCGGCTCCTGGCGTGAGCGAGGCCATCTGATCGCCGATATCGACCCTCTGGGAACCATGCGTCCGCCCCATCCCGATCTTGATCCCTTGGCCCACGGCCTGACGATCTGGGACCTGGATCGCGCGTTCCACGCGGACGGATTCGGCTCTCTCACCTTGCGCACGCTCTTGGACCGGCTGCAAAAGATCTATGGCGGGAAGATCGGCGCGCAGTACATGCACATCGACGATCCGGAACAGCGCGAATGGCTCCGGGGGCGATTGGAATCCGGCGCCACGGCGCCGGCGAATGAAGTCCGCAAGCGCGCGTTGAAAAGCATCGTGCAGGCCGAAGGATTCGAGCGCTTCCTCGAGAACCGCTTCAAGGGTCACAAGCGATTTTCGCTCGAAGGCGGCGAGACGACGATCGCCGTGATCGAAGAACTGCTCGAGCGCGCAGCGAATTCCGGCGTTCATGAAATCGTCATCGGCATGGCGCACCGCGGGCGCCTGGCGCTGCTAGCCAATGTGGTGGGCAAAGGCATCGCGCAAATGTTTTCGGAGTTTGAAGGCGACCTCGACCCCGAAATCAACGACGGCCAAGGCGACGTGAAATATCATTTAGGCGCCTCCAGCACGCGCACCATGTCCAGCGGAAAACCGATTACCGTTTCCGTGGCGGCCAATCCCAGTCACTTAGAAGCAGTGAATCCCGTGGTGGAGGGAATCGTGCGGCCGAAGCAGGATTTGCGCGGCGATTCCGCGCGGGAGCTCGTCATCCCGGTGCTGATTCACGGCGATGCGGCCATGGCCGCGCAGGGTGTCATGCAGGAGACGTTCAACTTTTCCGGCATCGACGGCTACAACACCGGTGGCACCATTCATCTGGTCATCGACAATCAGATCGGTTTCACCACACCGCCCGTCGCCGCGCGCTCATCGACCTATTGCACCGATGTAGCACTGATGGTCGAAGCGCCTATTTTTCACGTCAACGGCGACGATCCTGAAGCCTGTCTGCGCGTCCTCGATCTGGCCTACGGTTTTCGCCAGCGATTCCATCGCGACGTAGTGATCGATCTGCTCTGCTATCGCAAGCACGGCCACAACGAAGGCGACGAGCCCAGTTTCACGCAGCCTATCATGGCGCGGAAGATTCAGGCGCACGCGCCTGTGGCTGCCTCGTACGGAGAAAAATTGCAGCGCGAGGGCGTCGTTGCGGCCGAGGAAATCGAAAAGTGGCGGGAAGGGCAGAGTAAGCAACTCAACGAAATCTTCGACCAGACGATGAAGCAGAAGGAAGAATACGAACTGCTGGAGTTTGCGCCCGCGCCTGCTCCGGCACGGCTCACTGATCTTCCTCCCACGGCGGTGGACCAAGCCGTGCTCGAACGAATCATCGACGGCATCACCACGTTTCCTTCCGATTTCCATCTGCATCCCAAGCTCACGCGCATGATCGAAAGGCGCAAGGAGGCCCGCCGCGGCGGCGCGCATATCGATTGGGCGCTGGCGGAGACGCTAGCCTTCGGAAGCCTGGTGTTGGAAGGAACGCCCGTGCGGCTCAGTGGCCAGGATTCCGGGCGCGGAACCTTCAGCCAACGCCATGCCGAATATCACGACGCGCAAAGTGGCCACGTCTGGATTCCCCTTCAGCATCTCGCAGGCGGGCAAGCGCGCTTCGAAGTTTACAATAGCCCGCTCAGCGAATACGGGATCGTCGGGTTCGAATTCGGCTACAGCGTTGCCGATCCCTTCGCCCTGGTGCTGTGGGAAGCGCAGTACGGCGATTTTTCGAACGGCGCGCAAATCGTCATCGATCAATTCATTTCTTCGGCGGAATCGAAATGGGGCCAACCCAGCGGCATCGTGATGCTGCTTCCGCATGGGCAGGAGGGCGGCGGGCCAGAACATTCCAGCGCGCGGCTGGAACGCTATTTGCAGCTTTGCTCCGATAACAACATGCAGGTTGCAAGCTGCACCACGCCGGGGCAATATTTCCATCTACTGCGCCGCCAGATGCGTGGAGGCCGCGACCGGCGCGGCTTGCGCAAGCCTCTTATCGTGATGACGCCCAAGAGCCTGCTGCGTAATCCCAAAGTGGTTTCGACGCTAGACGATTTGGCCAGCGGCGCGTTTATCCCCGTACTCGACGATGCGACCGTGAGTGACGCTTCCACGATTCGCCGGCTTTTGGTTTGCACCGGCAAAATCTATTGGGAGCTGGTGGCGGCGCGCGAAGCGCGGCAAGCCGCCGACACCGCCGTCGTTCGCATCGAGCAGCTCTATCCGTTCCCGGAAATCGACTTTCTGGCCGTGCTCCAGCGCTATCCGCAAGCTACGCAGGTGGTATGGGCGCAGGAGGAGCCGCGCAATATGGGTGCTTGGGCCTTCGCCCGCGGCCACATCACGCCGATGCTCAATCGCGGCCAGGTGATCGGCTATGCGGGCCGGCCGGAGAGCGCAAGCCCCGCGCCGGGACTCATCAAGCAGCATCAGCGCGAGCAAGCCGACTTGATCGAGCAGGCCTTCGCGCCGGCAACGGTCGCCCGCCGTCAGCGAAAAAAGCTGGTCCGGCGGAAGAAGCAGAAGTGAGAATCTATCTCATTTTCGATCCGGCGTTTATGTGAAAACCGCCGCAGCCGCCCACCGGGACGGCCGAGACCGTAGCCGACGCCCGCGTGAGGCTGGGCCCGGACCCAATCATTTTTTGAAACCATTGCTGTTCTAGCGCCTCTCCATAGTGGAGAGTTAGCCTGTGATGATCGTCGGGGGCGGCGAGCGCTTGCTCGAAGAACTCAACGATCCGATGCTTGGAACGAGGAAGGGATTTTGCTGTTTCCCCCTCCGAATCGCGAACCGTAGGAGGACGGCGGCAGGAACGCGACGAATTCACGGGGTGGTACCAGGTCTTCTAGCGGACGTAACCGGCTGTGGTGCGGGGTTCTTGCCGTCTCCCTCGCGTTATGGCGACTCCGGGGCCGGTAAAATCGGACGCGCAGAACAGCCCGGGGAACCGACACAAGTTCAAGCCGGGCCGGCCGCTAGGGGACCTTTGAAGAAACTCGCGCACAACGGGCTCGCTAGCCGCGGGCACGCTGGCCCAGTTTCTCGTTCGTTTGGCGCCGTGCCCAGCGTCCTGTACGCTTGCCGCTGATGAACCGTCTTCACTTCATAACCGCTATTCCTTGGAACGTCCGCGAGGGCAGCGGGTGTTATGTTGGCTTGCGAACGCTGGTGGAAGCGCTGCGTGGACTGGGAACGCGAGTCGATGTGGTCACGCCAAAAATCGCTATGCCCGCTTATTTGGCCACTCGGCTCGTGTTCAACGAGAGCCTCCGCTGGCGGCGCTTCGACGGGGCGGCGACAATTGGCGTGGACGCCGATGGTTACGCCATCTGCCGCCGCCGAAACTCGGCGCCGCATATAGCTTGTATAAAAGGTGTTCTCGGCGACGCCGTACGTTTCGAACATGGAGCTGCGCGGGCTAGTCTCGCGTTTCAGGCGAAGCTGGAAATGAGGCATGCCCGCCGTGCCGATCTCGTAATCACCGTTAGCCGCTACTGCGCCGAACGTTTGCAGGAACTATATGGAGTGGGAAACGTGGTTGTGATGCCGGAGCTGATCGACCTGAATGGCTGGCGTCGCTTATTTCGCGACAATCCGGCGCCTACGGAGCCCGGCAAATTCACTGTGCTATCGGTATGCAGGTTCTATCCGCGCAAGCGTCTGGATGTCCTCCTTTGCGCAGCGCGTCTTCTGCGGCAGTCGATTCCCGATCTCGAAATCCGAATTGCAGGGGACGGGCCGGAGTACAAACGGCTTCAGGCTATTTGCCGGAACCTGGATCTAGGTGCGGCGGTTCGGTGGATCGGCAACATTACAATCTCGCACCTGGCAGAAGACTACAATCGCTGTGATGTATTCTGCCTGCCGAGCGCACAAGAAGGTTTCGGCATCGTGTTCTTGGAAGCGATGGCTGCCGGTAAGCCGATTGTGGCGGCTCGAGCGGCCGCGGTTCCGGAGGTGGTTCGGCATGGCATTCTTGTGGAGCCCGAAAACGCAGAGGCTTTAGCCGACGCAATCGGCGGATTGCATCGCGATCCGGATCTCCGCCGATCTCTCGGTTCCGCGGGTCTTCGCGACGTGGAGCAGTTTGAGATGAATCGCGTAGCCGCCAAGTTCCTGCAGGAGATCTCCAAAGTTGCGCCCGCGTTCCGGCCCGAGGAACCGCATAGCAGGTTCTCGACCGCGATTTAGGCGGCGAGTGGCCTATGTCAGCGATGTTCCGAGACGTCTGGCGTGGGAAACCCGATGAAGTCCGAGCCAAATTGGCGCGGGATGGGGCCCGGCCATAGGGCGCGCCTATATCAACTAGGATGCTGGCTAGCGATCAAGCCCGTTCTCAAAGTCCGGGAGTGATTCCCGCAGATTCCTGAAGGTCCGCCCACGCGAGCAAATACCCGAGACTCGCCTGAAGCAAATCCGCTTGTGCCTTATACGTTGCCGCTGTTGCCTGGCGGCGATCGGAGACGAACACTACTCCCTGGGTAAGCTGATTCTGTGCTAACCGCTCGCTCTCTTGTCGCAGCTTCACAACTTGTTGGGCGACGTCTACCAGGCTCTTGGTCCGCTGCACTTTGTTATAACTGCGCTCGATCGAGACCGCGACGTCGTCCTTCAACCGGCGTAAGTTCTCCTCGGCTTCCTCAAGTTCAACTTGCTTCTCGCGCACCGAAGACCGGCGCTTGCCGAAGTCGAAGACGTCCCACGTCAAGTTGACGCCGAACGTGCCGAAGTTCCGAACCAAGAACGGGACACCGTCCTGATAACTCTGCCGCGCAAATGCGGTGACGTCCGGAATATATGCAGTTTTCGCCGAGGCAACCGCGGCCTGCGCCTTCGCGACGGTGTCCTCCGCAGCCTTGATCTGGGGATTCTGCGACCATGCGGTTTGGAGGTACTGCTCGCGTGAACGCTGATCGAAATCGGCCGGCACTGCGGCGTCCAGTTCGAGCTTCGTGTTGAGTGGGAGACCCAGGAGATCGTTCAACTCAGCCGTCAGATCGGATATTTGCAGATCCGCGGTGAGGATCGATTGCCGGCTCTCGAGAACGGTTGCCTGACCCTGAATCACGGCGACTTTGAGCGCGTTGCCATTGCGCACGTCGTCCTCATTTTCGCGAAGATTCTCATTCGCGTACTGCGTCTGTCGTTCAGCGGCCTGCTTTTGCAATTGTGCGATCAGGATGCCGTAATAAAGCGAGTGCACTTGCACGGCGACCGCATCTTCGGCCTTCTTCAAGTCGTCGCGCGAAATGGCAACGTCGGCGGCCGCCATTCGATTCGCGTCACGAATCCGGATCAATTGCGTAAGTGGCTGCGAGAGCTGCGTGCCACTGCTGTAGAAGGTATCTTGCCCCTGGGGAATGATGGCATTCCGGGAAGGGACATACGATCCTCCGATGGTTCCAAACGTGCCGGCCGGGATGCTGATATTCTGCAACTCCGTCACGTGCAAAATGTGCGACTCGTTACTGAGCGATGGAAAGTAGGAGGAATGCTCGCCCGCCTTTTTCTGTTCGTTTTCGGCAACTTTCAGCCGCGCGATCTTCAACGCGGGGTTCTGACTGATCGCGAGGTGCACAGCCTCCGTCAGTGTCAGATGGCGGACGTCGTCCGCATATACGGTGGCGGCGGCGGCAATCCCAATTGCGGCAACAAGGATGGCACGATTCATGTCATTTTCCTCAAATCCTGATAGCTGTACTTTGCTGGCCTGAGAAACAGCAAGAGCAACAGATAGACGACAATCATCCAGCAAATTACGATGAATCCATCGGAGATCGCCATCGTGTAAGCCTGCGCTCTCACCTGCTGGCCAAGAATGTCGATCGCGCGGGATTGGGCCTCGTCGGAGCCGGTGGAAGGCGGGAACAGTCCCGCGCTCAAGGCGTGCAAGCGCTGGTCGGTCAACCAACTGCCAGCCTGAACGCGCAGACCCAGCAAATTGTCGTGAAACCGTTCGCGCACGGTGATGATTCTGGTCATCCCCGCGGTTCCAATCTCCCCTCCAAAGAGTCGTACACAGTGCATGAAGCCGGAAAACGTCGCAGCATTGGCGGCCGATGCCAGAGCGCCCGATTCGAGTCCTTCCAGGACAATACCGCTGACCAGGCCCACATAACTCCCGGCGATACCCAACGCCAGCAGCAGTTCCACTGGCTCAAAATCGTTTGCCGCCCATGTTGTATCGACGCGCGAGCACATCCAGCAGGCGACCGCAACCAGAGTCAATCCCAATGCAAGCGTGAGCCTGGAGGTTGTATAGATCGCGAGCCACGCAACCAGCCAGACCGTGGCGAACATGGGCACGGCGACCCAAGCCAGTGCCCGTCCGGTTTCGAGCGGCCGGTAGCCTTGAATGGTATTCAGGAAGCCCGGCACAAGAACGAGCGCTGAAAGGTGCACGAACTTGAATACAAAAATCGATAACGCCAGGATGATCGTGTTTCTCCGGTTCAGAAATGAAAGCTTCAGCGTCGGGTTCGGCTGAATCATCCGTCGAAGGCAAGTCGCAATGAATAAGAAGACTCCGCCAGCCAGCATCGCCACGATGACGCCGGAATTCAGCCAGTCGAGCCGTTCGCCCTGGTCGAGCGCGCCATAAAAGAGAGCAAGCGAAGCGCTGAAGTACGTGAAGCCTCGCCAACTCGGGACCGGACCGGTGGGAGGACGTCGCGGAATTCCGAAATAAACGCAGAGAATCATCACGGGCGTTGCCGCGGCGGCCGTCCAGAAAATCCAGGCCCAGGAGAAATGTTCGATGTACCAACCCTCCAGCAAATTGGCGATGTTGCTGATGAACACGATGTCCGCCGCATAGGCCGCGATCCCGAAGATGATCAGACGTTTGGGCAGCGCTGTCAATACGAAGGTGAGCGTCAGTGAATAGAAGGTTCCGGAAGCGAGCCCCGCAATCACATTCAGGGCAAGCATGGGCCAGTAGCCTGGAACTAACGGCAGTATCGCCGAAACCACCGTGAAAATTGCGGCGGCTGGAAGCAGGATCCGGCGTGGACCGGATAATGCGTTCACGAACACGATAAAAACTCCGCTGAACATCATCGACATGTTCAGTGCAGTTGGAATCCAGGACGCTTCATCAAACCCGAACCCCTTCGCGCCGCGAAGATCGGGAAGGCCGACACCGACCAGCCGGGCGTTTAACGTCGCGAGTCCCGCGCCTAAGAACACGCCCAGAATTCCGATATACGGATTCGTGTATGGCGGCGCCACCGTCGCGCTATGGGGTGCCGCGACCGTCGGCTTGACTTCGGATGCGGTCATCCGGCGCGCTCCTTTAGCGCGGGGTGGTCCGAATCGTGGCGATCACGGACAACCCAGGACGCAGTTGGTCCAGCTCCGCTTGCCCGGGGCGCAACAGGATCTTCACGGGAACACGCTGAACGATTTTCGTGAAATTCCCGGTGGCGTTGTCCGGCGGCAGCAGGGCGAATTGTGACCCGCTCGCCGGAGAAACCTGGTCAACTTTGCCATGGAAGACGACCCCGGGAAAAGCATCGACCTTCACTTCCGCGTCGTCTCCCGCGTGCATGTGTCCCACCTGCGTTTCCTTGTAATTCGCCTCGACCCAGACGTCTCGCTGCACGAGTGAGATAACCTGGGTTCCGGGACTGACCAATTGTCCCGCCCGAACCTTTCTCTCGCTGACGATCCCATCCTCGGGCGCGACGATCCGCGTATAACCTAAGTTCGTCTGGGCAAGGGAGAGCGCCGCGCGCTTCGAGTTCAAATCAGCGCGGAGCAGAAGCTCCTGTGAATCGAGCACAGCCCGCTGCCGCTTCTGCACTTCCAGTTCGGCCCTCGCGCTGCCGAGCTGTGCTTGCGCTCGCGCCAGATCCGCCTGGCGGCTGGCTAGCTGCGCCTTCGCACTCTCAAGGTCTGCTTCACGGCTAGCGAGTGTAGCCGCGTAACTCTCTTGATCCGCGACAGCCTGCTCCAGCTTCTGGTGCGTTGCGGATTCCGTTGCTATCAGCGCTTCCTGGCGTCGGCGTTCAAGTTGAGTACGTTCAACGAAGGCCTTAGCCCCTTCAATAGCGCTACGCGCGTTCGTGATCGAGGCGTTGGCTGCCTCAACACCGGCATCCGCGGCCTTGATCTGCGCCTCCGCGGCGCCGATGTTCTCTCCAGCCTGCACAATGCGCGCGTCCTGTAGTTCCTTTTGGCGTTGATTGTTGATAAGTGCGTCTTCGCCCGATGCTACTCCCGCTTCCGCTTGCCGGACCTGTGCGCGAAAATCGTCGTCGCGGAGTTGCACGAGAAGCTCTCCAGCTTTGACGCTTTGGTAATCGGAAACGGGAACCGTGGCGACCAGCCCCGCGACTTTCGTGCTCAGTGGCGTGAGGTCCGCACTCGTGTACGCATCATCCGTCACCTGCGCGGCGTTCTCGCTAGCCCAGGCGTTCCAGTGGCCGGAGATGAGGAACACAATCGCCACGGCCAAGAGAAGGATTACGGCAGGTACGAGCCACCGCTTCAGTCTCCCCGCGAGGCTTATCGGCTGCTCTACAGCTTTAGCTTCAGCCATTTGTGACCTCCCTCTATCGCCGGTGCGTAGCGGAACGCTTCTCCTGGCTTCTACTTACTCACGAGAGATGACAGTGGAGAGCCTTCGGCTTTAGGATTTATTAAATCGGATCCGCGCTGGTTAACAATGATTCGCGACCCTCGCTCTCCGGTGAAATAGGTCCAGATCCATTGAACAAAGACGCTCACGCGCAGGCTCCTTTGAGCGAGGAAGTGGAGATGAACTTGCGCCCAGGCAAGCCAAGCCGCGAATCCGGACAATTGGAAAGTCCCACTCTGCAAAACTGCGAAGCCTTTTCCTACGACGGCCATATTGCCTTTGTCGAAATAATGGAAGGGCGGCGGCGCCGGCATACCGGCGAGTCTCCGATGAATGAGTCTGCCGGCGTATCGACCTTGCTGGATGGCCACTTGCGCTACGCCAGGCAGCGGATGGCCGTCCTGATCGAGCGAGGCGGTATCGCCGATCACGAATATTTCCGGATGACCCGGGACAGAGAGATCCGCCTGAATGCGCACACGCCCGGCACGATCTGTCGTAGCACCCAGCCAGTGACCCGCCGGCGACGGTTCGACGCCCGCAGTCCAAAGCACCGTTTTGCTATAGATTCTTTCGCCGGCGACGATCACTCCATCGGCCTCGACGTGATCCACGCCATGCCCTAACCGGACTTCGATGCCGAGATCCTCAAGCCGTTTGTGGGCCGCAGCCGAGAGTCGTTCGGAAAAGGTTGCGAGGACACGCGGGGCCCTATCCAGCAATACAATTCGAGCCGAAGTCGGATCGATTCTTCGAAATTCCGACTTCAGGCTATTGCGGACCAGCATCGAAATTGCGCTGGCCATTTCCACTCCCGTAGGCCCCGCGCCAACCAACACAAACGTCAGCAGATCGCAATGCCTGCCGGGATTCTCCTCGGCCTCGGCCTGCTCGAACGCCTGTAGAATTTTGTTGCGAACCGCGACGGCGTCCGCAAGAGTCTTAAGGCCGGGCGCATGCGCCGCGAACTCGTCGTGTCCGTAATAATTGTGCGTGACGCCTGGCGCCAGCACAAGGAAATCATAGGGAAACGCAACTTCCGACCTGTCCGCGTCGCTTACAAATACGCACTTTTGTTCCCTGTCGACTCCCGTTACTTCCCCGAGAATGACTGTCGTATTGCGCTGCTTGCGAAGAATATTGCGGATGGCCGAGCCGATCTGTCCGGGTGATAGTTCGGATGTTGCGACCTGATACAGCAGCGGCTGAAAGAGGTGGTGATTCGACCGGTCGATAAGAGTAATGGCCACAGGCGTGGCGCGGAGAGCTTTTGCCGTGGCCAGGCCGCCAAAGCCTCCACCCACAATGACGACATGAGGAACTCTGTCGCCCATTACAGTAATTCGTAGGCATGTTTCGGGCCGTTATCCTGGACGAAATCGGCGCCGGACACGGCCTTCTTCATGTCCTGGGAAAAACTCAGCTTGGTACGCGACGCATTCCTCGAAAGGCCCATTTCTGTGAGAGCGGGCCAAGCCTCGTCGACGAATTTGCGCAGATTCTGCTCACCGTCCGGCGCAGGATCGGGGGCAATTACGTTGACGCCAGAAATCCCGCCGCCCGCTCGCACCGATCAGACCGGTACCCACGATCGCACGCGTTGGATAGGCTTGTTTAGAGTCATCGTTCTCTCCCCTACGCTGTAATGTCGTGTTCCACGAAGCTTTTCTTCTTCTGCAAAGAGATCGGGCGATGCCTTCTTGTCCCCGGAAAGAGCAACCCGCCTTCAAACGGCAGTTGTTCGGCCCGAACAACGATCTGGGCGAGCGTATGTGCGCCTAACCGATCACTGCTGTCCAAATTAGCCAGCTAACTTGCTGGCAAACGCGGCTGCCGCGGTCGGCGAGAGGCTGAGTCCCTGATACTTGGATTGGGTTCAAGACAAGAACCAATTCAATCTCAGGAGACTCAGCCTAATGAAAG
>DATDGT010000413.1:0-45552 GCA_036521975.1 Bryobacteraceae bacterium
GACTATCCCACCGGTCTCAAACCGAACCGCCGACTCATCTCATCGCTCGCTCTCAAACCCGGCAAGATATTGCCGCGGTGGAACTACACCATTGCACCCAATCTGTGAGAATCTGTGGAAGTTAATTTTGCGTGGACCCTAAAGATGCCCATCGTCACGCCGCAGCCGCAATTCGGGTTCCCAGGACCAAGAGGAGACCAGCCGTCTTCGTCTAGGAGTACCGCATCGGCCAGCGTTAGGAAATTCGGTAGAGTGCCGTCGGCGGGATTCGCAGCATCAGTCTCATACCCGATGATTGTGGCCTCCTTTCCGAATCCTGCTCCATCTGCGAGGTCTGTGCCCGAAAATACCCAATGGTGCGGGGCTCTGACGACGTAGTCGACTTTTGGCACGTTACCGCTGTATGCCCCGTCCCGAGAGCTGACACCAGTCATTCTGTTTTCCGGGCGCAACACGGGATTTTCATACCAATAGACTGTCTTAAGGATCGGATCGGGCTCCGGGTCGGTAACGTCGTCGGGGCAGACCGGGTCCTTGTAGCAGACAACAGTCCGGCAATTGTTCTCTAGACGAATCTGCCACCAGCATAC
This sequence comes from Bryobacteraceae bacterium, assembly GCA_036521975.1. Lineage (GTDB taxonomy): Bacteria > Acidobacteriota > Terriglobia > Bryobacterales > Bryobacteraceae > Palsa-187. Next base: position 591 of record DATDGT010000413.1, read on the forward strand.
ATTACCGCTGAAGAACGCGGCGTTTCCGCCGTTCGCGACGAATAACTCTAGATTGTCCCGCATCTCCTTCGACCAATACTCGTCATGCCCGACGCTCAAGACGAGCTGGTACGCATTTACGAGGAGCGGAGAGCCATGGAGATCTATGCTAGTGCAGAAATCGACCGAAAACCCCTTACTTTCCAACCACTGGATAAAAGTCGGGTGATAAAAGCCTTTGAGCCAGACCTCTCCGTCCGACCCGTCGCATGAGTCCGATCCCAGGGGGAACCATGGTGGCCGCGACGTCCACGGCCGGTCGAACGATAGCTTATAAGACCTCCTGCTTCCTTGCGGGATATCGTCATACAAGCTCTTTCCGCCCCAGCAGTTATAGGCACTAGCCGTTGTAACCTCCAAGGCGTACAGGATCTTTGCCGGGGTTGGCTGGGTGCCCTTCACGACGAAAAACGTGTTGGCCAGAACTCCACTGGCGTCTGAGAAGCGTACCAGGTAGACGCCACTGCGCCACGTCAAAGGAATCGCGAAAGACTCAAGGGCGGCAGGCCAGGCACAACCGTTGGCATAGGCGTCAGACGGAATCGGCCACTCGCCCACGTGCACAAGTGCCTTGTAGACGCTAGTGTCCGTGATGCCGAGACGGATAATCTCGAGTTGCAGATCGCCGGCCGGGTTGGCGCTCGCGTGAAAATCGATCGTCTCGCCTGGGAATACGGATGTCGTCGATGTATAACAGTAAGCAGACGTCACTGGCGACTCTCGCTTCTGGTGCTGAGAGTACCACGCTGCGCCCAAAACAATCCTCGCTGACGCCGAAGCCGTTTACAATCCACTTGACGGTTGGTCGGCGACTCGTACATTGGTCTGATCTGGTGACCGAGCGTCTGCGGCAATATTAGTAACGATAAGTCGGCCTGTGTCCGGCGACCCCGGTCAGACGACGCGCCACCCGTACAAACCTCGGACTAGGATGCACGAGCCCAAAGTCGGCTCCCGGGAAATTTGGGATTCACCGGACGCCGCTTTCGCCCTGTTAAGGGGTAACATCGGCGCCTATCCGCCGGCGGGGCAGACCCAGTCAAGGCGTAGTCGGCGGGTCCCAATTGCTTCCTAAGACCCGCCTGCCGGTTCAAGACGACGCCGGCGGAGCTTGGGCGCTTCGTGGCGGGGAACTGAGTACCAAAGCGATTGAGCGCCTCCCCGCACGGTTTCGAACTCCCGCCCCCCGAAAAACCGAATTCCGGGGACCCTCGTTTCGCAAAGCGCGAGCTTCTCCGCAGTAAACCAACGGGCAGAGACAAGATCGCCGAGACGCCCCAGATCGGCATCCGCGCGTCGGCGAACATGTGGAAAAAACCCATGATTTCGGTTCCGGCAGATGGTGAAGCCACTCTGAGGGCGGGACGGCCGATAGTCAAAAAGAACATGTCCGTGCCACACACAACTGCTGTGCTGAGAATCCCAACTAGAGACAGCAGCCACATCCAATGGTTCATTGTCCTTCCGCCTTTCTAACCGTCGCCGCGCCGATTTGCTGGAATACTTCCAGCAGATTGAGTTCGTCCCAGTGCTCGATCAACTTCCCTCACGCGCCATATATCGATGAATTGCATCTGGACCGCCGTACTGTTGGGCTGATAGCCCATGAATGGCGATCCAACCTCACGGTCGACAAGAACGGTCAGAGGCATTTCTCTCAAATCGCGTGGATCAACAAGAGGCCGACGACAAGCATCACCGCGCAGGTTACGCCATGAATGGAGAATGCTTGCGACTTCGACCCGCCCGACCCCAGAACGATTGACATGTCGCCCAAAGGGATGATGGCGTAAACGAGTAGAACTATGCCTACCGACCGCGTGTCCGCGGTCAGCATCATGGTCAGCACGACCAATCCGGATGCGACGTCCCGAATTCCTTTAGGACGTAGCCAGGCGCGAGTGTCGGCATCGGATGCGGGCGGCTTTAGACCAAATGATCCTACGACTCGTTCAGGAGATGCAAGATAGAAACAACCGATAACCATGATCCCCACGGCTATGAGAGCCGCCAGGATGAGCGGAATAGCGTTATGCATAACATTCTCCTTTGGTAGAAAATCTAGCACCGCTAGTTGTGATGCAGGGCGTTCGGAAAAGTTTCACTGTCCGCCGGGGGAAGATCCTAGCGGCGCTATACTTCCTATCGATGGCAACGAAGCCGGCAGCGAACCGGATTGCGGAACGAAAATTGCGTGACAGGCAGGCCCGCCGGGCACAGATCATCAGTGCCGCACGACGAATCGCGGAGCTTGAAGGGTGGTCCAACGTAACCGTTCGGCGGCTATCCGATGAAATTTCATACAGCCAACCCGTCTTGTACGCTCATTTTGGAAGCCGCGAAGGGATTCTCGCCGCGGTTGCGATCGAGGGTTTCCAGGAGATGGGCCTGGCTTTGGAAAAGGCACGGCAACGTCTTAAGCGTGGAAATACGGTCGACTCGGTCGCGGCCGCATATCTGGAGTTCGCCGCGTCTTCACCCGCACTGTATGAGGTGATGTTTTCGCTCAGCCTGAGCGTTCCATTCGATGACGCGGCTACTCCTCCGGAGCTGCGATTCGCGTTTTCCCAACTCCTGGAGTTGTTTCAGGGGCGGAGCTCGAAGCCAGAGGTTATATCGGAACTGTTTTGGGCGAGCCTCCATGGTATCGCCGAGCTGACAAGAACCAAGCGATTTCCGCGCAGCCGTCAGAAAGAGCGCGTGAGGGCGCTCGTCGAGCTTTTCAGTCTCCCAAGAGATGCGACGGCACAGGTGGTGGAAGCGCGATGACTGTGGCAGAGCCCCCCACACACAACTAGCGCCCACGACTGGCGCCTCCAAAGTTTCACCTCACAAATCCTCCTCTTTCTCCTACCGCCCCAACAACTTGCCCGCAAACTCCACTTGGTGTTGCCTCCTTCGCCGGTAAGGTGCCATAAAGGAGACTCTCAATGACTGAAGCACAACTCACCGCTCGCCGTAAAAACGCCAAGCTTTCTAGCGGTCCACGTACCGCCGCGGGTAAAAAGCGTTCCTCTCTCAACGCCTTCCGCCACGGACTCACCGGCCAAATCATCGTCCACACCCCGGAAGACCAGGAAGCCTTCACCAGGCACTGCGATGGCATCCGCGAAGCCCTCGTGCCCGAAGGCGCTCTCGAAACCAATCTCGCCCAGGCCATCGCCGAGGACCACTGGCGCCTCAATCGCGCCCGCGCTTTGGAAAACTCCATCTTCGCCCTCGGCCAAACCGAACACGTCCCCCAGGATTCCGAGCAACCCGAACTCGATGCCGCCCTCGCCCAAGCCCGCACCTGGATGGCTCACGCCCGTGAGCTTCAGCTCCTGTCTATTTACGAAAGCCGCATCCGCCGTTCGGTGGAAAAGAACACGGCCGAGCTCCGCGCGCTGCAGGCGGAGCGCAAACCCGCCGCCGACGAAGCGCAACCGGAACGTGTTCTAACCGTCCGGTTCGTACGACCCGACGGCAAAGACGACGACCCCGCCGGCGATCTCCCCCCCGAAACCCCAGACTCTTCGCTTCGTTTTTTCGAGGGGCCCGATCCAGCGTCAGATCCACCGAAATCTGAAAGGTTCACGAAGAAAAGCACGGTGCCTCTCCCCGAACCAGCCACCCAACCCAGTCGGCAAGCGCCGCCTCAACGTGTAAGCCCGGGGCCCACCGCCAAAAAGCCCGCGTCTACCCCTTGGGAACCTGGGCCGGGGGAGTGGGTCCGAAATCCAATCGGGCAGCCCGTTGCCCGTCGTTGAGGGTTCCCCTTGGCATTTACGCACTTCCCCCAGGGCCGTCGTTTCGACAAGCGCGGACTCCTGATTCCTGACTCCTGGCTCCTGACTCCTGAGTCCTGGCTCCCCATTTCACTTCCCGGGGGTATATAATGCATCCGAATAGCACCACAACCCGCTGACGAGGCGGGAACCGGGAGGTGAGAAACATGCCAGAAGCCAATACCGGCGATACACCGAAAGGTTTATCGCGAAGAAACGTCATCAAAGGGGTGATCGCCGCCGGAGCAGTCTCCGGTGCGGCGTATCTATTCCGCGGTTCCATGGTGCGCGCGGGAGGCGCGGCGGCAGGCTCGGTGGAGCGCCTGGTCACGCTCAACGTCAACGGCCGCGAGCGCCGCGTGGACGTGATGAAACAGGAAACGCTGGCCACCACGCTGCGCTACAAACTCGGCCTCACCGGCACCAAGCTCGGATGCGACCGCTCGGAATGCGGGGCCTGCACGGTGCTCATCGACGACGTGCCGCATTATTCCTGCTCCATCCTCACACACACCGCGCGCGGCAAAAACATCGTCACCATCGAAGGACTTGCCGCCGCCGATGGTACGCTGCATCCCGTGCAGCAGGGCGTCATCGACGAGCAGGGCTTCCAGTGCGCCTTCTGCATGCCCGGGTTCATTATGGCGACGGTGGGATTCCTGAAAGTGAATCCCAATCCCACCCGCGAAGAACTGGCGCACGGAATTTCGGGCAATCTCTGCCGTTGCCAGGATTACGATAAGATCCTCACGGCCATGATGCGCGGAGCGCAGCTTTCAAGAACATGACACGCGGCGCGGAGCTTTCAAGGAATTCAAAGAAAGGATGACATCGTATGCCGGACACGCCTAAACACCCCCCGTTCAAACTCATTGGGAAGAATTACACCACGCCGGACCTGGTCGCAAAGGTCACCGGCAAAGCCAAATACGCCGAAGATTACCGCGCCGATGGCATGCTGTTCGCGAAGCTCCTGCTCAGCCCCATCCCGCACGCGCGCGTCCGCAAGATCGACGCGAGCGCGGCGCTCGCCATGCCCGGCGTGAAGGCCATCCTCACTGCCGATGACATGCCCAAGCCCGCCGACGCGCTCACCGATCTGGGCGCCCGCATCCCCGCGAATCCTTTGGGCGAGCGCGGTCTCACCAACGAGCCGGTTTATCAAGGCGAGCCCATCCTCGCCGTCTGCGCCGTCGATGAACTGACCTGCGCCGAAGCCATCGAAAAGATCCGCATCGATTTCGAACGCCTCCCGCACGCCATCGATCCGCTGGAGACCCTCCGTCCGGGCACTCCCAACGCTCGCGTGGAAGGCAACGTGTGGATTCGTCCGCCCGTCCCTAAGGGTCAGCAAGCGCCTCCTCCGCAAGTGAAGGAATTGAAGTGGGCCGAAGCTGATTTCGCCGAAATCGAGCACGGCCGCCTGCCCATGGGCAAGCTCCATCCCGATGGCGTCGATGTAGCGCCGCAGAGCGATGAATGGTCGTTCGGCGACGTCGATGAGGGATTGAAAAAAGCGGATCTGGTTTTGGACGAAACTTTCACCACGCCCAACACCAGCCATCAGACACTCGAAACCCGCACGGCGATGGCGTACTGGCAGAACGGGAAGGTTTACGTGCACTGCTCGACGCAAAGCACGCAGCCCACCGCGCCGGCCATTGCCCGTTGGCTGGGGCTGGTAGACGATAAAGGCCAGCCCGACGTGAGCCGTGTCGTGATTATCAGCGAATACACCGGCGGCGGGTTCGGGAGCAAAATCACCAGCGCCATTTCGGCCATCATCCCTGCCATTCTTTCGAAGAAGACCGGCGCGCCGGTCATGATGCGCGTCAGCCGCGAAGAAGAGCACTTCATCGGCCGCGCCCGCCCCAGCATTCAGGGCCGGTTGAAGGTCGGGTTCACCAAGGAAGGCAAGATCACCGCGGTGGACATGTTCGTCATCCTCGATAACGGTCCCTACGATCCGCAAGGCGACGCGAACAACTCCGGGCGCATGCTTTCGCTGATGTATCAGCCGCCCGCCATGCGCTGGCGCGGCGTCACGGTGCTGACCAACACTCCTCCGCGGCTTTCGCAAAGCCAACCCGGCGGCTTCCAGGGCATCGCGCTGATGGAGCCGGTCATGTCGAAAGCGTCACGCAAACTGGGCATCGATCAGGTGGCGCTGCACCGGATGAACGCGCCCGAGGGGAAAGCGCCCATCGGCGCCGCGCCGCCCGGCGGCAAGCGCGCCTACGTCACCAGCGCCTACATAAAGGAAGCGCTGGATCGCGGCTCGGAAATGTTCGAATGGGAGCGGCGTAAAGCCATGCCCAAGCGCAGCGGAACCAAGGCGCGCGGCATCGGCGTTGCCACAAGCTGCTTCGTCGGCGGATCGGTGGGCTTCGATGGTTTGTTCATCATCAAGCCCGATGGCCGCATCACCGTTCAATCCGGCATCGGGAATCTTGGCACCGAATCCGTCACCGATTCCCATCGAGTAGTCGCGGAAGTTCTCGACATTCCGTGGGAGAAAGTCGAAGTCGTGTGGGGCAACACGTCGAAAAATCTTCCTAACAGCGCTCCCTCTGGCGGCAGCCAAACTACCCACGCCATGACGCGCGCGGCGTGGGCCACGGCTCACGACGCGAAGAAGAAGCTGCAAGAAATCGCCGCGAAGGATTTCGGCGGCAATCCCGAGGATTACGAAGTCGCGAGAGAACGCGTCTTCCGCAAGGGTGGGGGCAGCGGCATGACGCTGGCCCAAGCCGCTAAGCGCGCCATCGAACTGGGCGGGGTCTACGACGGCCACGAAGTCCCTGCCGGCATCAGCCCCTATACCAAAGCTTCCGTTCAAGCGCTCGCCGGCCAGGGCCTTCTCGCCGTAGCGAAAGACACCATGCCCCGCGACGGCGTCACGCATTCTTATGTCGCCGGTTTCGCGGAAGTCGAAGTGGATCTCGAAACCGGCAAATACCGGATCGTCGATTATATGGCGGTCGCGGACGTGGGCACCATCATTCATCCGCGCTCGCTCGGCGGTCAGATTCTCGGGCGTTCGACACTCGGCATCGGCCACGCGATCGGCCAGAAGTGGGTTTACGACTCGCACTACGGAATCGCGCTGGCCAAGCGCTTCCATTACAACAAGCCGCCCACGATTCTGGATGTTCCGGCAAAGATGACCTGGGACGCGCTGGACATTCCGGATCCCGAAACTCCGGTGGGCGCGCGCGGCATCGGCGAGCCGCCCGTCGGCGCAGGCTGCTGCGCTATTTTGAACGCTTTATCGGACGCGCTGGGAGACGATATCTTCCGCCGCGCGCCCGTCAATCCGGATACCATCCTGGCTTCGCTTGAGGCGGGCCGGCCAATGCAGGAACAGTTCACCGCTCACATCTGAAGGAGACAAAACCATGGCCATCGTACGAGACATCATGCCGGCGTTCGAACTCTTTCAGCCGGCCAATATCCCCGACGCTCTTTCTCTGCTCGACCGCTACGGAAGCGAGGCCTGGGTGCTCGCCGGCGGCCTCGACAGCTTCGATTGGCTGAAGGATCGGATCAAGCGGCCGAAAGTGGTCGTCGATCTGAGTCAGGTTTCCGAGCTCCGCGGCATCCGCGATTGGAACGGCGGCCTGGAAATCGGCTCGATGACCACGCTCACCGAAGTGGTGCGCGATCCGCGAGTCCAAGCAAAATTCAGCATTCTTTCCACCGGCGCCGAAGCCGCCGCTTCGCCGCAGATTCGCAATCAGGGCACCATCGGCGGCAACGTTTCCCAGGATACGCGCTGCTGGTATTACCGCGGCGGATGGAAATGTTATCGCGCGGGCGGCAACATCTGCTTCGCCGATACGCCCACGGCCATCAACCGCGAGCACGCCATCATGGGCGCGGACCGCTGCGTGGCCGTCAATCCTTCCGACACGGCGCCCGCGCTCATCGTGCTGGACGCGCAGATGGTGATTCGCAATTCCCACGGCGAGCGAACGGTGAACGCGGAAGATTACTTCATCGGCCCCGATATCGACATCACCCACATGAACGTGCTGAAGCCGGGCGATCTGCTCACCGCCATCCGCATCCCCGCAACCTGGGCCGGCGCGCAGTTCTATTTCGAAAAAGTCCGCGACCGCCAGGTCTGGGATTTTCCACTGCTCAACGTCGCCTCCGCCAAATTCGTTTCCGGCGGCAATGTCGATCGTATCCGCATCGCGGTGAACGCCGCCTCGGCTCGTCCGCTGCGTTTGACCGAAGTAGAAGACTTCATGCGCGGCAAACAGCCCACACCCCAAATGGGAGACACGGCCGGTAAAATCGCGGTCGGACCGGCCGATCCTCTGCGATTCAACGGCTACAAAATTCCGATGATGCGCAATCTGGTGAAGCGCGCCATCAGCGGCGTCGAGGAGGCGAAATGGGCGTAATCCAAACCGCCACCAATCCGTGGGGTGAAACCGTTCCCATTCACATTTCGTTCTTTTTGATTTGGGTGTGCGCCATCGGCGGACTGCTGTTCCTGATCGGCCACGCGATCTGGCTTCGTTTTTTCGCGGCACGAGAAGAATATCAGGCCACTACCGTTCCCGCGGGGCTTCCAGAAAAGGTGAGGCGCCATTCGCTCGCCGCCCGGCTGTTCCACTGGGTCATGGCTGCCTCGATGCTTGGGCTCCTGTTCACCGCGTTCGCTCCCAAGCTCGGGTACGAGTTTTCCTGGGTCACCTTGCATTGGATTTTCGGCTTGGTCCTAACCGCTTCCATCATCTTCCACATTGTCCATGCATCTTTCTGGATGGATTTTTGGTCGATCTGGCCGGACTCCATCGACATCGAAGACGCCAAGCGCCGCTGGCTGAGAGCGAGGGGCCAATCCTCTCCTGCGCCTCGCAAGTTCGCCAAATATCCGCTGGAGAACAAGGCTTATCACGGCATCATCGTGCTCGCCGGTTTGGCTGTGATACTGACCGGACTTTTCATGATGAAGCGCGTACGCACGCCCTTTTTCACGCGCAATCCCTATCTGTTCGGCGACATGACCTGGGGCCTGATGTACGTGCTGCACGGCCTGGCTGGAGTGGGACTGATCGCGCTGATCATGGTCCACATCTACTTCGCAGTGCGCCCCGAGAAGCTGGTGATCACCAAGAGCATGATCACGGGATCGCTCGACCGCGATCATTACTTGGAGCACCACGACCCCGAACGCTGGCCCTTGGAAACGGTGAATGTCAGGCAAGCTGGCGGATCGCTGTAACGTTATTGAAGAAGCCTACGAGTTCATGCTCGCCTACGCCGCGCAGGGCGTGGCCGACGGCGTTGAAATCCGCGAATACCTGACGCGCGCCGCCGAGGCGCTGACCGGCATTGCCGCCACTGCCCGCGAAGAGCTCGATTCGCCCTTCCTGGCAGTCCTCGACCGCGACGCCGCCGATTCGCTAGCCGCCATCGAGCTGGTGGTAGCCCAACCCGCCATCAGCTCCCAACTCATCGACAACCTGAACGCATCCATCCATCTGCGAGCGTTGCTGACGGATCTTTTCCTGATCGACGAAGTCTTGAAGTCCCAACAAGCGTCGGGGACCCGCCTCTGGACGCCGTAGTAGCTGCTACCGGAATCGGTCCCCGCCCGGCGTTTTATTACTAGTCCCAGAAATCTTCCCGTGCCGCGACGATTTCGGAGGGTGGACTTTAGTCCGCGCGGCGCTTTAGCGCCGCTCTTCGTCGGCGAGGCTGAAGCCTCGCGCGGCCTCAAGCCCGCCCTCTTTGATCTGATTGCGGCTATGCCGCGCTAGGCGCTGAACCGTGTCCTATTGAAGTGCGGCAATGAGCGCGCCGGTCTGGCGGAGAATGTTCAGACGCGCGCGCTGGGCGGTGGTCTGCGCTATATAGAACGCGAGCCATTTTTCGTTCTCGACGGCGCGGTCCTGCTCGGCCTTGGCGGCGGCAAGGCGGCCTTCGGTTACCTGCGCTTGATCGATGGAAACCTGCTCGCTCGCCAAGTCGAGATCGGCGCGAGCCAAATCGCGCGAGGTGTCGGCGCGGCGCTGGTCCTGATAAGCACGGCGAAGATCGGAAGCGATGCGGGCGCGTGTGCGCTCAATCTCAGTGCGAATTTTGGCGGCGTCGGTCTCGGATTGCGAAACGTACGCCTTGGCGGCCCGCCCAGCCAGCACCGGAACAGAGAACGAAGCGCCAATTTCGCCATTATTACGCTCAAATACCGGATAAAATTCCCTGAAATTGTTGTATTTCGCCAGCATTGCGTATTGCGCCACCAGATCCACTTTCGGCAGACGCTGCGCCTTGTAGCTTTTGACTTCCAGGAGTTTCGCTTGAAGATTGGATTCCAGCCGCTTGATTTCGGGACTGCCGGCGAGAGTCTGCTCGATCACCCTGTCTTCCGGACTTGGAGCGGCGGGACTCGGAGCGGCGAGAACGGGCAACTCTTCTTCGGCCGCTCGAACGCGCTCATCCACGCCCAGGCCGAGCGTCACGGCGAGGGACGATTCGGCGTTGAGCAGATCCAACTGCAGCGTTTCGACTCGTTGTTTGGCTTGTAGCACGCTGAATTGGGCTTGCTTGAGCTCGTGCGTCAACCCGCGACCTTCCTGGACGCGCGCGTTTACCAGCTCCTGAACCCGCGCGAGGTTCTCTTCCTCGCGCTGCGCGGCGGCAAGGCTGAGCGAAACGTGCTGCACGTCCAGAAACAGCGATGCAACCTGATAGGCGACTTCCTGCCGCTTGGCCTCGATATCGAGCCCGGCGCCACGCTGCTGCTCGCGGGCTTCCGCCACGAGATAGTGTTGCGGAAGATCGAACAAAGACATGGAAGTGCGCGCTTGCACAATCGACGGAGCCTGACCGTCGATGCTGATGGGGAAGCCGTTGGTATAGGCGGCGCCGCTGCCGGCGAAAACCTTCGGGGAAAACGGGTCGCGCGCGATGTTCACCTGAGCGCGCGCGTGCTGCTGGTCCAGGCGCGCGATCACCAGGTCGGGATTCTGTTCGAGCGCGAGATTCACAGCTTCTTTGAGCGTCAGGGTTCGGGTCTGGGCGGCGCAGGAAAGGGCCGAGAGCAAAACAATAGCGGGAGTTCTCATACTCCGTTATGGTACGTCAGACGGAGCGTCTGGCCGAACGGCCTGGCTGGTTACTTCGCCGGCCAATCCCGTGCGGGACAGAAATCCGGTGTCCAGGCGGCCTTCGATAAAGTCCGGGTGGCTCAAAATGCGCTGGTGCAGCGGGATGGAGGTATAGATTCCCTCGATGACAAACATGTCCAGCGCGCGCAACATCCGCCGGCGCGCTTCTTCTCGATCCGAGCCCCAGGCGATCAGCTTGGCCACCAACGAATCGTAATAAGGCGGAATGTCGCCGTCGGTATACGCGGCCGTATCGACGCGAATGCCCGCTCCCCCGGGTAAATTCAAGCCGGTGATGCGGCCAGGCGAGGGGACGAAAGTCTCGGGATGCTCTGCATTGATGCGGCATTCGATGGCGTGGCCGCGAAGCGCCGGCTCGCCCAGGGGGAAAGGCAGAATCTCCTCCAAACGCTGGCCCGCCGCGACCAGAATTTGGCCCTTTACCAGGTCGGCGCCGGTGACCGTTTCCGTGACCGGATGCTCCACTTGAATTCTGGCGTTGACCTCGATGAAGTAGAGATTTCCATCCTGGTCCATCAAAAATTCCACAGTGCCGGCGTTTGTGTACCCGATAGCCTTTAGGGCCGCACGCAAACCTTCGCACATCTTTTTTCGCAGGCCCGCCGTAACGGCGGTCGAGGGAGCTTCTTCGATGAGCTTCTGATGGCGGCGCTGGATGGAACATTCGCGCTCGCCCAGGATCTCGACGTTGCCGTGTTCATCGGCCAGCACCTGGAATTCGATATGGCGCGGATTCTCCACCAATTTCTCGATATACATGTCGCCGCAGGAAAAAGCCGCGGCGGCTTCGGCTTGCGCTTGAGCCAGCAACGACGGCAGTTCCTCCGCGCCGTGAACCACGCGCATGCCGCGCCCCCCGCCGCCCGCCGCAGCCTTGAGCATCACCGGATAGCCGATCTTCTCCGCAATCTCCAACCCTTCCTCGGCGTTCTTGAGAACGTCCTTCGATCCCAACAAGACCGGAACGCCGGCTTCATTCATCGCCGCGCGCGCGATTTGTTTCAAACCCATGCGCCGGATCACCTCCGGCTTAGGGCCGATGAATTTGAGCCCGCTGGTTTCGCAGACCTCGGCGAAATCCGCATTCTCTGAAAGAAAGCCGTAGCCGGGATGCACGGCGTCGGCATTGGTGATTTCGGCGGCGCTGATTACGCTGGGAATATCCAGATAACTGCGCGCGCTCTTGGCGGGGCCGATGCAAATCGCTTCGTCGGCGAAGCGTGTGTGAAGACTGTGGCGGTCGGCTTCGGAATAGACGGCCACGGTCTTGATGTCCAGATCCTTGCAGGCGCAAATGACTCGCAGGGCGATTTCCCCGCGGTTGGCGATGAGAATTTTTTTAAACATCCGATTCAGCGCGGTTGAATGGCAAATAGAGCCTCGCCGTATTCCACCGGCTTGCCGTTTTCCACGAGCTTGGCGGCGACGACCCCCGCCACTTCCGCTTCGATTTCATTCATGAGCTTCATCGATTCGATGATGCACAGGACCTGACCCGGCTCGACCGCGTCGCCGACCTTCACGAAGGGTGGGGTATCGGGCGAGGACGATTCATAAAACGTCCCCACGATGGGCGACTTCACGAGGATGGTGGTGGGTTCCGGTTCGGGGGCCTGGGCAGGAGCCGGCGTGGGAGCGGGAGCGGGCGCGGGCGGCGCGGCTTCCGGAGGCGGCGCCGCCGGCGTTGCGGGCGGGGCGATCATTGTAAACGTCGGCTGGCGCTCCCCTTCGAACCGGCGGATACGCAGCCTGTTTTCCCCGCGTTGCAGCTCCAATTCCCCTACGCCGCTCTCGTTGAAGAGCCGCAAGATCTCTTTGATTTCGTCAATGGTCATTTATAAAGGGAACAGCTTTTTGGGAGTTTCGGTGATGACATGGCATCCCCGCTCGGTCACCAACACGGTATCCTCGATGCGCACACCGCCGAACCCCTCAACATAAACGCCCGGCTCTATGGTGATCACCATCCCGGCCTGGAGGCGTGTCTTTTGTTTCTTGCCGATCTTCGGAGGCTCGTGAATCTCCAACCCCAACCCGTGGCCCGTGGAATGAATGAACTCTTGATCGAGGCCATGCCGCTTCAGTACCTCGCGAGCAGTCGCGTCCACTTTGTAAACCGGGACACCAGGGCGGACGGCGTCCGTGGCCGCAAGCTGCGCCTCGGCGACAGCGCGGTACATTTCGCGAATGCGCCGGCTCGGTGTTCCGATATGCGCCACGCGCGTCATGTCGCTGGCGTAGCCGTCCACCATCGCTCCCATATCGATCAGCACCAGTTCCTTATCGCCCAGCGTGTGGCGGGTGGGGTGTGCATGAGGCAAGGCCGACCGCGGTCCGGTCGCAACGATCGTGTCGAAAGCCGTCTTTTCGGCGCCCAGGATGCGCATCTGGAAATCGAGCTCGGCGGCGATCTCGTTTTCCCGCGCGCCGGGGCGGACACGGTTGAGGGTTCGCGAAAAAGCTTCGGAATTGACGCGCACGCTGCGCCGGATTTTCGCGATTTCCTCGGGTGACTTTACCGCACGGAGATTTTCCACCAAACTGGCCACCGGCTCCAGATCGACGCCTCGGCCCAGCGCGGTCTTGAGCTGATCGTATTCTTCCATTCGCAACCAGGAAGGTTCGAATCCGATTTTCCGCAGCCTTTGGCGTTTCGCCAGGCCGGCGGCGGCCTGGATCAAGGGGCTTTTCGACACCCGGACCTTACACGTGATGGTCGCCGATGCGTCGGCGCCATATCGAGGATCGGTTATGAAATGCTCGCTCGTGCGCGTGATGAGCATGAGCGCGTTGGAACCGGCAAAGTCCGTGAGGTAGCGAATATTGGCGGGTGACGAAATCAGCAAAGCTTCGACCTTTTGGTCCGCAAGCTGATCCGCAACGCTGCGACGGCGTTGTTCAAATTCGGTCAAGTTAGTAGTGTAACCCCTACGTAACAGCCCGCAAAAACGGAGCGTGCGGGCGCAGGGCTGTAAGATGATCTTAAGGACCAACTTGATCAGAACGTCCGCTCCGCTTTAAGTGTGTCTGAGAGATCACCATATTGCCTGGCTTGCGGAGCTGCGGTCCCGCCGGCGGCGAGCATCTGCGGCCGGTGCGCGCATCCGGTGGCGGAGCCACCAGACTCCAAGCCGCAGCCTGAATGGGCCAAGCGGCTCGGCCCGGCGGGCGTAGCCGCCACGGCGGCATGGAAATTCAAAACCGCGGCTCTGTTGTTCCTGGGAAAAGCCAAGTTCTTGCTGTTGGGCTTGGCCAAATTACCGACGCTGTTATCCATGCTCGCCTCGCTCGGTGTTTATTGGACTTTGTACGGGTGGAGGTTTGCCGCCGGATTCGTCATCGGAATCTACGTTCACGAAATGGGTCACGTGTGGATGTTGCGCCATTACGGGCTCCGCGCGAGCGCGCCGATGTTCATTCCTGGCTTCGGCGCGTTCGTGAGCTTGTACGACAGCCCGGCTGACGCGGCTCAGGACGCACGCATCGGCCTCGCCGGGCCGCTTTGGGGAGCGGGCTTTGCGCTCGCGAGTTTGCTTCCCTCCCTCCTGGCGCCGGGCGGTATCTGGGGAGCCATCGCACGCGCTACAGCCTACATAAATCTCTTCAACCTGACGCCCATATGGACGCTCGACGGCGGCCGGGCTTTCCGCGCGCTGTCCTATCCTCAGCGGTTGATGTGGATGGGTCTTGCCGTGGTGCTGTGGTATCTCACGGACTCGGGCTTGTTCCTCATTCTCCTTCTGGGCGCGGCGTATCGCGTCTTTTGGAAGAAGGACCACGCACCGGTCGCGGACCAAGGTCTGTTTTTCCAATTCGCCGGCCTATTGATTCTATTCGGTGCTTTGCTGACGCTTCACGGCTGACTCAGCGATAATTCACGATCGACGCGAACGAGGCGCAGTCCAGGCTCGCCCCGCCCACCAGCGCGCCGTCGATTTCCGGTTCCGCCATCAGACTCGCGATGTTATCGGGCTTGACGCTGCCGCCGTAAAGAATCCGGCACGCCTCGGCGGTGGCTTGGCCGAACCGCGCTTGGACCCGATCGCGCAGAAAACGATGCACCTCCGCCGCGATTTCGGGCGTCGCGGTCTTGCCGGTTCCGATCGCCCAAATCGGCTCGTAGGCGATCGTCACACGAGCAAATTGTTCCGCCGTCAGACGGCTCAGGCCGTTGGAGAACTGCTCGTCCAAAACCTCCTCCGTCGATCCCGCTTCACGCTGCTCCAGTCTTTCGCCGACGCAGACGATCGGTTTCAATCGCGCTTCGAGCGCGGCGGTGGTCTTTTTGAAGACCGTTTCATCGGTTTCGCCGAAATAGTGCCGGCGCTCGCTGTGTCCGATAATTGTCCACCGGACGCCGATAGCCGTCAGCATGGGCGCGGACACCTCGCCGGTATAAGCGCCCTCCTTCAGCCAAAACACGTCCTGAGCGCCGATTTCAATACGGGTTCCTCGCGCTGCTTCCACGGCTGCCGGCAAATCGACGAAGGGCGCGCAAATCACGATATCGGCGTGCGCCGCCTTCGCCGTCATGGGCGCGATTTGCGCCAGGAAGTCCGCTCCCTCGGCAGCCGTCTTGTACATTTTCCAGTTTCCGGCGATTAAAGGCCTGCGCATGCTCCAACAACACTACCGCAGTTGGGTCTCCACTTCCTCCAGCCAATCCGGACGCTTCAGCACGTCTCGCGGGCGGCTGCCGTCGGGCGGGCCGATGATGCCGTCGCGCTGCATCATATCGAGAATGCGCGCCGCGCGGCCATAGCCTAAGCGCAAGCGCCGCTGCAAAGTGGAAGTCGAAGCCTTGCCGATTTCGCACACCACGCGCACGGCCTCCTGATACACAGGATCTTCGGGCCCGTCGAAAGCCTCGGCTTCTTCCTCGTCCGCGAGCGGAGCGATCAGGAAGCTCTGGTCGTATTCGGGCGCGGCCTGCTTCTTCCAGAACTCGACGACGCTGTTCGTTTCCGCTTCGCTCACGTAAGAGCCGTGCACGCGCACCAGGCGCGAGGAGCCGGGCGGAAGAAACAGCATGTCGCCCTTGCCCAGCAGATGCTCCGCGCCCATCACGTCCAACACCGTCCGCGAATCCACGCGCGTGGCCACACGGAAGCTGATGCGCGAGGGAAAATTCGCCTTGATCAGACCGGTGATCACGTCCACGCTGGGCCGCTGCGTCGCCAGCACCAGATGCATCCCGACGGCGCGGGCCATCTGCGCCAGCCGCGTCACGCTTTCCTCCACACTGGCACGCTCCAGCATCATCAGATCCGCCAGCTCGTCGATCACGATGAGCACGTAGGGAATCGGTTCCAGTTCCTCTTCCGCCGCGTTTTCTTCAGCGAACAAACTGCGCGGCTTCGTCTCCATCTGCCGCACCTTGCGATTGTATTGCTCGATGTTGCGAACGCCTTGCGACGCCAGCAGTTTCAGCCGCCGCTCCATTTCCAGCACTGCGTTGCGCAGCGCGTAGGTGGCTTTCTTCGAATCCGTAATCACCGGAGTCAACAGGTGGGGGATGCCTTCGTACAGTCCGAACTCCAGCCGCTTGGGGTCCACCATGATCATGCGCACCTGGTCGGGCTTGGCTTTGTACAGAATCGACATGATCAGCGAATTCAGCATTACGCTTTTGCCCGCGCCCGTCGAGCCCGCGATGAGCAAATGCGGCATGGAATCCAGCGCCGCAACTTTGATGCGGCCGTTGATGTCCTTGCCCAGCGCCACCGTCAGCGGCGAGGGCGAGTTGCAAAATTCCTCGGACTCGAGAATTTGCCGCAGCGCGATCACCTCGCGCTTGGAATTGGGCACTTCGATGCCCACCGTGGGTTTTCCGGGAATGCGTTCGATCAGGATGGATTCCGCTTGCAACCCCAGGCACAGATCTTCGGTGAGCGTGGTGATGCGCGAATACTTGATGCCCGCTTCCGGCTTGAACTCGAAAGTGGTCACGACCGGACCCGGATTGATCTGCACCACCGACCCCAACACGTTGAACTCTTCGAACTTCGATTTGATCCTCGCCGCGATTTCTTTCAGTTCCTGACTGTCGTAGGCACTGCGGCCAGCTGGTTCCTGCAGCAGATCCGTGGGAGGCAGCCGGAATTGGGTTCGTTCCGTGCGGCGGGGGGCGGAGCTAGGCGCGTCTTTGGAAAGGTGCGAGGGGGAAGGGTGCACAGGCTGGGCGGCCGGCTCCCACGGCGGTTCGCTTGACTCCAGAGTCCGAATCGGGATCTCTTCCACCGGCACTTCCACCGGGGGGGGCGGTTCAACTCCAGCCAATGGATCGACAATCGGAGGCTCGCCGGCTTCCGTTTCCGCCGCCGGTTGCGGCCTCGCCTTCCTGGATCCTCCTTCAAAGAGCTTCCTTTTCAACACGCGAGCTTGAGCTTGCAGGCGAGCCTGGCGGGCACGTTCTTCTCGCCACGCGGCCAAGCGGCCGGCGAGCATCCGCGCCCATCCGATCGGGACGCCGAACCACCGGGGCAGCCGCGACATTTCGAATTTCGAGACGAGATAGAGCGAAACGATCCAAACAGCCGACGCGACCAGCACCGCTCCCGTGAGGTTGAAATATCCCGCGAGGCTGCTTGCCAGCACCAGCCCGGCCAGCCCGCCCGGCGGGATCAGCCGGGCGATGGGCCGCCAATCCGGCAGAAGAAGGCCCAGCAGGGCGCAAGTCGAGCCAACCAGCGCCGCCGCGCCGATGCTCTTGATCCAGGCCGCGCCGATGGGCTTCGAGCGCAGCCATTTCCAGCCCATGATCCACAGGAACGTGGGGATCGAATAGGCGCCGAATCCCAGCGTCTGAAGAAAGAAATCCGCCAGGTAAGCGCCCGCGCGACCCGTCAGATTCACCGGCTTCAGGGCGCCGGACGCAGTGTTCAGCGAAGGATCGAAGGGATAATACGAGGCAAGGCTTATAAAGACGAAAAGCCCGGTGAACAGATACACAACGGCAATGGCTTCATTAAGCCTCGGGTGCCGTGTCGGTCCCAGGTATGACATCCGCCGGTCAGCGGAAGTGATTGGCCAGAGCGAGAACCAGTATACCAAGAATAATTCGGTACCAGACGAAGAAGCTCAAGCTCCGGCTGCGGAGGAAATTCAGAAAGAAGGCGATGGTAAGGCAACCCGTAATTCCGCTGATCAAGATTCCCAAGGCAAAAGCCGAGCGCATTTCGGGCGCGATTCCTCCTCCGTGGCGCATCAGATCCCAAGCGTCCTTGGCGGCGGCCCCCAGGATGATCGGTGTCGACATCAGGAAAGAGAAGCGCGCGGCCGGGGGGCGCTCGAAATCGCGCAGCATCCCGGCGGAAATGGTGATGCCGCTGCGGGAAACCCCAGGGATCACCGCGACCGCTTGAGCCACGCCGATAACGATGGAGTCCAGCAGGCTGAGGTGCGATAGATCCCTCTTCTTCTGTCCCAGGTATTCCGCGAGCCACATGAAAAGTCCGATCGCGATCAGGGCGCTCCCAATGACATAGGGACCTCGCAAATTTGTCTCGGCCTGTTTCTGGAACAGGAGTCCAGCAAGCCCGCCCGGGATCGTGCCTGCGACTAGCAGCCAGAACAGCGCGGGATTACGCTGGAGTTCCGGATCACTGCCCGTCCTCAACCCGAATCCCTGCCCGATCAGTTGCACCCAATCCCGGAAAAAATAAATCAGCACGGCGGCGAGCGTTCCCACGTGCAGCGCGATGTCGTAACTGAGGCCCGGGTCCGCCCAGCCGAACAGTTTCGGCACGAGGGCCAGATGCGCGGTGCTCGATACCGGGAGGAACTCGGTGAGGCCCTGCACAATGCCCAGCACAATGACTTCCAAAAGCGGCATAAATTCTCAGAGTAAAGCGGTTTCCGCCCAAGTGCAACTTCGGATGGTTTGAGACATCGAAAAAGTGGAGAGGAAGAGATAAAGAACGTACTTGGCCGTATTATGGTCCGTACGCCGATGGCTATTACGACCAATGGGGCGTGTGGCACCCATATTTTGGGGTAAAACCTTCGGCTGGTAGTTCCGCAAGTTCAACCGAAGGGGAAAGCGCACAGCGAATGCGTTGTGCGCGCTAAGCAAAAGCGGCGCGTCTTAATTGACGCGCCGCTTTGTTTATAGCCTCTCTCCAATCGATTGGGCCTGGGTGAACAGATAAAGATATTCCGCTCCGCCGGCTTTTGAATCGGTCCCTGACATATTGAACCCTCCGAACGGATTGGCTCCTACAACGGCGCCGGTACACTTCCGGTTGATGTAGAGGTTCCCGACGTGGAAATCGCGCTTGGCTTTCTCGATCTTCGTGGGTGACGCCGTGTAAACCGCCCCCGTGAGTCCGTATTCGGTATTGTTGGCAATGCGCAACGCATCGCTAAAATCAGAGGCTTTGATCACAGCCAGGACAGGCCCAAAAATTTCTTCCTGGGCGATGCGCGCTCGCGGCGCGACATCCGCGAAGACAGTCGGTTCAAGGAAATAGCCGTCGCCCGAAGCGCGCGTGCCGCCAGTGAGGAGGCGCCCCTCGCGACGCCCGATTTCGATGTACTTCAGAATCGACTTCAGGGCGCCTTCATTGATCACCGGACCCATCGCGAAATTCTCCGCCGGATCGCCGATCCGGATTCGCGAAACTCGCTCCCTCAGCCTTTGCAGAAAAGGATTATAGATCCGTTCGTCGACGATCGCCCGCGAACAGGCCGAGCACTTTTGCCCTTGAAAACCGAAGGCGGAAACCGCGACGCCTTCTACCGCCCGATCCAGGTCGGCGTCGGCGTCGACGATGATCGAGTCCTTACCGCCCATTTCCAAAACCGTTCGCTTGATCCAGATCTGGCCAGGCTGCAGATGCGCCGCGCGTAAATGAATATCGAGGCCCGCATCGCGCGAGCCCGTGAAAGCGATAAAGCGTGTCTTGGGGTGCTCCACGACGCCCTGTCCGAAAGTCGCGCCGGAGCCGGGACAAAAGTTGACCACTCCCGGGGGCATTCCCGCTTCCTCCAGAGCTTCGAACAACTTTGCGACGATGGTCGGCGTGTCGCTGGAGGGTTTGATCACAACGGTGTTGCCGCAAACGATGGACGCCGTGGTCATGCCGCACAAAATCGCGAGAGGAAAATTCCAAGGCGCGATCACCGCTCCGGCGCCGAGAGCGATGTAACGAAGGGAATCGCGTTCGCCCGGAAGCTGCACCGCAGGTTCAGCCTCCGCCAAATGGAGCGCGGCGCGCGCATACAGCTCGCAGAAATCGATCGCTTCACAAGTATCCGCTTCCGCTTCGTCCCAATTCTTGCCCGTCTCCAGAACCATCCACGCGTTGAATTCGGGCTTGCGCCTGCGCAGTATTGCGGCCACGCGAAAGATCAGTTCCGCACGCTCCTCCCAGGGCCGGTTCTTCCAGCCTTCGAACGCTTGGAGCGCGGCCTGAATGGCCGGCTCGACCTGGTCGTGTCCGGCCTTCTGATGAACGCCGACGATCTCACCAGGATGCGCCGGATTGCGCGATTCGATCTTTTCGGAAGTGCGAAACCGGTGGCCGCCGATCACGAGATCGTATTCGCGTCCCATTTGCGCCCGAACGTCTGCAATCGCGGCGCGCATTGCCTGGGCGTTTTCGTCGCGGCGGAAATCCGCCACTGGCTCGTTCGAAAAAGCGCTCAGGCTAGGGGGCGAGATCGTCGTCAAGTCAGTTCCCCTTATCTGAATCTACAACCTCTACACCGGCTGGGGGTGCGAAGCGGAACATCGTATCGGAGAACAGAACGTCTTTCTTTTCGTTCTCGAAGACGTAGTCCGTGGACGAGCCATCCTGCCCCTTCACCGAAACCTGCTTGATGGTGAAATCGGGCGCTACCTCGAAAGAGATTTCGGTGTAGAGCAGTTTGTCGGATTTCGGGAACGCGATAATTTTGGTGTCGGAACCGTCCACGGTCACGTCGAACTTCGAGAACTGCTCGTGGAAATCGAGTTTTCCCAATAGGAACGCGAACGGCGCGCGCAGATCGTCGGTCTCTTTGAATTTCGATTTCTCCACGCGCTTCTGTTCAGGGAAATAGGAGTAAACCCACTGGCCATCGGAGATCCACAGTTTGCCGGGAGGAGAGGAGTACTGCCAGCGCATGCGGCCGGGCCGACGCAGGAACAGCGTTCCTTGCTCCGTGGTGTTGCGCGCGTGGCCGGCATAGGTTTGGACGAAGTCCACTTGGATGGTCTTGGCAGTGTTGTAGCGGTTTTCCACGCCTTTAAGGATTTGGTCCAGATCTGGAGCAGCCTTCGCAGCGGAGGCCACGAAAAGGACAGCGGCGAACCAGGTAAGCGCACAGCGAATGCGTTGTGCGCATTTAACGTACGTGAGGTTCACAATCATTAGACGCCCTACTTCCAGTGTAGGGGTAAGCTCAAATTAGGATGGAAAAGATCACCAAGACTGAAGCGGAATGGAAGAAGGAGCTCACGCCTGAGCAGTACCACGTCACGCGGCAGAAGGGCACCGAGCCGGCCTTCACCGGGTGTTATTGGGACAATCACGAAAAAGGCGTTTACCACTGCGTCTGCTGCGGCAAGGAGCTGTTCCGGTCGGATACCAAGTTCGAATCTGGCACCGGCTGGCCAAGCTTTTCTTCGCCAGCCGTCAAGGAAAACATCCGCACAGAAACCGACGCGTCCCACGGCATGGTGCGAACGGAAGTGCTGTGCGCACACTGCGGTGCACACCTGGGGCACGTGTTTCCGGATGGTCCGCGTCCCACGGGGCAGCGGTATTGCATGAACTCGGCGTCGTTGGATTTCAAAAAGGAATAAGCGCGCGCGGCGCAATCGGTGGCGAAAGATGGGAACGGCCGAATGGAGCGCCCGGCAATATCTGAAGTTCGAGGACGAACGGACACGCCCCGCGAGGGACTTACTGGCGCAGGTCCCGCTCACTGAGGTCCGCCGCGCCGTCGACCTCGGTTGTGGCCCGGGGAATTCGACGGAATTATTGATAGCGCGATACCCGACGGCCGTGGTCAGCGGCCTTGACTCATCCGAGGACATGCTGCGACAAGCGCGTAAGCGTCTGCCCAACTGCGCTTTCGTCGAGGGCGATCTGGCAAGCTGGACGCCCGCCCGCGCTCCAGGAGATGAGCCGGTGGATCTTCTGTTCGCCAATGCGGCGTACCAGTGGGTGCCCGATCATCTCAAAGCGATGTGCCGGGTGGTTGAGGCGCTGGGCACAGGAAGCGTGTTGGCGGTTCAGATGCCCGACAATACGCGCGAGCCTTCTCATCTGGCGATGGAGGACGTGGCCCGGCGGTTCGGCGTCCCTGAAAAGCGCACAACGAATGCATTGTGCGCGTTAGGGAAAGGAGCGCGTCCGGATCTGCCGCCGGTCGACGCCTATTACGACGCCCTGAGGCCGCTCTGTAGCCGGCTGGATATCTGGCACACAATTTACAATCACCCAATGGCGGATACGGCAGCGATCGCGGAGTGGTTTCGCGGCTCCGCGCTCAGGCCTTTTCTTGCCCGGCTGGATGCTCAGCGCGCACAGGAGTTTGTACCCGCGTACATCGACGAAATTGGGTCGCATTACAAGGCGCGCGCCGATGGCCAGGTGCTGTTACGGTTTCCACGGCTGTTCATGGTCGCTACGCGGTAGCCGTCCAGTTTGCACCTCACCGCACAGCGCCCGGGTGCGGGACCCTGCGCTCACCCGAATCCCTAACTCCCCGCCGCGCCGGAGCTGCGCTATCCTCGTTTCTACTGAAGCATCCGGTCATTGAAGTCTCGGGGATTCGCAAGACGTACGGCAAGGTGGTCGCGGTTGACGAGGTGTCGTTCGACGTGGCCGAGGGCGAAATCTTCGGTTTGATAGGACCCAACGGTGCCGGCAAGACGACCACGATGGAATGCGTCGAAGGGCTTCGCACTCCCGATCGGGGCGCCATCTCGATCTTTGGGATCGATCCTTTTCGCGACGTTTCAGCGCTGCAGAGCCGGATTGGAATACAGCTCCAACAGGCACAACTCCAGAAGAGGATCAAGGTCTGGGAGGCCCTTGACCTGTGGGCCTCGCTGTACCCTTCCGCGGTTGACGGCCACAGGCTGCTTGAACAACTCGGTCTTGCCGACAAACGGAACGCCTGGTTCATGACGCTCTCGGGAGGCCAGAAGCAGCGGTTGTTCATCGCCTTAGCGCTGATCAACGATCCGGAATTGCTGTTTCTGGACGAGTTAACTACGGGACTCGACCCGCAGGCAAGGCGGGCAATCTGGGACCTTGTGCGCGACATCCGCGCGCGCGGCAAAACCGTGTTCATGACCACTCATCTGATGGAGGAGGCCGAGCGCTTGTGCGATCGCGTCGCGATCATCGAGCACGGCCGGGTAATCGATGTTGGCAGCCCGCAAGAACTCGTCAGGCGACATTGCCCGGAGCGAACGGTCGTGCTGGCTACCGACGACCAGCGCGCCGGAGAGCATCTCGAAGCCATCCCGCACCTGGAGCGAATCACATCCGTGGATTCCCAGTTCACAATTTACGGCCGGGGAGAAGGATTTGTCACCGCGGTGATCCACTGCCTCTCCGAAAATCAGATCCATGTCACTGACTTCCGGACGGTCCTTCCCAATTTGGAAGACGTCTTTCTGAAAATAACCGGCCATTCGATTCGCGACTAGGAGGAACAAGCGATGCTGCGCGGGCTCTGGAAGCTGACTTGGCTGGAGATCAAGATCTTCCTTCGCGAGCCGATGGGCGCCTTCGGATCGATCGTCTTGCCGGTCCTGGTGTTCCTCGTTGTGGGTCGAGTCGCCGGTGGGCGAATAATGCCCACGCCCAGTTCTATTGCAGGGCGTGGCGTTTTCGCCTTCCTGGGCGCGGGCTTGCCGGTCTTGGTGACGATCCTGATCGCGCTAAACGGGGTGACATCGTTGGTCACCATCATATCGATCTACCGTGAAGGTGGAATCCTCAAACGGCTCCGGGCCACGCCCATGCGCCCTCTGACAATCCTCACTGCCCATGTACTCGTCAAACTGTTGCTGAGCGTGGTGACTCTGGCCCTGATGATGCTGGCCGGCAAGCGCTACTATCCAGTCGACATCCATGTTCCCGTACTGGGCTTCACGCTAGCACTGCTGATCAGCACCTGGAGCATCTTGTCAATGGGCTTCGTGATCGCGAGCATTGTACCCACGGCACGATTTGCACAGCCGCTCGGGACCGCAATTTTGTATCCGATGATTGGCGTTTCCGGACTGTTCGTGCCTATCCATTCCTTGCCCCCCGTGCTGCAAACCGTGGCACGCCTGACACCGCTCACCTACGCCGTATCCTTGCTCCAGGGGATCTGGAAGGGTGAATCCTGGTCCGCACACTGGAGCGACGTCGTGGCACTCGTAGCTGTATTTGTGATTTGCTCTGCACTGTCCTCCAAAGTGTTTCGCTGGGAGTGAGCCAAACTCAATTCAGTCCAGCCGCTCATGGTAGCTTACAGCTTAAGGGGGCATATGATCCGCACATGCCGCGCCTGTGGCGCCAACAATCGCGTTCCCGCGAAACACCTGGCCAGTACCGGACGTTGTGGGTCCTGCAAAGCCACGTTGCCACCCGTCTCGGAGCCCATCGACGTTGACGCGACGGAATTCGCCGAGATCACCCGTGAGGCAAAAGTGCCCGTCCTCGTGGATTTTTGGGCGGAATGGTGCGGCCCCTGCCGGATGGCTGCGCCGGAAGTCCATGAGCTCGCGCGGGAGATGGCGGGACGAGGCTTGGTCCTCAAGGTCAACACGGAGAGATCCCCGACTGTAGCCGCTCAGTTTCGAGTTCAGGCGATTCCGTATTTCGTGCTCTTGCGCGGGGGAATCATCATTGCGGAGCGCACGGGGGTTGTTCCACGGGCAGAAATGCGGCGATGGTTCGCGACGGCGACGGCAGCGTGAGCGCGCACCAACGGCGGCATGCCCGCGACTTAATCGGAATGCCGGAAGCGCCGCGTCACTTCATCGTTGTAAGCGCGCTTCAAACGGGCGATGCGGTCTTCCAGGCCGATCCAGATCACACCCGGATTGAGTGCGCCCAATTCGCGGTCCGTCAGGGATTGGAAGTGCAGGCGCCAGTCGGCTTCGAGTTCCGGGTTGAAGAGCTCCTTGTCGAGGATGCTGCTGGCTTTCAGGTTGAGCGCGGCGGGCACCATCACCCGGTATTCGTACTCCTGGCGGCCCGCCGCTGATGGGACTTCCACTGTTGTGACCTCGCAGGGAATTCCCGCGTCATCAAGCACTTTCACGGCGTCGGCAGCCGGGGATCCACCGGGATCGCCCGCGAATGAGCAGGCGCAGACGGCGTCCTCAAGCCAGCCGGGATCCAATTCGCCTTCGGATGAGGTTTCTGCTTCGCCGGCTCCGTCATCGGAAGCGGCGTCCGATTCCGGCAGTTCATTGATGCCGCGCCGCGCGATCTCTCCGTCCCAGCACTTTTGTGCCACTTCAGTGAGATCCTCGCGGTCGAGCGCCATCAACGCTTCGTCGGAGAGGGAACTGTAATAGCGGCGCAAACTTTCAACATCGATCTCCACCTGGCAAACCTCGATCTACATTGTCCCTCATGTCGCGGCCCGCTCGAAGGCGTAAGCGTTGTCATCAGAGTCGGCATTTTGGATCTCGTGTTCACCTCCAGGCCCGGTGCAGCGCGACCAGTCCGCCGGTGAGGCGCTCGAATTCCACACGGGTGAATCCCGCCCCGCGCAGCCGCACGGCGAGTTCTTCCGCGCCGGGAAACTTGCGGATGGATTCGGGAAGGTAGGAATAAGCCTCGGGCGAGCCGGAAACGAAGCCGCCCACCCGCGGGAGCACGTGCTTGGAAAAAAAATCGTACAGCGCCGCGAATGGCCGATTGGCCGGCTGCGAAAATTCCAGGATCGCGGCCATGCCTCCGGGCTTCAGGATTCGCAGCAACTCTTCCAAACCCCTCTCGTAGTTCGCGAGATTGCGGAAGCCGAAGGCCATCGTCACCAGATCCAGCGAATCGCGGCGAAGTGGCAAGATCAAAGCGTCGGCTTCAAAAACCGGCGCGGAAACTTTCCGCCGCGCCGCCATCAGCATGGGATGACAGAAATCGGCGCCCATGGCGAACCCGCGGCTTCGATTGATCCGGTCCCCGCGCGAAACTAATTCCCGAAGCACATCGCCCGTTCCGCAGCACAGATCCAGCACCCGCGCTTCGGGCCGCGCGAGCACTGGCGCGACGCTCGCCGCCAGCCGCGCCCGCCAGCGTTTGTCGAGATTGAACGAGAGCAGGTGATTGAGCAGGTCGTAACGCGGAGCGACCCGGCCGAACATTTCGCGCACCCATTGCGCCGCGGCTTGCTCGGTCCCAGAACCAGGAGGAGAGGTCCCGGGAGGGGTCGTCCCGGTCATGGGAGCGCCGCTCGGATGGAATCCAGCACCAGTTCCGGATCTACGCTCGCTACGATCCGGACCTCGCCGATCTTTACCGGCAGCACGAAATGAATCTTGCCCCCAACGGTCTTCTTGTCGCTGCGCAGACGAGCGGCAATTGCGGTCGCGGCGATGCCGCTGAGCGGCGGAATCGGGCCGTATTTGTCGATCACGCGCGCGATCGCCGCTGACTCAGCCGCCGGGATAAGACCCAAGCGCTCCGCCAGGATGACAGCCGCCCGCATTCCCCACGCGATCGCCTCGCCGTGCAGGAAGCGCTCGTACCGGGTCTCAGCCTCCAGCGCATGGCCAAAAGTGTGGCCGAAATTGAGGATCCGGCGCAAATCGCTTTCGCGCTCGTCGGCGCTCACCACTTCGGCCTTAATCCGCACCGCGCTCGCGACGATGCGCTCCACAATCATCGATTCTTGTTTCAAGATGCTCGCCGAGCACTGATCCAGCACGTCGAACAATTCCGCGTCGCGGATCACGCCGCACTTAACGATTTCATACAAACCCGCGCGATATTCGCGCTCAGGCAAAGTCCGCAGCAGGTCCGGATCGATCACCACCGCGAGGGGCTGATGAAAGCTTCCGAGCAGATTCTTCCCGGAAACCAGATTCACCCCGGTTTTTCCGCCTACGGCGGCATCCACTTGCGCGAGCAGCGTGGTGGGAACTTGAATCACGGGAACGCCGCGCATGAAGATGGCGGCGAGGAATCCGGCGACGTCGCCGGCGATGCCGCCCCCGAAGGCGATCACGACGCTGGATCGATCCCCTCCGGCTTCGATCATTTGTTCGGCCAGCGTCTCCACTTCGGAAAGGCGCTTGCGTGGTTCTCCGCCGGCGAAAAACAGAATCTTCGGCCGATGTCCCCGGAGCGCGTGCGTCACCGCGGCGCCGTGCAACGCCCAAACGTCTTCCGTAGTGACAATGAACAATTGCCCCGCGCGCGCGGGAATGAATTCGCTCAGGCGCGCCAGACACCCGCGCTCCACGATGGCTTCATAAACGCGCGGCGGCGTCTCGACTGTAAAGCGCGGCATACGTTCGTTGTAACATGAGTTCCTAAGTACTCCGTTTCAAAAATCCGGCCACGTATTCGAGAGCAATGTGGGCAGCGCCCTGCGCGGCGGCGGGCCCTCGGCTTGCCCGGTGCTGGCGCCTGGGAGGCCGCCGCAGGCCGAGGGCCTGCCCCACTGGAAGCCGCAAAGGCGAGCTCCTAACGCCTGGTGCGGCGGGCTTTGAGCCATAGTCCCGCGATCACGACCCCGATAGCCCCGGCTGCTTCCGCCCAATAAATCTCCGCGTTGCTGGGAGCGAACGTTTGCATAGTGAAACCATCGGTCATGATCATTTGGCCCGCAACTCTGCCAAGCATCGCCGCTCCGGCGTAAACGATGACGGGGTAGCTGTCCATTAGTCTCGCGAGAACGCCACTCGCAAAAATGACCAGCGGTATGCTCAGCGCCAGTCCGAACACGAGCAGCGAGAAGTTGCTTTGAGCGATCGCCGCAACCGCCAGAATGTTGTCGGTCGACATCGTGACATCCGCGACGACAACAAACCATATCGCCTTCCAAAAGCCGGCGAGGTGCGCGGCCGATGACTCAAGCGGCGGCTCTTCGCGAAACAGCCCCACGGCAATCCACAGGATTGCCGCTCCGCCGATTAATTGGAGGAACCTCACGTGCAGCAGTCGCGTGGCGAAAAAAGTGGCAGCGACCAGCGCAACGACGGCGCAAGCCGCGCCAGCGACGAGCGCGCGGTGTCTCATCGGACGCGGCAGCGACTTGACCGCGGCCGCTATGACCACGGCGTTGTCTCCGCTTAGGGTCAGATTGACCACCACGATGGAGAGGACGTTAAGCAGGAGTTGCCAGTGCGAGTGTGCGAGCCAACTCAAACGTCAATTCTAGCCGCTGGCTGGCCTGCTCGATTCCGTCGCCGGTTTCAATCATTCTCCGAGTGGCCGCTCGCGATCGACGGATGCGCACAAATAGACCCTGGATTGCAGCCGGGACCCGCTTGTGTTGGAAGGATAGTGGCACGTTACCTCACCGGTCGGGACTGCATTTTCGCTTTCCGCCACCTGTTCAAATAGGGAATCGATCGCCTGTTTGCGTTAGAGATGGATGATTCCCCGCTGAATGGCTTCCGTTGCCGCTTGAGTCCGATCATCCGCCCCTAGCTTTTTCAGAATATTTTTCACGTGATTCTTGGCGGTATCCTCGGCAATGTTCAGCACATGCGCAACACGCTTGTTGCTGAGGCCCTGAGCTACCAGCCGCAAGACTTCGAGTTCGCGTTCGCTCAGCCGGGGCATTTCCGCGGCCAGCATTGCCAGCACCAATTCGGGCAGGTAGCGCTCACCGGCGTGGACGGCGCGAATGGCCGCGATGAGCTCGTCTGGCAGAACGTCCTTGGTCAGGTATGCCTGGGCACCCGCGTTCAATGCGCGCCGGATGTCCTCATCGCCGCCGAAAGTGCTGAGCGCCACCACGCGTACATCGGGGAACTCCCGCCGCAATACGGAGAGCGCCGCGAACCCGTCCATCACAGGCATCCGCATGTCCATCAGGATGATGTCCGGACGATGCTTACGATACAGTGCCAGGGCTTGTTCGCCATTACCTGCTTCAGCCACGATGTTCATGTCGGGCTGCGCATTGATGATGGCCTCCACGCCCGCGCGCGCGATGATGTGATCCTCCGCGATGAGGATCCGAATCGGCTTAGCGGATCCGCGGCGTTCCGTTGTCAAGGGGAACCGTTACCTCCACCACGGTGCCGGCCTCGGGACCGCTTTCCAGATCAAACGTGCCGCCGAGCCGTTCGGCTCGTTCCCGCATCCCCAGAATTCCGTAATGACCGGCAAGGATCGATGATGTGCCGGACGGCTCAAAGCCTTTGCCGTCGTCTCTTACTCGCAAGCGTAAGGCCTGATTCGTCCGTTCCAACTCGACCCAGATATTCCGCGGTTTCGCATGTTTCAGTGCGTTTGCCACGGCCTCCTGGGCGATGCGCAGTATGTTCTGTCCCATCTCAGCCGGCAGTTTTTCTTTCAATTCATCCACTCTCACCGCGACGGATGCTTTGCTGGCCGCGGTCCAGCGGTAGGCGGCAGACCGCAACGCGGAAGCCAGGTCCTGCTCTTCCAGTTCCGGTGTGCGCAGGTCCGTTACGGAACGGCGCGCTTCGGTCAGACTGTATCGCGCCATCTTCCGCGCAAGGTCAACCTGTTGGCGGACCACCGCTGGGTCTCCATTCAGCTTCAGAGCCAAGGCATCCAGTTGCGAGCAGATACCGACAAACCCCTGCGCGAGCGTATCGTGAATTTCTCGCGCAATCCGAGCTCGTTCTTCCAGCACCGCCGCGAAGCGGCCGCTCATCTGCCGCAGCCGCAGTTGATGCATGCCGTACACGGTTCCCGAAAGCAGTATGGCGGCCGCCCAGAAAAACCACGCACGTTCATATATGTGAGGCAAAATCTCGAATGCGGTCTGCGCTTCGGTGGAGCCCCCTTCCGGCAATTCCGCGCGCACCCGGAAGCGGTAATGCCCGTGCGGCAAAAGCGTGTAATTCACACTCCGGCGCGTGCTGGCAGGGAGCCAATCCGGGTCCAGACCTTCCAGCTTCGTCGAATAGCGAATGAGCTCTGGCGCTGCGAGATAGATACCCGCGTAACGGAATTGAATCCGGTTGGTGCCGGGCTTCAATCTTATCAATTCCTGTGGCATCACCGGCCGCCCGTCCACTTGCACCTCTACAACCTGCGCGAGCGGCCTCGTCGTTTTCTGCGGGGAAATGCCGCCGTTGCGCGTGTCGAACACCGCAAGCCCCCGGCCGGTGGGAAACCACAGCTCCCCGTTTCGCGTTCGCGTGCCGCCGGCGCTCACGGGATAGACCGGCGCGCACTGCGAACTGCGGAGGCCATCTTCGATGCCGTAGTTTCGCGGTGTCAGCGATCGTATCTTGCCGGCGGTAAAGTCGGCGAGTTGCTGCTTGGAAATCCGGCAAATGCCGCGCGTCGTGCTCAACCAAAGATTTCCCGCCAGATCGTCCTGGATATTGGAGATGTTATCGCTCAACAGACCGTTGGCCGCGGAATAGCGGTGGAACACCCCTTCGCGGTAAGCGGCCAGGCCGCCGCCGAAAGTCCCAATCCACAATGTTCCGCCCGAATCTTGAAATAGCGCGCGAATCTGTCCATTTGGCACGCCGTCGGTGGCAGTGTAGAGGCGCGGTTGCGCCTGCGGCGCGCTGGCGTTCAAAACCATCCAGAGACCGTTGTAGAGCGTAGCCGCCCACACATTGCCGTCGGATGTTTCGGCGAGGGAAACCGCATAGGCATTAGCGGCAGAGTCGCTGCGCAATACGGCCTGCCAGGCGCCGTTTCTCTTCCGATACACGCCGCTCGCGGTAGCCGCCCACAAATCCTTGCGGGAATCCTCCAAGACATCGTAGACTACCGTCCGGCCGAGCGGGTCCGGCACGATTTCGTTTGAGAAGTGGCCCTGGTGCATGCGGCTGATACCCCCGCGCGTGGCCACCAACAAATCGCTGTTTCGGGCATCGCGAATGGCGAAGATCTCGTCGCCCGCCAGACCGTTCATCTTCGTGTAGTGGCGGTAAGAACCGCTATGCCACGCCACCAGGCCGCTGTCGTCGAATCCGATCCAGATTTCTCCGCTGCCGTTCTGATGCACGGCAGTCGGCTGGTCGCTCGGCAGTCCTTCGCTTCTTCCGTAAACACTGAAGTAGCCGTCGCGGAACCGGTTCAAAGCGCTGTTCATACCCACCCACAGGTCGCCTTCGCGGTCTTCGAACAGCGAGCGGACCCAATCCTGGTCGCCCCTACGGTCGAGGTCTGGCGTTACAAATCGCTCGCCCTCCAACCGGCTCAACCCTCCGCTGGTGCCAAGCCACAGGTTGCCTGCCCGGTCCGACAGCAGCGCACGAACGATGTTGCTCGGCATCCCATGGGCTGTGTTGAAATACTGCAAGGGTGCTCGCTCCCGCATGAGAACGACTCCCTGACTGCCGCCCAGCCAGAGCCCGGCCGCCGTCTCCGCGATCTGCGTGACTATCTGGCCACCCAGCTCTTCGGAACCGAGAACCCGCTCGAACCCTTCCCCGCTCCGCTTCACCAGGCCGCCTACGCCCCCCACCCATAGCCGGTTACGGCGGTCTTCATAAATCACTTCCACGGAGTCGACAGGTGCAAGCTTCTGTTTGGCAAACGTTGTAAACCTGCCGTTTTGGAAACGTGCCAGCACACCGCCGCTCGCAATCCATAGTGCGCCGGTGTGGTCTTCCAGAACGCGGCCCACCACGCTGGCCGGTAAACCATTTTTTTGCGTGAACGTTTCAAAGCGGCCCGAAGAATAGCGCGTTAGTCCCGCCTGCGAGCCGATCCACAACCCCCCATCGCTGCCGGCGCAAAGCGATGTAATCGCGTTGCTTGGTAGTTGACCGCCTTCCTTCGTGATGCTCAGAAACTCATAACCGTCAAACCGCGCCAAACCCTCTTCCGTGCCAAGCCAGAGATAGCCGTCTGGCGTTTCCGCCATGGCCCGGACTGTATCCTGCGGCAGACCCTCCGCCTGGGTCCATACGGTTCGTGTGTACTGCGAAAGTTGCTTTTGTGGGCTCAGAGCCGCGAGCTTCGGCGATGCCGGCAGCAAACTGGCAATCAACGTCAGCAGTCCCCGGAGCTTTAGGTCGCATCGCATCGCCAGCAATCTATCATCGCCAATAATTTATCAAGGTTGGGAATGCCTGAGTACACGTGTCGCCGGCCGCCCGATTTCCAACCTCGCTCTAGTTTAAAAAGTTACCCTGGCAACAATCTGGCCGGACCGCGGAGCGCTACCGATGCCGCCCACTGTTGCGATGTAGCCGTATCCGCCGGTATTGATTCCGCCCGAGGATGAGAGAGCGGTTGCCGGATTGACCCCGCCGCCCACCGACGGCATCGAAAGGACGAGCCGGTTGAAAATGTTCTGAAATTCGGCGCGGACGTTCAGATTAAACCTGCCCTCCTTACCGAGGGGGAAATCCCGGCCGAAGCTCATCGACTCCGCGGGCTGGCGCTGCCAGCGGTAGTTGTTGTAGAGGGGAGCGGAAACGCCGAAGGTTCCCGCGGGAGCATCGGTCCAGGCCTTCGGATTAAGGATCTGGGCGGTTTGCGGGTTGAAGCAACCGCAGTTCGGGTCCACGGCGAGCGGATTCACACCGGGAACGTAATTCCAGTAAGTGGCGCTGGCGCGCTCCAGTTGGTTGTTGAGCTGGTTGTTGGAGGGCGGAGTTTGGATGAGCGCCCCGTTTTGGTAGCGCAACAGCCACCCCAGCCGCCAATCCCGCACTGCCTGCGAAAGCACTTTCATTCCGGCCGTATTCGCGTTTGGCCGGGGGGTAGTGTAGGTGCCCGAGATGACCACTGCGAGCGGCCGCACCAACTGGTTCAGTTGTTTATTGGCCGGGTAGTTGTAAATATCGTTGATCAGCGGGCTGAAACTCGGGGAATATTCGGTGTCGGTAGCGGTGCTGTTCAGGAGCAACGCCTTGGACCATACAAACGAACCTTGGGCCGACAAACCGTGAGAGAAGCGCTTGGTGACCTTGGTTTGCAAGGCATCGTACCACGTCTGGCCCAGGGGAGGCCCAAGATAAGGGGTCGGCCGATTCCACTGCGGCACCGGGCGAAGGTTCTGCGCCACGGTTTGCGTCAGCGGCATTCCCGGGTACGCCGGGCCAAAGCCGGCCTGAATGGCTTGCGGAGAACCAATAAGACTGGTCAGCAAGCTGAGGTTCGCCGGATTCGAAAGACTGAGCCCGTCATGGGCAAGAATCGCATTGTCCAGTGTGTTGGCGGCGATCTGGTCCAGACCAGGCGCGGGGAACCACACTCCATGATTGCCGACATATGTTGCGTCGATCACGATATTCTGAAAGACCTCGCGCTGAACCCCAATGCTCCACTGTAGAATCCGGGACGGCCGGGACTCGGGATCAAAAAAGATGCTATTATTTCCCGGCGGCAGCAAACCGGCAGTCTGCACCGGGTATTTTCCAGGACTGAAGTTCGGCCAGGTGATATTGGGATACGGATTTCCGCCCTGGAGACCATTGGGCATCGGTGTGATGCCGTAACCCAACGAATTGTAGGTGTAATAATCCGCCACGCCGTAGTTCACGGCGGACACGGTTTGCGTAGTTCCGTACATTAAGCCGGCGCCGCCGCGCAGCACGGTTTTCCTGTTGACCTGGAATGCCGCTCCCAGGCGGGGGCCCAAAGCGTAAGGATAATTGTGGGAGAAGGCGCAATTGCATCGGCCGCCACCGTACCCTTCATAGATTTCCGCACCCAGAAGCCCTCCCACAGTAGGGTTGGGCGTACTGAAGGAAGCATCTCCCATGCGGCCGTGTTCTTCTTTCAAATACGTCTGGAAATCGTATCGCAGCCCATAATCCAGCGTCAGCCGCCGTGTGATCTTCCAGCTATCCTGGGCATACAAACCGATCGTGTGGTTGCCCAGCTTGGTTTGTGTCGGAACGCTGAGTAATAGAGCATCGGGCGAACCCAGGAGGAAGCTGGCCCAAGGGAATCCCGACCCATTGGTCAGGTTCAAAGGCTGGCCGTTCTGCCAGGGATCGGCGGTTTCGGCGTTGGAGAAGGTGAAGCTGCCGTTGGCCCGCCAATCGCTATGCTCGGGAAAACCTTCGCTCGCATATTCGCCGCCGAATTTATAAATGTGATTGCCCTTGACCCACGTCAAGCTGGTAGTCGCAGTGGGCTTCTCCTCCCAAAGCTCGGCTTTGTAAAACGAGCCCAAGGCCCCGGGAGTATAGCCCGCTCCCCATCCGCCAGTATTCGAGTTCAACAATCCAGTGATGATGGGAAACAGGTTCGGATCGAAATATCCGTGCAACCCGATCGAATTCTGATCGAATGGCGCTGGATCCTGCGGTTCCCAGTCCTGGAAGTAGCCGATTCCCACGTGGAAAAGCAGGGTTGGGCGCAGCGTGTCATCGAAGTTCACGCGAGAGGTAAAGTTCCGGTTGTCGAAGGCCGTTGAGCCTCCCCAAGGAGCGGGGAACCCGTTGGCCGCCGGACTCCTCCGGGTCAGGTGCGACAAATACCAGGAGAGCTTCATAGTGGGGCTGATCGAGTGATCCACTTTCCAGGCGTAAGTGGTCGTATGCTGCCAGTTGGGGTAGCCGGGGATCTGGTAGTTGTTGATGAGGCCAGGCAGATTCGGCAAAGGCAGCAGATTCTGGATCGCCAGCGAAACCGGGTCGAATCGGGTCAGGGGAATCTGATTGTTCGGGAACGGGGCGCGCACCTGTGCTCCATTCACTACCTGGGTTGTGTTGGGATCGAACACTTCGCCATAGCCGAGCGTTTGACCCGCGGTGTCCTGAGCCGGCGCGCCGCCGATGGTCAGGTTGCCGAAACTGGAGGTACAGCTATTGGCTGCGGTATTGAAAGTGCGGCAGCCCGCCAGTGAGAAATTGCCGTTCCGATACGCCTGGGTGGGCACGGTGGTGAGCCCGTTTTGAATGAATTTGCCCTCCCGGAACTGCTCGAAGCTGAAAAAGAAGAACGTCCGGTCCTTTCCGTTGTAGACCTTGGGAATGCGGATGGGGCCTCCTACCGTAAAGCCGTAATCGTTGCGCCGCACCGCATTCCGGATGTGCTGGCCCTCTTTATTCGGGTTGACAGTTCCCGCATCGGTGAAAGGCAGTCCCGCGTTCAGGGCCTCGTTCACGAAGTAATCGTAGCCGGTGCCGTGAAGCTGGTTGGCGCCCGATTTCATGGTGAAGTTGAAATAGCCGCCGCCCACCCGGCCATATTCCGCCGCGAAATTACTGGTCTGAACCGTTACTTCCTGGATGGCATCGACGCTCGCCTGGCTGTCCTGCTGGATGGTGGTCAAGATCGTCGTTTTCGCGTCCTGGCCCTCGATTCGAATCGCTTCGCTTTCGCTCGGCAGGCCGTTGACCACCAGAACCTGGTCATTCGTGAAGGTCACGGCGGGAAGCAGGTTCGTCATGGCCAGGGGGTTGCGGATATTGCCCAGCGCTGCTATTGAGGCCGATGTACTGCCGCCTGTGGTGGTGAGTACGGGAAGGTTGTCTAACTCGGCGGTGGTCACCTGGTGACTCATTTCGCCGCTTTCCGTTTTGAGCAGCGGCGCGGTGTCAACCACGGTGACCGTCTCGGCGGCCGAACCAACTTCTAGCGTGACGTCCTTGCGCGTATCCGTCGCGCTGACCACCTCTACGTTCTCCTGAACGAATTTTTTAAATCCTGGCACATTGACGGTCAACGTGTACATCCCCGCGGGCACGGACTGAACGTAGTTCCCCGTGCCGGAACTACCGCCTCGAAACAAGACTCCCGTCGCGGTGTTTCGAACTTCTATGGCAGCACCGGCAATCACTGCGCCGGCGGGATCCGAAATGGTCCCGGTAATTGTGCCTTGGTTGGACTGTGCAAACGCGCTTAAGCCCGCGAAGACCGCCACCCAAGCGAGCGACTTGTTCCCCATTGTGAACTCTCCTTGTATGCCCCTGTGGACAAGATATGCCCCTGTAGACAATGAAACTCTAAAAATCCACACGATTGTACTTGTGGGTAATCTGCGCGTCAATGACCAAATCGGGTTATGGCGCTCGACACACAAATATGAAAAACTACCATATACGGCACCCATGCCGATCGGCTTCGATGCGCGATTTTTGCCTGCACTATTCACGCTCGGCCTTCTGTGCGAAGCGGGCCGCGCTCAGAATCCGCCGCCGGACTTCGCCCCGCTTCTGAACCGCTATTGCGTTACCTGTCACAACGACAAACTCGAGACCGGGGACCTGTCACTCGAAAATCGGGATCCCGCTCGTCCCGCGAGTGCCCCGGATATCTGGGAAAAGGTAATTCGGAAGCTGCGCGTGGGGATGATGCCGCCACAGGGCGCCCCTCAGCCCGATGCAGCTAGTCGCGCGGCTCTGGTTTCGTGGCTCCAGGCGGATCTCGATCGCGCCGCCGCTCGAAAGCCGAATCCTGGCCGCTGGCCAGTACACCGGCTGAACCGGACCGAATATGCCAACGCCATTCGCGATGTGCTGGCCCTGGAAGTGGATTCGACGTCTCTCCTGCCTCCAGACGACTCGGCCTTCGGATTCGATAACAATGCCGATGCCCTGGGTGTTTCGCCTGTCTTGCTGGAGAGATATATCAGCGCGGCGGGAACGATCGCTGCTCTGGCCGTTGGAGATCCCCACACCGCCCCGGGTAGCGAGACGTTTCGCGTACGTCAGGACGCTTCGCAAGACGTCCACATGGAAGGCCTGCCGTTAGGAACGATCGGTGGTATTCTCATCAAAACTACGCTGCCGCTCGATGGAGAGTACACCGTCAATGTGAAGTTTTCGATCAATAATCTCGGTGCGATGCGCGGCCTGGAATTCCCCCACACCTGTGAGACCACGGTCGATGGCGAACGTGTGCACATCGCGAACTTTGGCGGCGACCGCGATTTCAAGGCTTCGCTGGCGAACATCACCACCACGGCCCAGGAAATCGAAGCACGATGCTCAGCGCGGCTGCAAATGAAGGCCGGCCCGCGGCGGCTTACAGTGGCTTTCTTGGGCGAAAGTGCCGCCCAGAACACCATGAGGCTCCAGCCTTTCATTAGAAGCTCGGAGGACACCTTCGATTCGCTCGGGCATCCTCATCTGGATCGTGTGGAAATCACAGGCCCGTTTAACCCGGCAGGACCCGGCGATACGCCCAGCCGGCGGCAGATCTTCATCTGCCATCCTGCCGGGGACGCTGACGAACAAGCCTGCGCACGGAAGATTTTGTCGCGACTGATCTGGCGAGCTTATCGCGGCA
Source organism: Bryobacteraceae bacterium (assembly GCA_036521975.1). Lineage (GTDB taxonomy): Bacteria > Acidobacteriota > Terriglobia > Bryobacterales > Bryobacteraceae > Palsa-187. Next base: position 37,857 of record DATDGT010000413.1, read on the forward strand.
AAGGCGATCAAAAGGATCTTGATCGGCTCACGGCGCTTTACGCCGAAGGCCGGTCGCACGGAACATTCGAAACGGGAATTGAAGTAGCCCTGGAGCGCATGCTGGTGAGCTCCAGGTTTGTGTTCCGTATCGAGCGCGATCCCCCTGATGCCGCGCCCGGCGCTATCGTCCCGGTAAGCGGTCTCGACCTTGCATCCCGGTTGTCTTTCTTTCTCTGGAGTACGATCCCCGACGAAGAACTGTTACAGGTGGCGAGCCAGGGCAATTTGCATGAACCAGGCGTCCTGGATCGGCAAGTCCGGCGAATGCTTGCGGATCGAAAATCCGATGCGTTGATCGATAATTTCGCCGGGCAATGGCTTTACCTTCGCAACCTGCGGACCCAGATTCCGAACTCGGTTGAGTTTCCGGACTTCGACGACAATCTAAGGCAAGCTTTCCAGCAGGAAACAGAGTTATTCTTTGCGAGCGTCATCCACGAGGACCGCGGCGTGCTCGATTTGATGAATGGCGATTACACGTTCGTCAATGAGCGTCTGGCGCGGCATTACGGCATCCCGGGCATATATGGCAGCGAATTCCGTCGGATCACCGTCACGGAGGAAGCACGCAAAGGGTTGCTCGGCAAGGGTGCCATTCTGATGGTCACCTCGCATACGGACCGCACCTCGCCTGTGGTCCGGGGCAAATGGATCCTGGATAATTTGCTTGGCACGCCCCCTCCTCCCATGCCGGCGAATGTTCCGCCGCTGGACGAAAGTAACCAGAAGGACGGCAGGGTTTTGACGATGCGGGAACGCATGGAGGCGCACCGGGCCAACCCGTATTGCGCCACCTGCCACAAGATCATGGATCCTATTGGTTTCGCAATGGAGAACTTCGATGCGATTGGCTCATGGCGAACGAAAGAAGGCGGCACGGGCGGCGCCCCCATCGATGCTTCCGGACAGCTTCTGGCCGGCCCGAACATCAATGGACCGGTTGACCTTCGCCACGCGCTTCTGAAAAATCCGGAGATTTTCGTCGGTACTATGACGGAGAAGTTGATAGCGTATGCGCTTGGCCGCGGTCTGGATGCATCGGATATGCCGGCGGTGCGGTCCATCGTGCGCCAAGCCGGGCGTGATGATTACCGCTTTAGCTCGCTGGTTTTCGGCATCGTCCACAGCACGCCATTTCAGATGAGGATCAAGACCAACGAGGAGGGGACCTTGCCGGCGGCGAGGACTGCATCGTCGCGTCACTAGCTTCCCGGATAAAGGATATCAGTTCTCATGTTTGTCACAAAAAAATCGCTGTCTCGGCGAACGGTCCTGCGCTGCGCCGGCGTGGCTCTTGGCCTGCCGATGCTCGATTCGATGGCGCCCGCTTTCCAGGCGCTCGGGAAAACATCGGCGGCGCCATTGCGGCGTTTTGGGGCGGTCTTCATAGCGTTGGGAGAGCGGCCCGGCTACTGGACGCCCAAAACGGAGGGCGATAACTTCGGGTTTTCGCCTATCCTGAAACCTCTTGAGCCCTACCGCAAGTCGCTGACTGTTGTGTCGGAGCTCTGTGATCCGGTCGATGGTCATGCGGTCACCGTTGCGGCATGGCTCAGCGGCAGCGTACCCAAACGCACGGTCGCCGAAGATGTACATGCAGGCACCACCATCGATCAGATGCTTGCGAAACAGATTGGGCAGGATACGGTGTTCCCCTCTCTTGAGCTCGCCACGGAAGATTTCACTGGTTATATCGGTGGCTGCGATCCCGCGTATGCCTGTGCCTACATGAATACCCTGTCCTGGAAGACACCCACCGAGCCGCTTCCGATGGAGATAAATCCTCGCATCGTATTCGAGCGGCTTTTCGGCAGGCCGGGCACGGCGGAACAGCGCGTGGCACGGATGCGCACGGATGCGAGCATCCTGGATTCACTGCAGGATGAGGTGTCGGGTCTCGAATCGGGATTGGGACCAAAAGATAAGGACCGGTTAAACGATTATCTGGAAAACATTCGCGAGATCGAACAGCGCATCCAGCGCGCCGAGAAACAGTCGGCTTTGGCTGTGCGTGTGCCGGGCGCCCCGATCGGTATTCCCGAGTCGTTTGAAGAACACGTCGCCCTGCAGTTCGATCTGCTGGCTCTGGCTTTTGAGGCTGATCTGACGCGCGTATTCACGTTCATGATGACTCGCGATGTCAGCCAGCGCGTGTATCCGAACATCGGGATCACGGAGCCGCATCATTCCATGTCGCACCACGGTGGAGATCCTGCGAAGATCGCCAACCTGGTGAAGCTCAACACCTACCATGTGGAGCTGTTTGGCAAATTCCTCAAGAAGCTGAGCGAGACGCCGGATGGCGACGGCTCTCTACTCGACCACTCCATGATCCTATATGGCAGCGGTATGAGCGAGAGCAACTCACACTCCCGGCTTGACATTCCAACCTTGCTTTGTGGCGGCACCGCGGCAATGAAGGGAAATCGGCACATTAAGATGCCGAAAGACACTCCGCTGGCGAATCTGATGCTGAGTATAGGGCAGAGCTTCGGAGTAGAGATAGACAAGTTCGGTATTAGCACCGGGAAAGTAGATCTATAGGATTTCGAGCAAGAATGTTCAGGAATCGCACTTTTCTATCGTGCCTCATGGCGTTGGGCGCGTACGCCGCTACGATAAACGCGGCGGGCATCGCCGATGCCGCGAAAGACGACGATTTGGCCCAGGTGCGTGTGCTCATCCAGCAGCACGCGGACGTGAACGCGCCGGAGCCCGACGGCACAACGGCGCTTCACTGGGCGGCGCGCAACGATGACATCGAAATGGCGAAAGCGCTGATCGCGGCCGGCGCCCGCGCCAGGGACACAGATCGGTACGGGCTGGCACCCCTCACGCTCGCCGCCCAACGCGGGAGCGCCCGCATGCTGGAACTCCTCATCGGCGCCGGAGCGGATCCCAACACCGCGCTGCCTCAAGGCGAGACGGCGTTGATGACCGCAGCGCGCACGGGGAACCCCGATGCGATCAAAGTGTTGCTGGTTCATGGCGCCAATGTGAACGCCAAAGAGAAGACGCTTGGCGAGACCGCGCTCATGTGGGCGGCGGCGGAAAACCACGCTGATGCCGCGCGCGTGTTGTTGTCCGCGGATGCCGGTATCAACGCGGCTTCCACGGTTTTGAGCCTTGCCCCTTTTAAGTGGGTCACCAGCGGAATGGTCTCCACCATGCTGCCCCGTGGCGGCTGGACGGCACTTTTCTACGCGGCACGGCAGGGATCGATCGAGGCGGCGCGCGTTCTGGCGGACGATCGCGCGGACCTGAATTTCAAAGATCCGGACGGCGCTACCGCGCTGGTAATTGCGATCATAAACGCCCACTTCGACCTCGCGAATATGCTGCTCGGCAAGGGCGCCGATCCGAACGTCGCTGACGAAACCGGTATGGCTGCACTTTACGCCGCTGTCGACATGCACACGCTCCCCCCGACGCAGGGTCGCCCGCCGCTAAATCTGGTCGACAATCTGAGCGGCCTCGACCTGATCAAATCGCTATTGGCCCATGGGGCGAATCCGAATGCACAGTTGACCAAGCCCATCCTTGGAAGACTCCACCTGGATGGCGATGGCGGCCTCGGCGATGGCACTACACCACTCATGCGGGCCGCGAAAGCGAACGATATTCCCGTTATGAAAGCCCTGCTCGATGGCGGGGCCGATCCATTCATCACGCAGAAGGACTACACCACAGTTGTCATGCTTGTGGCCGGCGGAGGGGCGGGGGTTGGGGCATTCGCCCCATCGCTAAAGGTCACCGAAGAAGGCGCGATTCAAGCAATTCAGTTGTGTCTGGACCGCGGAGTCGACATCAACGCATTCAACAGCAACGGCCTGACGGCGATGCATCGCGCCGCCGCGCGCGGCGCCGACAAGGTGGTGAAGTATCTGGCGGAGCATGGCGCGATGCTCGACTTGAAGAATAAGGCCGGCCTCGCCCCGCTCGATATGGCCATGGGCAACGGCGGCCGGCGCGGGGGCACCGTTCATGAGAGCACCGCGGCGTTGCTTCGTTCGCTGCGGGATCAGGGTGTCAACCCTTCCGCCGGGCTTCTGCCCGGCGCCTCGACAGATTCCAAGGCAAACCAGATCGCGCAGAAGGGAGAGCAGACCGCGGCCAACTTTTCCCTGGTGCGCATGGTTGGGTGCCTCGCGCCGGGCAACGGAAAATACTGGTCTTTGACGCGCACTACCGATCCCGCCGTAACCAAAGCTGAGAAGCCCACGCCGGCTGCGCTCCAGGACGCTGCGGGAACGGCCTTGGGTGCGGGCACGTTCGTTCTCTTGGGCGCCCTCCCCTCCCAGCCCGAGTCCCATGCGGGCCAGAAAGTGGAGGCGCGCGGGCTTCTGTACCGCGATTCGGGGAAGAATCTGCTCAACCTCACCTCACTGGAGACCACGGGCACTGACTGCGGGAACTAGGGACTGCATTGGACCCGATCCGTATCAGCGCTCGACTTCATTCGTGCCGATAGTAGCGGCTTGAATCAAGGGGCTTTAGCCTGGATGCGGCACCCTTCGATGATCAGCTTCCGGACAGGGGATTTCTCGCTAGGAATGGCGTCCAGCCGTGCCAGTCGCCGATTTCGCTCATTCTCCAAGTGGCGGACGATGCGGCGGGAGGTGCAGGCTACGTTTCCGACAACGCCGCTTATGGACGACAATGTCCTTTATCATTCACGACTCGGGTCGGCAAGCGGCACAAAGTCTAGGGCCCGAATCGTTCGAAAACGGAGATTGCCATCGGGTGAAGGGCTTGGCGATCTCGCGCGTAATACCCCTAAATGTCGTGCCAACAATGTCCGGGTCGACGATCCGCCCGGAGCCAGGCGCTACACCATTTCCGCGGTTAGCCCGTTATACGAGCCGGTGCGAAGATCAGGCCGTCGTCGGATCTCCGAAGGGCTATTTCTGCAGGGTAAAGGTGACCGTATTGACATTCATATAAAGCCTGTCACTCAGCACTCCGTCCACTGTGGTGAGTTTGAGAGTACCTGTTTGGCTTAGAGTGTAGATCTTCATCCAATCCCATGAACCGCCAGTCTGCGGCGTTGTGGTTGTCGTAATGACGAGCGCGCTGCCAACCCACTTGATTTTGGAGATGTGTATCCACTTCTCGCCAAGGACTGTTTTCGTCTCGTTCCGGCTATCACTTCCGTCCAGTTGATAGGTTAGTGTGCCTTCCGGCCCGGTCTGGGTGAGACGCAAGGCGTCCTGAGTAATCGTCAGGGTTTGAGGCTGACGTTCTGATACCCAAGTACCTTTGAAGTTCGGTTTGTCCTGCGCAGAGAGGTTTCCGACGCCCAGAATGGTGAAGACCACAACTGTAGGCCACCACAGGTTGTTATGCATTTGATCGTCTCCTCGCCGCTCCATATCAGTTTTGGTGCGGCTTCTCCACATGATCGATAATCAGAGACTCCGCGGTTCCACGGTGCAATTCGAGATCGAGCCCGAGAGAATTCCGCACCGCTTGAATGGTGCCGGCCCCGTTGCCGTTGATCGGCAGCCCAGTGATCTCAATGTCGAACAATCCGGTGATCCCCGTCTTGTCCAAAACAGGCAGCTGCAGCGAGGGATATAACCATGCCGCCAGATCGGTCATTGACACATGCCTACCGTAAACGGCATTGCGCAGCGGGAGACCTGGTTGCAACGGCTCTCTGCGGAACTCAGGAATGTCCACAGCATTGGGTCCCGTGGTCTCCGTGAGATTCACTTTCGCTCCAGGAACCAGGAAATAGACGGGGCTTTCGTACGAAGCTCGATGAACCACGAGGCCGAACCGTTCCTCAAGAAGCTTCTGAAGCATCACTTTTTGGTCGGGCAAGCTGGCGGGACCCGCCGTGGTCACCGCAACGTTATAGCGATCGTCATACATCCACTGCGGCCGCCGTTCGACTCGGTCCAGCGGAAACTCGTACGCGAACGCCACGATGTCTCCCACCAGGTACGCCTGGAACGCAATCCTCTGCGGGGTCCGCGAGACCGTAGCCATGTTGTTGCCGGGGTCCCGGCCGGTGCCACCGCGCACGCTTGCGATCACGGGCGACGCCTCAAACACCGCCCGCGCCTGTGCGTACGCGATCCACTGCGGCGCCATCGACCCGCCAATCGCCATCATTACGCCCGCGGTCAGCGTCATACGCCCCATCGAAGCCCGTCCCCAAAACTCATGTTCGAACATATTCAACCCCAGTACGTTCCGCCAGCCGCATTCGGCAGCCTCCATACTGTCGATCGCCAGCCTCACAACGAGCGCTTCGCCGATTCCAGCCTCAACCCCAAAGTTGATTCTTGGAACGCGTCCACGAGAGCGACCACATCAGCCGGTTCCTTTACCTGCGCCCGGGGCCTGCTCCGATCATAATCCAGCATGGTCAGACCAAGCTTTGCTTCGTTCGCCGATGTGTGCCCGCTCCGAGCGTGTCACGGGCCACCCGTACAAAGCTGGCGGGCCGCTCTGATCAACCGGCTTCGTACCAGTCGCCGATCATCTGGAAGCCACCCCAGCTCTCCGGAACCCGACTTTTAAGTCACCAGCGTCCGATTCGCCGGTTTCAAACTACCCTCCCTATGAACACTCGCCGCGTCTGCGTCAATACTAGCCGGCGGCAAGCGTCTTGAACCTCGCATCCCGCTTTCTCGACATGATCGCCGCCGCCGTCACACCCTGTTTGTCAGCGAGGTCGAAGCGAGCTTTGTAACGCGCCAACATCGCGAAGTGTTTATAGTCCGAGTTTTCTTCAGCATCATGTGCGCCGCCGTCATGCCCAGGTCGTTCTGAGCGTTCACATTCGCCCCGCATGCCAGCATTGCTTCGGCAGCCTCGAAGTGGCTCCAACCTACTGCCCCGAGCAGCGGCGTGTCTCCTGAGCCGGACGCTTCTTCGATATTTGCTCCGTACCGCACCAGCAGGCGGACTGCCGCCGCGTCGCGATTGTAGGCGGCCGCGTAGAGCGAGTATTGCGGGCTCGCGTCAAGCTTCAGCAGATGCTCCGCGAGCTTCAAATTGCGTCCGTATGCAACGCAGAACCACACTGGCGTGGCCCTCCAGTTGCCTTCCGAGAAAGCATGCTGGTTCAGGTCGATCCCATGGGCAAGCAACACATCGGCGGTGCAAATGCTCGGTCTGGCATCGCCGTTGCCGAGGACTGTCGCGCAGCAAACGTGGAGCCAGTTCCGGCCGCGCTCGTCGACATGGGCTACCAGCGACGGCCGCTCCTCAAAGCCTGACGCCACGGCCTTCCAGTCGAAAGCTCGCACAAGTGGCAACAATGACGTCTTCGAGACCATTCTGGATCCCACCGAATTCTAGCACCGCGCCACTAATACCGGGGTCGGTCCGTTCTCTGATTTTGGCGTTGCCGCCAACTAACCCCTTTCGGCTGAAACAACTTCTTAGAAACCGGCAATCTGATCCCAGTTTGCTTTCTAAATTCCGCCTTGTACAAGTAGCCGACAATACACTCGGAGGTTCAGCCGCGCGCGTCCGAGAGCACGTATCTCCGGGAGTTACGCGGCCTTTGTTTACGCAAACAGACTTTTGCAACACCCGGCTGGCTGATTTTATTGGTGTGGGCTGCCGTTGCGAAACTTTGTGAGACGTTCATCCATTCCTCTCGCCAGGAACGGGCCGCCAGGCAACGTGTTTGCGCC
>DATDGT010000414.1:0-116095 GCA_036521975.1 Bryobacteraceae bacterium
ATGCAACTGCAACACTCCCATCTCGCCCGCCTGACGAAAAATTTCCGCCCAGTCTTCGGCAGCCAACTCGGCCGACCGCTTCTGCATCTCCACCGGGTTCGAACAGTAGACGCAATGCAGCGGGCAACGATGGGTGATTTCGGCGATCAGCGCACGGGGCTGGTACTTCATAAGTAGATAATTCAGACGTAGATTAATTCATACATACTCGAGGGCGCCGCGATCCGCGAGTCGCGTCAGCATGGCGACGACGTCGGATTCGACCCGCGCCGGATCAGCCGAGTAGCGCCGCGCCAGTTCGTCCGCAATGCCTCTAACTGTTCGCGAGCCGTCGCACAACTCGACGATAGCGCGTCCGGGGCCCTTCAACCGCAGAGCGCCCTCGGGGATCAGTAAGAGGTCCTCCGCTGTGCCTGCTTCGTTGAGACGGCATCCGGGGGGAAGCCTTGGGGCACGGTCAAGGACGCTTTCGTTCATGTGCGCGCACCTTCAGCCGCGGGCCGGAACGAGCCGGGTGGCGGCCAGCCCGGATTGACATAGGCATAGTAGAGGACATCAAGCTGGCACCAGAGGATGTCGCACTTTGCGCGCAACGCCGCAATGGCCAGTTCCTGTTCGGCTCTGGTGTGCGCGTGCTCGGTGACCCACGCCAAGGCGAACTGGGCATCTTCCGGCGCCTGAGTGAGGCGTGCGGTGAAATAGGCAAGCCCGTCGTTCAGCCACGGGTAGTGCTGGCGGAGCCGGTCCACGCGCAGCGAGATCAGATCGCGCGAGAACATTTCGGTGAGCGAGGAGGCCACCGCTTCGAGAAGGGTCTTCTTCGATACGAGGTCCAGGTACGCGTTTACGGCGAACCGGGAGCCGGGGAGAATTCCCGTCTGTGCAATGACGTCTTCGCGCTTCAGTCCTGCAGCCTCGGCAAGCTGGATCCACTTCTCGATCCCGCCCGGCTTAGCGCGCACAGCGGATGCGTTGTGCGCGTTGAGCATCGTTCCGTCTCCGTCATGGTCCACAATGCGCTTGCGCCACACCCTGCGGAACTCCGGGTCTTCGGAACGGGAAAGGATCACGGCGTCCTTAATGGGAATGATGCTCTGGTAGTAGTAGCGGTTGAGCGCCCACGCCTGCAACTGCCCACGCGACAGTTTGCCTTCGTGCATCAGCAGGTGAAAGGGGTGCTGATGGTGATAGCGTTCGGCGCCGACGGCGCGCAGCGCGGCTTCCAGTTCAGCCGGCGTCATCAGTTGCTGGCTCAAAGCAGAATCTCCATTCCGTCCCGCGCGAGCTCCCAGCCGCAATCCCGGATGGTCCGAAAGGCGTTGCCGGCTTCGTCGAGAATCGGATTCGTGTTGTTGATGTGGATGAAAATCCGCCGCGTTTGCGACAGCGACGACAGGCGATCGAGAGACCCGCCGGGGCCCGAAATCGGAAGATGCCCCATCTGGCGCGCGGTCCTTGTGATGCCAGGAATGGTCTTCGGCTCTTCATCGGTCCAGAAGGTGCCATCAAACAATATCACGTTGCACGCAGCAAGGCGTTCTATCAGTTCGTCGGATACGGAACCGATACCGGGAAGGAAGGCCATAGCGCCGCCCCCCGCTTCGCTCCCCGCTTCGGGCGTCATGATCAGGCCGATGGCGGATTCAGCGGCTTTGAGCTGCGCGGCTCGCTCCGGCTGGACGAAGCCGGGCAGCGCGCTGCCCGGCAATTCCAGCGGTTCGATCCGCGCGCCGCCGGCGGAAAAGGGCGTGTCAGAGGCGATGTCGCTCCAGCAAACCTGGCCCGCAAAACGCGCCAGCGTGCGGTACATGCTGTTGTCCTCGGTCAACACCGCGCGTACGGCGGGTGTGGCGTGCACGCGAAACGAATGAAACTCGCGCAGGAGCAGCAGACCCAGAGCCTGATCCACCTCAGCGCCGGTGAGGATCACATCGCGGATCGGGGACTTGCGCCCGTTGCGCGGCCATAGTTCGGGCGTGGACTCGATTTGCTGCCGAAGATCGGGTGAGGCGTTGAGCAACGTCCAGCCGCCGGCGCCATCACTCCAGGCAAGCTGAGCCTGGCTGCGCGCTTCACCCTGAAACCGGTCCTCGCGCAGACGAGCGCAGTTCGAACAGGCGCAGTTCCACTGAGGAAATCCGCCGCCGGCGGCGCTGCCGAGGATCTTAACAACCATGCTGGGAGAATGGGCCTTACAGAGCCGCGACCGCAAGGAAGCGGCATGAATATCGAGGCGGGAAGCCGAATCGGGAAGCGGCGGCTCCCATGGAAACTAGCCACCGCGCCCCGGGTTTGTTCACGATCAGAAGTCGCCGTTGCTGTAGGAGTTAATCTCGCAGCTCAGGCAAATTTCCTCAATCTGGGGAGTTTCCCAAGTCATAAAAAGGTGCCTTTCAGCAGCTAGTTGCTACTGGGGCTGATAATATCATGTTTCCAGCTTGCCTGCAACAGCCCCAAACCGCCCCGCCCGACCTTTCGCGGCTCTTCAGTATCGGGATTTCCGGCTGATCTGGGGCGGGCTGATCCTTTCCTCGGTGGGCACCTGGATGCAGATTGTGGCCCTGAGCCTTTTGGTTCTGGATCTCACACATGGATCCGCTTTCGCACTCGGCGTTGTGTCGCTTAGCCAGGCTTTGGCGTTCTTGATTTTTACCCCCATTGGGGGAGGGTTTGCCGACCGCGTCAACCGGCGCTCGCTGCTGCTGGTGACCCAGTGCCTGCTCGCGGGGCTGGCCATCTTTTTGGGCTTCCTGACATCAAGGGGAATCATCCGCTTCTGGATGATCCCGGCGATTACCTTTACGTCGGGAGCCATTCTGAGCTTCGACCAGCCTGCGCGCAATGCGCTGGTGGCTTCGCTGGTACCCAAGGATGCGCTGATGGCCGCGCTTTCGCTCCAATCAGCGGTGTTTAACGGAGCGTCCGTTCTTGGGCCCGCGCTTGCCGGACTCGCTCTGAGCCGGATCGGCTATGCGGGCAATTTCTACCTAAACGCCATTAGTTACTCGGCGGTGATCGCGGCGCTTGCCATGCTGCGCCATACCCCCCTCAGCGACGCGGGCCGGCGCGGAAGCCTCTTCAATTCCGTGCGGGACGCGCTGCAATATGTCGCACGCGACAGCATCCTACCCGCAACCGTTGCGGCCTTCGGAGGACTGCTGTTCTTCGGACCATCGACGGCCATCGCGCTGCCGGTGTTCGCCCGGCAGATCGCTCATCTCGGCGCCACGCAGCTCGGTATTCTGTTCGCGGCTTCCGGCGCCGGCACCGTGGCGGGAGCGATGATCGCCGCTTCACTCAGCGGACATCCCGCGAAGCACCGGCTGGAGTTCGTATCCATTCTGATCTGGAGCGGGGCTCTGGCGGCGCTCGCTTTGAGCTCGCGCCTTCTCACCGCCGTCGTGCCGCTGGTGATCATGGGAGCCTCCCAGAACGTGGCCGGCGCCGCAGCCATGACGCTGCTGCAATCGCGGGTTCCGCCGGAAATGCGCGGGCGCGCCATGAGCGTGAATACGCTGCTGGTGATGTGTGTCCGCCCTCTCGGCGATTTTCCGGTCGCGGGCCTGATTGGGCTCGCGGGATTCCGTCCCGCGATGCTAGCCTGCGCCGGAGTCGTGGCGGCGATTGTGGTGGCGCTCCCGTGGCGGAGGGCATGAACGAGCAGAGTGAGATCAGGCGAAACGTGAATCACCGCCGCACCTCGTACGGACATTCGAAATCTTGTGTTGGAATGCACCGCGAAAAATCCGCTTAGCGGCCCGCCGCGTCAGCTCCCCGGCTTCTGCGTGGGGTGATCGAATTTGTCCGCAAGCAAAGGCTCCTACGGCTGCTCGGGACCAACTCTGGTCGGAACTCTCTCGGCGCCTCTCGCCGGTCAGCCCCGACAAAAACCCGCGGACGCCCCGAATGGAAGCCGTCAGTTGCTGGTAGGGGTCTTCCGCATCGAGTCCACCACGAACACGTTGCCCACCTGCTTCGCGGGCTCGAGCTTCAGCCCGAGCTGTTTCTCCACAGCTCCGAAGATCGTCACCCCAGGGAGATCCTTGTCGATCGCCCCTTCCGTCCTGACCTCGGCCGGAAGGCCGGCAGACGCAGAAGTGAGAAACGCCAGCATAAAATCGTATTTGCCCGTTAGTCCCGTCGCATCGATGACTCGTCGCCCGGTCTGGCCAGACAACATGCCAGAGATCCGTTCCATCGTCTGACGATAGGCGCGAATGCGGGCTCCGCCGCTAACAAGAACCATCTTTAACCCGCTGTGATCGGGGATCACGGGGAACCCCTCCTTATCGACCCTGTCGGGTCCCGTTGGGACGGCGGGGGTCCCTCCGACCTCCTGGGCGTGCGCCGGACTAGCTGGCTTCAACTTGGGCCCGCCTTTCGCCAGGACCAACCGGTAGATAAGCTGCTCCCTCTCTTCGTGGTGGAACTTCAGCGCGAACCGGTCCTCAAGGAGCACCTCAATCATCTCTTTGAGCTGCGCTCTCGTCGCCCCGACCGGCACCCTCGCAGTCACGTCAAACCGCTGGCCGTTATTGTTCATCCACGGCAGCAAAACGTATTCGTCGTTCCAGACCAGCCCGTAGGCAAACTTCACGTAGTCCATCAGCGTCCAATTCCTCGCCGCAAAGTATGTCGGGTCGCTCGTTCCAGGCCCGCCCCTCACACCCGCAGTCGGCTCGGACGGAGATGTCGGCTTGACCGTTGCCACCTCGAACTCCGCGCGTCTCGGTTGCTGCCCGCAGACGGCACACCAAGCGAGCGAAAACAATGCCACGCGCCGCTTAAACGCCAGTTACGCTCCTCCCCGCCGCTCGGTACCAGAATTACTGCCGCAGCGCGTACACGAACAACGCCGTGCCCGCGTTCACTGCGATGTACTGATGTCCGTTCACGGCATAACTCATCGGCCCACTATTTACCTGCCCGCCCAGCGAAGCGTGCCACAGCAGATTCCCATTCCGTGCATCCAGCGCATAAAAATAGCCTTCGCGACCGCCGCTAAAGAGAAGGTCCGATCCCGTGCTTAGCACACCCGCCCAGGTAATGTCGTTCATCTTGTATTCCCATTTCTGCTCGCCGGTTTTGGGATCGAACGCGCGGACGGTTCCATAACCTTCATTCTCGGTTTTCGTGTTCGGCTGCAGATTCACCTGAGCCATGGGAGTCGCGCCCAGCGAGCGGCCGAAGCCGTTCGCCTTGGTCACCATCGCGCCGCTGTTTTCCCAGCCGGAAATATAAAACCAGCCGGTGTGCGGACTGTACGAAGGCGGATACCAATTCGTCCCGCCCAGTCCGTGCGGCATGATCAACGTGGGATGATCGTTGTCCGTGCTTATGGGCACACGCATTGGCCGCCCCCGTTCGTCGAAGCCGGTCATCCAGGTAACTTTGACGAACGGCTTACCCATGAGGAATTGGCCGGTGACGCGATCCAGCACGTACCAGTTGCCGTTGCGATTGGCCCACATCATAACCTTGCGCGGCCGGCCCTGATACTGGATATCCGCCAACACGGGGACTTGCGTCGAGTCGTAATCGAATTCGTCGTGCGGCGTGAACTGGTAATACCACTTCAGCTTTCCGGTGTCGGCGTCGAGAGCGACCACGCAATCGCTATACAAGTTGTCCCCAATCCGGGAGTCGCCGTTGGTGTCGGGAGCGGGATTGCCGATGCCCCAATAGGTGAGATTTTGATCGGGATCGTACGCGCCGATATTCCAGATCGCCGCCCCGCCGGTTTTCCACGAATCGCCTGCCCAGGTTTCATGACCCGGCTCGCCGGGAGCAGGAATGGTATAGAAGCGCCACAACTCCTTGCCGGTCTTGGTATCGAACGCCGCAATGGAGCCGCGCGTCGGTCCGTCTCCGCCGGCTGTGCCCACGATCACCTTATCCTTCACGATCAACGGTGCATGCGTGATCACGTAGCGATCCGCCGCGTTGGCCATCGTGGTATCCCAGAGCTTCTTGCCGTTCTTGGCGTCGATGGCGATCAGGTGGGCGTCGAGTGTGCCCATATACAACGTGTCGCCCAAAATCGCTAAACCGCGATTCACGCGTCCACAGCAAGCGCGAGCCTCTGGCGCGGGAGTGTAGGGAAACGTCCAGAAGACGCGGCCGGTGGTCGCATCCAGAGCTACAACGTCGTTGGGCGCCTGGATGGTGTAGAGAATGCCGTCCACCACCAGCGGAGTGGTCTCGAATTTCTCGAGCGAGCGCGCCTGCCATACCCACTGCAGCTCTAGATTCTTGACGTTCGCCGGAGTAATCTGATCCAGCGGGCTATAGCGCTGGCCGTCGATACTTCGGGAGTAGCTGAGCCAGTTCTGCGGCTCCCGGTCGGGGTGCAGCAGCCGGTCGAAGGTGACGCCTTGCCCCCACGCTGCGCCGGCCAGAGCAATCGGCAACAGCACACAGTTTCTCCAAGCAGCGCGAAGAGTCATAGCTAACAGCATACTCTCCACTGACTGAGCGCACAACGCGCCCGAGCCAGGATTTCGGGTGAGCGCTACGGTTCCCGCGTCGGCCGCTGTCCGCTCCCGCGCGCGCCAAATGACGATATGCTCCGTCGCGTCAGCAACGGCAAATATGCATCGCTGAAACGAACGCGGACCGCACTGCTTCAGGAACTAAGCGCTGATCGCTGAAAGCTGAAAGCTCCCATCAGTGGCCGGCGGTGGACGCCTGCGGCTCCACTTTAAGCGGAAAGTGCGCGCCTTCGGGTATGGGGACCAGCATCTGCTCCTTGCGATAGATCAGCGTCGACGTGTTGTAGCTGGCGATTTCGAATCCGTGACCGTGGGTGATCGCGTCGGTGGGGCAAGCTTCCACGCAAAATCCGCAAAAGATGCAGCGGTTGTAATCGATGTTGTAAACCTTCGCGTAGCGCTCGCCGCCGCTGATGCGGAGTTGATCGGTGTTTTCGGCGGCTTCGATGTAGATGCAGTCGGCGGGGCAGGCCGCGGCGCACAGAAAGCACGCTACGCATTTTTCCAGTCCGTTTTCGTCGCGCTGCAATTGATGCACACCGCGGTAGCGCTCTTGAAATTTTGGAGGCGACTCGGGATAGTCCTCGGTGATGGTGGGATGCATCATTTCGCTAAAGGTGACGCCCATCCCTTTGGCGATTGCCGCCGCGCCGTCGAATACCTCCGAGATTATGGACATGTCTTCTTCTAGGTTACCGCAATCCCCCCACCGTTCCGTGACCGCAGCCGCTCCCTGGCGGTCGGCTCTGCAACGGCTTCTGAGCCATGACCGCAAGGGAGTGGTGTACGCCGATTTCTGCAAGTTGCTACTAACCGATGAAATCGATGGTTACGGTATCGTTTCCGAGAGCGACTTTGGTCAGAACCTTGCCGCCAGTGGTCTCGATGTTGCACGTGTTGTCGCTCGAAGGATTATTTGTGCCGCCCGCGGCGGTGCAGGCGACCGCACTGGTGAACACGACCGGCGTGAATTTCGCGAGCGACGTGCCATAATCCTCGCCGCCGTCCGGGTCCTCCATGATCCACTCGACCGTGTTGCCACTAAAGGTCGCCCCGCTGGGAGGCGCAAGCGTAATCGAGAAATGTAGGCCCGTGGTTATATTGCCCAAATAGATAGATCCGGCCGTTTTGCCTACATACTGAACCGATACGTATATCTGATTCCCGGGGCTCACCGGAACAGAGGTAATGTTCACCTGGTCGACGTACGCGGGGGGAGGGCCAACCGGGCCATACCACTCATACCAGGCGACGTAGTGAGCATTGCCAAGGCTGTCTACGTACTGCTGGACGCCGGCCTGCAGCACGTCGTCCGAGACGACGGTGAAGCCGGCTCCGTCTATGCCGATCCAGGAGGACGAGTCGTACGGGTAAGGCCCGACCGATGAAGCGGGTTCGGATGCCTTGCTCACAGTGGGCACGTCCCAGTATGCAACGATCCCGCTATAGGGCCCACCGCTTGAGGTGAAGCCCCCCGCCCAAGCGCCACTAAGGTAGTTCGTATCGGTAACTTTTTTGAGCGGCTTTCTCAGTATGTGCCGCTTTCCAACCTGTGGCTCCAAAACGGGTACGATCCGATCTTTAGCGAGCCACTTGCGCGAAAATACCTTCTGCCACGCCGCCCTGAGCGCGGGGGAATCGGCGTCAGTGGGCCGGCGCCAAAGAATGCCGTTCTTGATGAGCTCCGACGGGCTGGCCGTGTTGGGATCGAAATCGTCTGGCGGGGCAACGCCCGCGTAGACGCCTTTCAGGTTCGTGGGGGTCACCCGATACGGAAGCTTCTGCAGGAAGGCCTGTTCATCGAATTCCCAACCAGGCGCTCCAGACGTAGGTGTGCTTGACATCTCTACTCCTCCTTATTTCACTTGAATAGAGCCGGGATTTCCTTCTTGGTTCCCGGCACGCTAAGTATATATCACCTCCGGATAAAGTCAATACTTTTACGTTTTTATTCCGGGAAATTCTGCCGAGATTGTTAAAGATTGATGAGTTTGAAATTCAGTGTGCGCTCTCCAAGATCTCGGCCTCAGACTCGAATCGACGAAGGCCCGGCTTGAGGTCCTGCTGGCGGATTACGTCGAAGAACCGTCGGAAAACCCTCCAATTGACTCAGTGCACAACTCAGCCGGGCACGGCGGGGAGTTGGGGATTCGGATGAGCGCCGGGTCCCGGGCCGGGTGCTGTGCGCTGAGGTCCACAAATTAGGGAACCACCCGCCCAGCCCCGGTGTCTCTATCTCAAGGCGAAGCTCGCGACGAAGTGAAGTATTTGGAACCCGTCGAAGAACAACTCGTAAATACGGCTTACGGCGCTTTGCGGCGCCGTGGCGATCAAAAGCGGTCACCTGTTTCCAAAACCGCACAGTCGCGCGCAAATATGCTTCCACGATCCAATGCCTTACGTCGTCTACATAGTGGCTGCGGACGTGCTAACTTTTCCTTCGCCTACGCGTCTGTAGGGAAGCGCTTCGATATGAGCAACTTCACGGGAGGATGAAGATCGTGCAGAAAAAAAGCCGGGAGCGCGGCTTGGGCCCCGGTAGGCTTCTGGTGATAGCCTGCGTGTGCGGATCGTTTTTGATCTCGCTTCTTTCCGCGGCCGAGCGCCACGGGCAAGTCAAATTCGGCGGTCTTCCCGTACCCGGCGCGACGGTCACTGCGTCGCAGGGCGACAAGAAACTTTCCGCCATCACCGATCCGGATGGCAACTATTCCTTTCCCGATCTCCCCGACGGCCCTTGGACCCTCGAAGTCCGGATGCAAGGATTCGGGCCGTTGAAACAGGATGTGAACGTCGGCGGGGACGCCGCGCTGCCGGATGCGGAGTTGAAGATTCTCCCGCTGGACCAGATTCAGGCCCAAGTTCAGGACCACACTCAAGAAAAGCTCCACGCGGCAGCGGCCGCTGCGCCCCGCGTCGACGTCGCGCCCAACCCCCCCACGCCCGCCCAGCCCAATGCCAAAGCCAAGCAGCAGACGCAGCCCACCAATACCCAAACGGCCTTTCAGCGCACCGATGTCAACGCCACCGCTCCGTCGGC
This sequence comes from Bryobacteraceae bacterium, assembly GCA_036521975.1. Taxonomy (GTDB): domain Bacteria; phylum Acidobacteriota; class Terriglobia; order Bryobacterales; family Bryobacteraceae; genus Palsa-187. The sequence continues at coordinate 9,532 of DATDGT010000414.1, forward strand.
CCCTGCCGCCGACCAGCCCGCCCCAGTGAGCGAAGCCTTCGCCAGTCAGAGCGCGGCCGATCTCAACCAGCGCGCCTCCGATGGCTTCCTCGTCAACGGCACCGCCAACAACGGCGCGAGCTCCCCGTTCGCACTGAACCAGGCCTTCGGCAATAATCGCCGCGGAGCTCGATCCCTGTATAATGGCAATCTCGCCTTTATCATCAATAACTCCACGCTCGACGCTCGCACATTTTCTCTTACCGGTCAAGACACTCCGAAACCTTACACCAATCAACTGACCTTCGCCGGCTCCTTCGGTGGCCCTATCAAGATTCCCCATTTCGTCCCCCGCAATGGCCCGCAATTCACCGTCAATTTCCAGCTCGCGCGCAATCGCAACGCCACCACCACCCCCGGTCTGATGCCCACAGGGGCACAGGAGAGCGGGAATTTCTCGCAGGTCTTAACTCCCCAGGGAACTCCTGTGCAGATTTTCAATCCTCTCATTGGCGGATGCAATCTTCTGGCTCCCGGCGCGCCGTTCCCCAACAACACCATCCCCGCCCAATGCATCAGCCCGCAAGCCGCGTCGCTGCTCCAGTATTTCCCCTCTCCCAACACCACGGGGCGGTATAACTATCAGATTCCGCTGGTGGGGGATACTCATCAGAACAGCTTACAATCGCGCGTGCAAAAACAGATCGGGCGCAAGAACAATATCTTCGGCCAGTTCGCGTTTCAGAGCCAGCGGCTGGCAAATCCCAATCTGTTCAACTTTCTCGATACCACCGATATGCTCGGCCTCAACGCCGGCGTGAACTGGCGGCACAATTTCACTCCCCGATTTTTTGCCACCTTCGGATATCAATACAGCCGCCAATCCATGCACCTTATTCCGTTTTTCCAAAACAATGTGAATGTGGAAGGACTCGCCGGGATCACGGGCGCGGATGAATCGCCCGTGAATTGGGGACCTCCAAGTCTCACCTTCTCGAGCGGTATTAGTGGTCTTTCCGACAGCATGCCGTCGCTCACCCGCAACCAAACCAACGCGCTCTCCGATAGCAACTCGTGGATTCACGGCCGCCACCAGGTGGATTTCGGCGGAGATTACCGGCGGCAGGAATTCAACTACGATTCGCAACAAAATCCGCGCGGAACGCTTGGCTTTACAGGCACCGCCACCGCAATGATGATCAACGGCGCCAACAACCAACTTCAGGCCGTCCCAGGGACGGGCTCCGATTTCGCCGATTTTCTCCTCGGCATTCCCGACACCAGCGCCATCGCCTTCGGCAACGCTGACAAATATTTCCGCGCCAACAGCTATGACGCCTATGTCCGAGACGTTTGGCGTGTGAGTCCAGGTTTGACCATGGACGTCGGCGTCCGGTGGGAGTATTGGTCGCCGATTTCGGAGCTATACGGGCGCTTGGTGAATCTGGATATCGCCCCGGGGTATACTGCTGTCGCTCCCGTGGTGGGCAATGATCCTATAGGCCCTCTGACGGGAATCAGCTATCCGAGTTCGCTCATCCGCCCCGACAAGCACGAATTTCAGCCTCGCATCGGACTTTCCTGGCGCCCGATCTCAGGCTCTTCGGTGATTGTGCGAGCCGGATATGGCGTCGGTTACAACACCTCGCCGTATCAAAACATTGCGAATCTGATGGCGCAGCAATCCTGCCCCGGGTTGCCCGATTACTGCTCAAACACCAAAAGCCTCAGCGTCCAAAACAGCGCTACCGACCCGCTCACCTTGGTCAGTCCGTTCAACGCCGCGCCCAATATCACCACCAACACCTTCGCCGTCGACCCGAATTTCCGTGTTGGCTACGTGCAAAACTGGACATTGTCGATTCAAAGGGATCTCCCTGCCGGATTGCAAATGGTGGCGACCTATCTGGGCACCAAGGGCACACGCGGCACTCAGGAGCTCCTTCCCAACACCTATCCGCAAGGCGCGATCGATCCGTGCCCCACTTGTCCGTCGGGATTCATTTATATGGCTTCGAACGGAAACTCGACGCGCGAAGCCGGATCGTTCCAGTTGCGCCGCCGCCTCCGCAGCGGATTCACGGCTACCGCGCAGTACACTTTCTCCAAAGCCATCGACGACGCGGCTTTGGGTGGGAACCCCGCCGCGGGGCAGGGTGGTCTGATCGCGCAAAACTGGCTCGATTTAAGCGCGGAACGCGGCCTTTCCAGCTTCAACCAAAAACATTTGTTGACCCTGCAGGTGCAATATACTTCAGGGTTGGGACTGCACGGAGGGTCTTTGCTCGGCGGATGGAGGGGCGCTCTCTTAAAAGAATGGACGCTCCTCAGCAACATCACCGTGGGCAGTGGTTTGCCGGAAACGCCTTCTTACTCCGCCTATGCGGTCAACGGCACCGGCATCATTGGCTCCGTCCGTCCCGATTACACCGGCGCTCCTCTCTACGCAGCTCCGGCGGGATTGTCCCTCAATCCCCTCGCTTACACCGCCCCTTTGCCGGGCCAGTGGGGCAACGCTGGAAGGGATACGATCATCGGTCCGTCGCAATTCAGCTTGAACGCCTCGTTGCGCCGCAATTTCCGTGTCAGCGATCGCCTGAGTCTCGACCTTGGCGTCGATTCCACCAACTTGCTCAACCATGTCACGTTCACGCAATGGAATCCGAACGTCACTAACACCCAATTCGGTCTGCCTACCGCGGCCAATGGCATGCGCAGCATGCTAACAACGCTGCGATTGAGGTTCTAAACTACCTGGAGGAGTCAGGAGTCATGAAAACCGACAAATTCGCTGCTCTGTTTATGTTGACCTGCGTTCCGGCGCTGCTGGCGCAGCAAGTAGGACAAAACGCCCAAGCCGGCGCGGCCACCCCCACCTTCACGACCGGCGCGACGCTGGTAGTGGAAACCGTCACCGTCAATGGGAAGGACGGCAAACCGGTAGAGGGCCTCACGGCGAAGGACTTCACCATCACCGAAGATAACGTGCCGCAGGCCATCAAGATTTTCGATTTCGAAAAGTTGGATGAGATTCCCTCCGCTCCGCCCTTGCAGGAACGCCGAGTGGAAGACATCAAGATCTACGAGAAACTCACAACCACGCAAATCTCGCCGGAGCCTCCCGGCAGTTTCAAATACCGGGAAAAACGTTTGCTGTGTTTGTATTTCGATATGAGCACGATGCCGCAAGGCGATCAGTTGCGCGCCCTGGCCGCGGGGGAAAAATTCATTCGCACCCAGATGACCGCCTCGGATCTGGTGGCAATCATGAAATATTCCGGCGCCGGTCCCGAAGTCCTTCAGGATTTCACCGACGACCGCGACCGGTTGCTGAGCATGCTTGAAACCATCGCGGTGGGCGAGGGGCAGGGCAACGACGAAAATCCCAACGACGCGAGTACGTCCGACAACGGCGCCGCCTTCGGGCAGGACGACAGCGAATTCAACCTTTTCAACACTGATCGCCAGCTTGCCGCGCTGCAAACCGCGGCCAACATGCTGGGGCGGCTCAACGAGAAAAAGGCGCTCATCTATTTCGCAAGCGGCCTAATGCTGAACGGCATCGATAACCAAGCGCAGCTTCACGCTACCGAAAACGCTGCCATTCGCGCGGGTGTCTCCTTTTGGGCCATCGATACGCGCGGCCTCACGGCGACCCCCCCGCTAGGCGACGCCACCCGAGGCTCACAAGGCAACATCGGCATGTATAACGGCCAAGGCGCATTGGCTATGACGACCAACTTTCAACGCTCGCAGGACACGCTGTGGGCCATAGCGGAAGATACCGGCGGGAAGGCGCTGCTGGATAACAACGACCTGGGCCGCGGAATCGTGAATGCCCAGCACGCGATTTCCAGCTACTACATCCTCGGCTATTACACTACCAACACCAATCTCGACGGCAAATTCCGCCGCGTCAAGGTTACCGTGAATTCCGAGCTTTCCGCCAAGCTGGATTATCGGCAAGGCTATTTCGCGGGCAAGCAGTTCGGCAAGTTCACTGCGGCGGACAGGGACAGGCAGCTTGAAGACGCCCTGATGCTGCAGGACCCGATCACCGAGCTCACGATCGATATGGAGGTGGATTTCTTCCAATTGAATCACGCGGAGTATTTCGTTCCGGTCATGATGAAGATTCCCGGCCGCGAGCTGGCTTTGGCGAAGAAGGGCGGCGCGGAACATACACGGCTCGATTTCATCGGCGAAATTAAGGATTCGTTCGGCACCACCGTTACGAACGTCAAGGACGACCACATTGATATCAAGCTTAGCGACGCGACGGCCGCGGAGCTGGCCAAGAAACCCATCGAATATCCCACCGGCTTCACGCTTCTGCCCGGAAAATACACCATCAAGGTCTTGGCTCGCGACGACGAGACGGGCAGAATCGGAACGTATCAAACCACTTTTACGATTCCGAATCTCGACAAACAGGAGAAAAATGAAAAGGAAAAACGCGTGGCGATCAGCAGCGTGGTGTTGAGCAGCCAGCGCGAGGATATGAGAAACGCGCTGTACAACGCGGCCAAAGACAAAGGAGTCGCGGAGTCTGTGAATCCGCTAGTGCAGGAGGGTCAAAAACTGATCCCGAGCGTGACGCGAGTTTTCAGCAAAAGCCGCGACATGTATATTTACCTCCAGGCTTATCAGCAGAACGTGAATAGCGCGCGGCCTTTGGTCGCCTTCGTTACGTTCTATCAGGGTCAAACCAAAGCGTTCGAAACTCCGCCCATAGAGGTAACGGAAGCGCTGAACAACCCGCTGAGAACGATGCCGCTCAAATTCGATCTCGCCTTGAGTAAGCTTCCCCCAGGCGAATACCTGTGCCAGGTCACGGTGCTCGATCCGCAAGACCAGAAAGCGGCGTTCTGGCAAGCGCCGGTGATGCTGGTGCAGTAGTGGCGACAATCGAATCCGAATTCCTGAGCTTCTCTATTTCCAAGCTGGAGGAGCTCACGAATCGCATCGAAATCTGCATCTCGAAATTGACGCCGGAGCAGGTATGGACGCGCGGCGGCGAGCAACAAAACGCCGCCGGAAACTTGCTCCTCCACCTGAACGGAAACGTGCGGCAATGGATCGTATCGGGGCTATGCGGAGCGGCGGATCGTCGGCAGCGCGATCTGGAATTCTCCGAGCGTGCGGTGCTCCCTCCCGCGGAGTTGGTCTCGCGGCTGCGGGAAACTGTGACGGAGGCGGTCGCCGTGCTGAGGACGCTGAGCGCCGACCAACTTATCGAGCCCGTACGCATTCAGGGCTACGAGGGAACGAAACTCACGGCCATCTATCACGTCATCGAACATTTCGCAGGCCACGCGTTCCAAATATTCTTGTTGACGAAATTCCTCACGGACGAAGATCTCGGGTTCTATGCGCACCTGAGCGGCGCCAAGGCCGCGCCGGCGGCGACGCCCTGAGTTGCGTTGGAGGGCGGACTTTAGCCCGCGCGGGACTTAAGTCCCGCTGGGGCGAGGCCGAAGCCCGCCCCCAAGCCATCTTCATTGACTTACTGAGCCACGAGCGTCAGCAAGCGGTTACAGGAGCCTGAAATTCACTTCGATTTGGGCGATCACCGGTACGGGCTGGCCGTCCTTCATTCCCGGCTTAAAGGTCCACTGCTCCACGGCTTCGACCGCTTTTTCATCCAGGTCCAAGCCCAGGCTGCGCACCACTTGAATATTGTGAGCCTTGCCGTCCGTTCCGATTTCCATGGACAAGGCGACCGTGCCCGAGAGCGCCGCCACGCGAGCGTCTTCGCTATATTGCGGCTCAGGTTTCGTCAGCGGAACGGGGGCCGAAATGCCCGGACCCATGCGATAGGCGTCCGAAGGAAACGCCGGTTTGACCGCGATCTCTTTCTGCGTGGCGGAAGCGCGCGTCGCCATTTCCTGGGCTTCGTCATCGCGCCCTTGCTTCTTCAGGAATTGCGAATAGGCCATCAGCGTCGTGACGGCAAACGTCGATTTCGGGTCTTGGCGCGATAGGGCGGTTTGAAACAGCGTCTCGGCTTGGGCCGCATCGCCTTCCCTGGATTTCGCCACCGCCATCCACATCGTAGCCCGGCCGGCCTGGCTGGGATCGGCGTGTTCCGCCAGTTGCAGATACTCGCCCGCTTGGGCAAAATCCTTCCTCTTAATCGCGGATTCTCCCAAATAGATGAGCGCCGGCGCGGCCTCGGGACGATCGCCGAGAATTCGCGCGGCTTGGCCGTAGAGATCCTCCGCCGTTTGGTTTTGTCCTTGCTTGTTGGCCAGGTCCGCGAGCTTCAAAAGGCCGATCGCGGCTACGGCGCTCGGGGAGCCGCTCATGTCTTCGCGGATTCGCAGAGCCGGTTCCAGAAGTTTCCGCGCGGTCTCGTAGTCGCGTTGTTGCTCAGCGGCTTCGGCGGCTTTGTCCAGCATCTCGTAATTGTGCTGCGATTGCGCCAAGCGAATCGCAACATCTACATCGGAGCCCAGCGCGGGTGTACTGTCCTGTGCTCGCACGGCGGCGAGCGGAACGGCCAGCGCGATGGCGGCCAGCGCGGCGACGATTGCCCAACCGCCGCCCGGAGTGCTGCGGCGGATGCGGGAATCGAGAATCGCGGCGAGGCGGTTTTCAAGTTGCGAGCGCCGAGCCATGGCCACCGCCGCCCATCCGATATTCGGCGCGGAATGCATGGCGCGCGCCACGGCCAGCAAATGGCCCGCGTAATCGGAGGCGCGCGCACCCGCGTTCAGAACCAGATCGTCGGCGGCGCGCTCGCGCTCCTTCAAAAATTCCCTCCACGCTTTCCAGGCCAGAGGATTCCACCAATAGAAAGCGAAAGCCGCGCGCGCCAACCAATGCGTGGGCACGTCGCCTCGTTTCACGTGCGCCAGCTCGTGCAGCAGCACGATGCGCCGCTGCTCGTCACTCCAATCGGTGGACTCGGAAGGCATGAAAACCGTGGGGCGGAGGACTCCGAACGTCATCGGCATGCTGCCTGGGTGCGTCTCAAGGACCGCGGGCGAGCGGCGAAGGCCCAGCGTGCGCGATAGGGCTTCGCAAAGGGCCGGGTCGGAGAATGGTTTGGCGAAACGCCGCGCCCGCCGGACGGCGGCGCAAGCGAGGAGCGTGCGAGCGAGAGCGATCGCGAAACCCGTGGCCCACAGCGACATCAGGGCGAGTCTCCAATCAACACCCGACGCGGCGTGAGTTTCGGTCCGCGATGAAGGATGCAAGTTGAGCCGCGGCACGGGCGCCGAAACCCCTGCGTCAGAACCATTCGACACATGAAACACCAGCGCGGTGGGCGCCGCCGGAATGCGGATGGACGGGACCACGATCGCGATAAGCGGCAGTGCCGCCGCGGCGGCAAAGCCCGAAGCCCACGCCAGATGCCGCGCGGCTGCGGAACTCTTGCGCAACGTAATCGTCGCGATCCACGCGGTTGCCAACACGACGGCGCTTTTCCACGCCAATGTCAGGAAAAAAGAAAACCAAGCCGATTCGTTCCACGTGATCATTTACTTACCCTCCTGCTTCGCCTGCTCGATCATTTGTGCCATCCGATCCAATTCCTCGCGTGTCAAGCGCGTGGAAGAAACGTCCAGCAGAGCCGCCACGATTTGCTCCGGGGAATCGGCAAAGAAAGTAGCCATGAGGTGCCTCAGCGCGGAGCGAGTAGCTTTCTCCCGCGCCAAGGCTGGCGAATAGACGTATTTCAACCCCTCCGCTTGATGCTTTACGTGACCCTTTTCTTCGAGAATGCGCAGCATGGCGCGCACGGCGGAATAGCTGGGCGCGTCGGCCATGGCTTCTCGAACCTCCGCGGCGGAAGACTTACCGCGCCGGTAGAGAATATCCATGATTTGCCGCTCCCGCCGGCTCAGTTGCTGGTTTTTTAGCGGCATGCTATAAAATTAGCACTGACGCGGGTGCCTGTCAAGAGGGATTTTGAGGGCCGGTCGGGGCTGGCACAGAGCGGTTGCACTGCGTCACCACCACGCACAGAGAGGGGAATTCCGCCATATGCGGCGATTGGCCCCGTTTCAAAAAAACGTTAGCGATCATCTTAAACGTGGCTTTCTGACGTCGGGATTCGTCGCAGGCGCCAGGATCGATGATCGCGTACTGTTCCTGCACCTCTCCTGAAACCCGCTACACGCGCTGGGCGCGGACGACTCGCTGGAGAGCGCCAGTTCGGCGCGCGACTTGCCTGTCAATCATTCTCAGGCCGAGTTTCTGCTGGGAATCACTTTCCAGCCGGGCCAGCGCTGAAGATGGAAGGTGTCTGGCGATGTGGGGGAGACGGTATCGCGTAAAAGGTCCTTTTAGCCACGGCGTTTTCGCGCTACCGTCCGCCGGATGCGGATTACCGTGGCTCAGTGGGACAAACGCCGCCTTGCCCGAGGCAGCCCGCGGTGTAAAAAGGGCTTACGATGAAAGCGGGAGCGGAGAACCAGCCATGCAATTGAACCTTCCCGACGATCTTCAAAGGCTGATAGATAAACGCATTTCATCCGGCGCATATGCGAACGCCGAGGATGTGTTGCGCCGCGCACTCGAGGCGCAGGACGCGGAGGAAAGCTGGACCGACGAAGAACGCCGCGCTTTATCCGCGCACATCGAGGAAGGCTATCAGCAAGCCGAACGCCGCGAGCTTATCGACGGAACACAGGCCCGCCGCGAGATCGAGGCGATGAAGGAGAAGTGGCGTGAGGGGCGTTCGCCCGGTCGATGAGCGCGTATGTTCTGACGCCCCTTGCGAAGGTTGATATTTTCGACATTTGGGCCTACATCGCCGAGGACAGCGAAACAGCCGCTGACCGTGTGCAACAGGCGGTCTATGACGCTTGCGCGTTTGTGGCCGAAGGTCCGTCGCGCGGCCACACCCGGCCCGATCTCACGGCCCGCCCTCTCCGCTTCTGGACCCTCACCCGTTACCCCAACTACACCGTTGTTTACCGGCCAGAAACGTCTCCGCTTGAAATCGTCGCCGTCTTGCACGGAAAGCGCAACATCCGGCGCATTCTCAGGCAGCGCCCATAGATTTGTGTCCGGCACATTTCGCAATACGTAAGGAAAGAAGAAATTGCCCCGGCCCTTCCGCGCTGCAAACACCCCATGGACGAACAGAGGCGGGGGATCGCAGATCCGCGATCGCACCGCTTGCGCTCAGCCTATCGCCTGCCCGCCATCAATTCGTCGATATTCACCAGCTCGGTGGGGTAATCGCCGGTGTAGCAGGCGTAGCAGTAATCGTGGTTAGTGTCCGAAACGGCGCGGCGCAGCGCGCCGAGAGAAAGATAGCCCACGGAATCGGCTTCCACAAACCGGCGGATTTCTTCAGTGGAATTATTGGCGGCGATGAGCTCGGCCTTGCGCGGGGTATCCACGCCATAGAAACACGGAGAAATGGTGGGCGGACAAGAGATGCGCAGATGCACTTCGCGCGCGCCCGCGCCCCGCACCATGCGCACGATCTTTCTCGAAACCGTGCCGCGCACGATGGAGTCGTCCACCAGCACCACGCGTTTGCCCTCGATCAGGTAGCGGACGGCGTTGAATTTCAACTTGACGCCGAAATCGCGAATGGCTTGCGAAGGCTCGATGAAAGTGCGCCCCACGTAATGATTGCGGATCAGCGCCTGATGAAAAGGAATACCCGCCTCGGCGGCATAGCCGACCGCGGCAGCCACGCCGGAGTCGGGCACAGGCACCACGACATCGGCCTCCACCGGATGCTCCTGGGCCAACAGCCGCCCCAGCATCTCGCGCGATTCCGCTACTGGGCGCCCAAACACAATCGAATCCGGCCGCGAGAAATAGACGTGCTCGAAGACGCAATGCGCGTGGTCGCGGATGGGCGCGTAGCGCTCGCGCGTCATTCCTTCGGGCCCGATGACCACCATCTCGCCCGGCTCGACGTCGTTCAGGTAAACCGCGCCGATCAGATCGAACGCGCAGGTTTCCGAGCCGAACACGTAGCAGGTGCGTCCGGAAAGCTCCATCTGCCCGAACGCCAGAGGCCGGAACCCATGCGGATCGCGCGCCACCAGAATCCGATCCTTTGCCAGGAACACCAGCGAAAAGGCACCCTCCAATTGCAGCAACGCCTCGCGCAACGCGGCGGAAAGCGTGCGCTCGCGCGAGCGCGCCACCAAATGCAGAATCACTTCCGTGTCGCTGGACGACTGGAAGATCGACCCCTCGCTTTCCAATTCGCGGCGAAGTTCCGCGGCGTTCGTGATGTTGCCGTTGTGCGCCACGGCGATCCGGCCTTTGTTGCAGGTCACGGGAAAGGGCTGCGCGTTGAGCAGAGCCGTATCGCCGGCCGTGGAATAGCGGGTGTGGCCAATCGCGATTTCTCCTGCCAGCCCGCCCAGCACTTCCGGAGTGAACAGATCCGCCACGCGGCCCATGCCGCGGTGCGTGTGAATCTCGCGGCCATCGGCCGAAGCGATGCCCGCGCTCTCCTGTCCGCGATGCTGCAGCGCGTACAATCCCAGATACGCGATGTTGGCCGCCTCGGGGTGGCCGTGGACGGCGATGACGCCGCATTCCTCATGAAGCTTGTCAAAGATGTCAAGCTTGTCAGAGGTGTCAGGTTTGTCGAAAATGTCGGCGTTGTCAAACATGGACCGGGCTCAGCAGATTCTCCAGGGCTTTCGCCGAGACTTCACGGAGCCGATCGACGGGGGAATCCACCCAGGTTCGAGCCGGGTGGCCGATTCGTAACCGCTCTTTCATTGTAACACCGATGCGCGGGCAGCCAACGGAGTAGCGGCGGGCGATTCGGGCCACCGCCTCCGGTTCGGCTGTGGAAATAAGAATCCGCGAGGGACCTTCGTGAAACAGCGCGAACTCCGCCCGCAAACCGGTCTCGAGCTCGATATCGGCTCCGATGCCGCCACCGGAGCATTCCGCCAGCGCGACCGCCAAACCGCCGTCGCCCAAGTCGTGGGACGACTCCGCCAGCCCTGCGGTGACGATTTCGCGGATCGCCGCCTGTACGCGCTTCTCGTAATCCATATCGAGCAAAGGGGGCAGGCCCCACATTTTGTTTAAAACAACCTTGGCATATTGCGTTCCGCCGAAGCGGATCGCGTCATAACTGGAGTGCGCATCCGGCGATCCCAGCCCTCCCAACAGCATCACCGCGCGTCCTTCCTGTTTGAACGGAATGGTCACCGGCGAGGCGGTTTTCATCAATCCCACGATTCCTACCACTGGCGTCGGCCAAATGGCCTCGCCCAAGGTTTCGTTGTAGAGGCTTACGTTGCCGCCGGTGATGGGCGTCTCGAAAAAGCGGCAGGCTTCGGCCAATCCTTCGATGGTCTCCACAAGCTGCGCCATGATCTCGGGCCGTTCGGGATTTCCGAAATTCAGATTATTTGTCGCGGCCACGGGCAGCGCGCCCACCGTGGAAAGATTGCGGCAGCACTCGGCGACGATCAATCGCGCGCTTTCGCGAGGGCTCAACGCGCAGTAGCGGCTGTTGCCGTCCAGCGACATGGCGACGCTGGTTTCCGTCTCCTTTATCCGCACGACCGCCGCGTCGCCGCCCGGACCCGCAAGCGTGTTAGTGCGGACCGTGTAGTCGTATTGCTGCCAGATCCAGCGCTTCGAACATAAATCGGCGGAGCCCACGAGCGCCAAAAGATCTTTGTTAAGGTCGCGGGAGGCGGGGATCTCCGGAGCTTCCATGGGCGCGGGGCGATACGGTGTCACGTTGTGCGGCTGGTCATAAAGAGGAGCTTCCTCGGCGAGTTCGCGATTGGGAATCTCCGCCACCACTTTGCCCCGATCCTTCACGCGCAGGAGGCCATCACCCGTGACCCCGCCGATGGTTGCCGCATCCAAACCCCATTTGCGGAACACCGCGAAAACCTCGTCCTCGCGTCCCGCCTCCGCCACCAGCAGCATCCGCTCCTGAGATTCGGAGAGCATGATCTCATACGGGGTCATTCCGGTCTCGCGCTGCGGGACCAGGCTCAGATCGATCTCCACGCCAGTGCCCGCCCGGCTGCCCATTTCGCACGTCGAGCAAGTGAGCCCGGCCGCGCCCATATCCTGAATACCCACGATGGCGCCCGTGCGCATCGCTTCCAGGCATGCCTCCAGGAGAAGCTTCTCCAGAAACGGATCGCCTACTTGCACGTTGGGGCGCTTTTGCTTCGATTCCTCGGTGAACTCAGCCGAGGCCATCGATGCGCCGTGAATGCCGTCCCGTCCGGTTTTCGCGCCCACATAGATTACGGGATTACCGATGCCCGACGCGCGGCCGTAAAAGATCTCGTCTTTGCGGAAAACGCCCAACGCGAACACGTTCACCAGTGGATTGCCGTTGTAGCACGTTTCGAAAACGCATTCGCCTCCGACGGTGGGAACGCCGAAACAATTCCCATAATGCGAGATGCCACCGGCCACGCCCTCGAGAATCCGGCGATTACGGTTGCCCCATTCCGGGTCGTCCAATGGACCGAACCGGAGCGCGTCCATGACCGCAATGGGCCGCGCGCCCATGGTGAAGATATCGCGCAGAATACCTCCGACTCCAGTAGCCGCTCCTTGAAACGGCTCGATGAAACTGGGGTGATTGTGCGATTCGATCTTGAACGCGATCGCGAAGCCGTCGCCGATATCCACGATGCCGGCGTTCTCGCCCGGACCGACCAGCACGCGCGAGCCCTTGGTGGGCAGCTTCCGTAGATGCAGGCGCGAGCTTTTATAAGAGCAATGCTCGCTCCACATCACCGTGAAAATGCCCAGTTCGGTTTGGTTCGGCTCGCGGCCGAGAATGGAGCGGACCTTGTCGAGCTCGGAGGGAGTGAGGCCGCTCATGCGTTTGCCGCGCTGTTTGAAACGGGGGAGAACTTATAGTTTACCAACCGCTCCCGTGCGGTCGCGGCTCGGAATCGCACGTTTGCTGCAAGGCATTCACGCTCAGCCGCGACCGAAGGGGAGCGGTTTGCCGAGCCTTCCGAGCCTATGGACGCGACGTCACTTCTGGTTCGCAAGGCTCCTATACGCCGCCTCGACGAACATGTCCGTTGTCCATGCGCCCGTGGTTGAGCCGTATAGCGGATCATAATCGCGGGTGGGCTTGGCTGCCTTCACTTGTTCCAGCGTCATGCCCTTTTTCACCATGTCGCGGATACGGTCGCGAATGATGGTCATCATGTCGCGATATTCCACCACATCGGCCTCGTCGCACAGGCGCCCATGGCCGGGGATCACCATGGTGCCCCCTTCCTCCTTTTCGGCGGGCACGGTGAGATCGATGATGCGATTCAACGCCTCGACGATGCCGTTGATGCTTCCGCCGCGCGCGAGATCGATGACCGGGTAGCTGGCGGGCGTGAAAATATCGCCCGTGGCGATCACGTCGGACTTGCGGAAAAACACGATGCTATCGCCGTCGGTATGGGCGGAGGGTTGATGGAACAACTGCACCGCTTCGCCGTTGACGTAGAGATCCTTGTGCTCGCCGCGATAAATATCCTGGGGCCAATTGGCGGAAGGAATCGCGGAGGCGCCGGATGTCGCGCTCATGCGCCCCAAGACGTTTTCGTGCGCCAAGATCGTCGCCCCCCAACCAGCCTCAGCGCTCGCCACATTCCCGCCCGTTATCGTGGCGCCGGCCTTCGACACGGCGTCGTTGCCGCCCGTGTGGGCTTCATCCACACTGGTGTTCAAAACGTAGCGGATCGGTTTGGGCGAAAGTTTTTTGATCTCCGCGATCAAGCGATCCGCCGCGCGCGCGTATTGCGAATCCACCACCACGGCGCCGTCTTTTCCCACCTGCACCGTCGTGTTGCCGCCGGGACCCAGCAGCATGTAAACGCCGCCTTCGACCGGAAGCACGCGAATATCGTCGGTGTCGAGATTGGGTTTCGGAGCGCTCCGCGGCGCGCCGGTTTGTTCATCGACGTTATGCTGCCCGATATTGGCCAATACTTTGGCGTATTCCGGATACATCGTCGCCGCTCCGCCTCGCGCCGCAAGCTCCGGTAGATGGAAACGATTCGGAAACTCCCCGAGGAAAGGATTCGTGCCCGGCAGATGGGCCGGCACGACTCCTTCGGCCCGCTCGACTTCTTCTACCTCTTCGCAAGGATACGGAGCGATCTGCTGATTCAAATCGAGAATGAAATCCGTGCTGCGAAGGAAGGGTTCGCTGAGGTAAACGGGATCGTCCACGATGGTCACCACGGTCAAGTGGTCATCGTGCCGGATGAAGTGTTCGGTGACCGTCGCACGGTCGCTGCGCGGAATGCCGTTGCGCCGGATCCAGCCGATCTTCAGATGCGTCGTGGTGACGGTGAGGACGTTGCCATCCCATTTTCCCGTCGAAAAACCTTGCCAGGTGTGCGCGGCGTATTCGGGGGGGTGCGGACGACCGTCCATCCAGATGGTTCGCTCCGTCGCCTGCCAGGAAATGTGCGTGTGCCAGGCGATCACCTGCTGGGTGTCATGATCCACTTCTTTAGAGAGGCGCAAATTCGCCGGGCCGCGAATGCCGTAATCGGAAGGATGCGGATAGCACTGATGCTCGGGAACGGTAAGGATCGAAGCGTCCCAAATGTCGCCCCGCATGCGCGCTGCGGAGGTGATGGGAAGCCCGAGATAATCGCCGATCTCGGGGCCGGGGATGCGTTCCGGCTGATCCTCGTAGAAGCGCGGATTCCATTCACCGGAAAGATCCACCTGCGCGAAAAGCGGCGCGGCGGCCAGCGCCGCCAGTGCAATTCTAAACGGAAGCTTCATGTTAGAATCCATCCGAGTGGAGAATACCACGAAAAACGGGTCGGCGTTCGATGCGCGGAGGTTTCGCAACGCGCTGGGACGATTCGCCAGTGGAGTGGCCGTGGTCACGGTGCGGCATGGCGATCATCCGCACGGCACCACGGTGAATTCGTTCACCTCGGTTTCGCTGGACCCACCGCTCATTTTGGTTTCGCTGGACAATCGGTCCGTCATGCACGGCCTCTTGCCGTCGATTGGGCGCTACGGCGTGAGCGTGCTGGCTCACGATCAGGAGCCGTTGAGCAATCACTTCGCCGGACGCACGGTGGAGAACCTGGCTCTTCGTTTTGTCCACCATGGCGGCATCCCTTTACTGGAGGACGCGGTCGCTCACTTCGTGGTGGAAATCGTCGACACCCACCCCGCGGGCGACCATACGTTATACATCGGCCGCGTGGAGCACTTCGAATGCCGTGAAGGCAAGCCGCTGCTGTTTTACGCCGGGCGCTACGGACAGCTTCATGTGGAGAAGGCGCCTTCGCCGGGACTTTGGCAAGACGAATTTTCGCTATTCTCCATCGGGCCTTTCGACCCGCCGATCCCTTGAGCGGTTACAACTCGAACTTGATCCCCTGCGCCAGCGGTAATTCGCGCGACCAGTTCACGGTCACGGTTTGTCGGCGCATGTAGGCTTTCCACGAATCGCTTCCCGATTCGCGGCCTCCGCCGGTTTCTTTTTCACCGCCAAAAGCGCCGCCGATTTCCGCGCCGCTGGTCCCCATGTTCACATTGGCGATTCCGCAATCGCTGCCGCGAGCGCTCAAGAACGTCTCGGCCGCAATCAGGCTCGTCGTGAACATGGACGACGAAAGGCCCTGGGGCACATCGTTGTGCCAGGCGATCGCCTCTTCGACCGTTTCGAATTCGATCAAATGCAGAATGGGAGCGAAAATCTCCTCTTTCAAAATCGGCATTCCGGCATGCGACCTCACCAGCGTTGGCTCGACAAAACAGCCTTCCAGCGGCCGACCTCCGATCAAAACTTCGCCTCCTTGCTCCCGTATGGCGGCCAGACCGCGCATCATGTTCTCGACCGCCGCGGGATCGATCAGCGGGCCCATCAGTGTCGCCGGATCGAGCGGATCGCCCACCCGCACTTGCCGGTAAGCCGCGATCAACTTCTCCGTCACGCGCGCCGCGATTCCTTTCTGCAAGAACAGACGGCGGATCGAGGTACAGCGCTGTCCGGCCGTCCCCACCGCCCCGAACAAGACCGCGCGGATGACCAGATCCGGATCGGCGTCGTCCATGACGATCGCTCCGTTGTTGCCGCCCAATTCCAGAAGCGTCCGGCCCAGGCGCGAGGCCACTATGGGCGCGACCTGTTTCCCCATCCGCACCGAACCGGTGGCGCTGATCAGAGGAACGCGGCTATCCCGGACTAACCGGTCTCCCACAACATCGTCTGTTCCGATGACCACATGCACTACGTCTTTCCAGCCGTGCCGATCCAGCACGCGCTCGCAGAGGCGCTGAACCTCGAGTGCGCAGAGCGGCGTCTTCAACGAAGGTTTCCACACGACCGTATCGCCGCACACCAGTGCAATCAGCGCGTTCCAGCTCCATACCGCGACCGGGAAATTGAAGGCGGTGATCACTCCCACCACTCCCAGCGGATGCCACTGTTCGTACATTCGATGGCCGGGTCTTTCGCTGGGCATGGTGAGTCCGTAGAGTTGGCGCGAAAGCCCAGCGGCGAAGCCGGCTATGTCGATCATTTCCTGCACCTCGCCCTCGCCTTCGGCCAGGATCTTGCCCGATTCCAGCGTCACCAGCTTTCCCAATTCGCGCTTGGCGCCCCGCAGCTCATCTCCGATTTCGCGCACGATTTCGCCGCGTTGCGGCGCGGGCAGCATGCGCCATTTTTCGAACGCTCGTGCGGCGCGGCAGATGGCGTCATCGCAGTCTTGCTCCTGGGCTAGCGGCACGCGGCCCAGTTCCGCGCCGCTGGCGGGATTGAAGGAGACGATTTCGTGTTCTTCGATGCGCCCGCTCATACAGCCAGTCTGGCAAAACCGCGCGGTCCGGTTTCAAACGCCGGACCGACGCGGCGGATTAGGGCGAAGATTTCGTCTTGAAACGCGGCGTCCAGCCAATCCGTTTGCCCTTGCTTTTCCGCGATGCGGAACGCCGCCTTGTTAACGCGCACAACGCATTCGCTGTGCGCTTGCCGCGTGGTCGCACCGTGGCGTTTAACGGCGCGGACGTGCAGCGGGTCGCCGATGGGGTCGCGGCCGGAGGCTTCGCGCACGGCCCCAGCCAGATTCTCAGGATCGCAAGGGAGAATCGGAGCGAGCGTCGCGTAGACCTCGAACCCGGTCTGGCGAAGCGCGCGCAAGACGTCGAGTCGCGCAGCGAAGCTCGGAGAGCGAGGCTCGTAAAGCTTCAGTACGTCGTCGCGATCCGTGGGAATCGAAAAGCTAACGCGCAGCGCGGTTCGGTTCCGCAAATCCTGGAGCCGTCCGAGATCGCGCAAAATCAGTAGACCGCGCGTCTGCAGGACAAAGACTCGCGGCGGCGACTCGCACACTGCGCCTAGAACGCCGGGCATTTGCCGCTGGTCGCCTTCGGCCGGCTGATACGGATCCACTAACGGAGAGCAGTAAATTGTCTGATCCGGCCGCAGTTCGCCGAGGAGCAACGCCGCCGCGTTGGTTTTGAAGGTCGTGAACCGGCCCCACGAGCGCCAGTCTTCGGGCTTCAAACCCCCATAGATGCCCAGCGTGGGGACGTAGCAATAAGCGCAGCTGTAGGTGCAATTGCGTGCCGGTGTCAGCGAGTGCGTGGACCCGGCCTCGGCAACGAATCCGGCAGTGGGGCTCAGAATGCGGCGAGCCTTCGTTTGGGGAATCGGGGTTTGGCGAATGGGAGTGTGGCGGATGGGCGGCAGGCAGAGCGCCACACTCCGATGTTAACCCAAGTTCGCCGCCAAGCGCTGAAGACGCTTGGTAGAGCATGCTTTAGCCTTTGATCGCGAAGGCTCTAGCCTCGCTACCCTGGGCTGAAGTCCAGAAGCGTCTTCAACCGAACGGTTTGCTGAACCTTCCGAGCTTACGGACGTATCACGGCCTCGTCCGTGATAATCTTGACACAACGATTTCAGGCACACAGCCGAAAGGAAACCACGTTCCGACTGTGGCGTATTCTGTATGCCGCAACTCCACACGTCTGGCAGTTGCCACTTTCCTGGTGCCCTTGGCGCCTTCGGGACAGGATTTGTCGATTGGCGCAATGGGTGGCGGCCCCGCCGTTTATGCCGAAGCCTGTGCCGCCATCTCTACCGTGCGGGCCGAGCGCCTTGTTGCACTGGAGTTCCTGCGATTCCGCCCTTGGCAGTAAGCAGGTCGGCGGTTTCCTTATGCACATCGATGCGCTGGCCGCCGCGGCTGTTGCCGCCTGCGCGGCCCATCGCGTAATCCACCGCCGTGAAGCCCCGCCCGTCGCTCAAATTTATATCCGCGCCCTTGGTCAAAAGATACTCGATGACTTTATTCCATCCCCGGAACGCCGAGACCAGGCCTGATCAGTCCGAATAGAAGCGTGGTCGCAGGTCGGACTCCGAAATAAAGCGAAGCGCTTGACGGTAGATCGCGTGCAGAGTGCCACGATCAACCTCGGCGTGGTTCACGATCGTTAGCGTTTGACGAATTCCCGATGGTAACGTGCGGCGAAGCTTGATGTGACTGCCCCTTTGCGAGAACTGGCTGAATCCAAAGCCGGCGAAGATCCGCAGGAGATCCCCACCGGAGAGGGTACGCAGTTTCGGCATCAGGCAACGGCTTGGAGTTCCATGGTGGCGAGGATAGTTGGTTGCGCCGCTAAGCCGAGTTCTTCTAAGTCTTCTCCTTCCAGGTGCAGCGAAATGGCCTCCTGGATGTTGGCTGTCAGTTGATCGAGGGTCGGCGCTTCCGTTACCACGGGCAGGTCCAGACACTCGGCTACGTACTGCCGCTCACCTCGGAAAATCCGGACCTGGATAGTATGCCTCATAAAACGTCGCCTCCATGCACCAAAATTTAGCACGTGCAGAGTTGGTAGGGGACCGGTAAAGGTTCATGCAGCTCTGGCGTGCCGCACGGCCTCCACTTTACTAGAGTTTTGCGATCCCGACTCTCAAGATCAATGGGTCGCGGCGGTCAAACACCAGGTGCGTCGCAGGCTTTTTCGAGAACCGCGCCCAGTCGCGTTGCTTGACCAATTCCAGATTGACCTTCTAGCGTGAGCACCACTTTTTCTTGGTTCCGCTGCAGTAGATCTGGCGGCTGGTCCTCCGCAGCCGGATTGACATAGCTAAACCAGCGGCGCCCCTGCCTCTTCTCCGCAGCTTCGGCCGCTTCGAACCATTCCGCTTGGACTCTCATCACCGTGATAGCGTAAGTGGTACGGACAGACAAGTAACGTGGACCGCACGGCTCGCGTTTTCATCAGTTATCGGCGCAGCGACACTAGGTGGGCGGCTGGCCGTCTGTATGATCGCCTCGCGGCGGTTTTGGGTCCCGAGAACGTGTTCCTGGACGTGAGCAACATCGAACCTGGCATCGATTTTGTCCAGGCGATCAAGGAAGTGGTCGGCAGATGCGACGTGCTGCTCGCCTTGATTGGCGAACGCTGGCTATTGGACGTTGGAGATCGAGGTAAGCGCAATCTCGATCCCACACGCGATCTCGTCCGAGTGGAAATTGCTACCGCACTGGAGCGCAACATTCGTGTTATCCCGATTTTGGTCGATAACGCCGCCCTACCTGAGGAGGACGAGCTCCCTTCGGATGTTGCTTCTCTGGCCCGCGGGAACGCGCGGCATTTCTCTTTTGAGAGCTTTCACGGTGATGTGGACAGCTTCATCCGGGTTCTGGAGCGGATCCTGGCAGGGCCTGCTGCCCAACCCAAGACCGTCGCGGAGACGAAGCAGGAGCAGCGGCGGACGGGTGAAACAGCCTCGGTGCAAACCAAGCTGCCATTCACCATCTCGATCGAGACTCTTGGCGGTGTGGCTACACCACTCATACGGCGAGGATCCAACCTGCCCGCGCAGGCGAGCGAGGATTATTCAACCGCGGCTGACAACCAATCATCTGTGGAGATCAAGCTATGGGCCGGGGAGCGATCAAAGGCAGGAGAAAACGTGCCGCTGGGTATTTTTAAGTTAGATGGTATCGAACCGGCACCGCGCGGTATTCCGAAGATTCAGCTCAGCGCAGCTGTAGACCCGACCCTCGTGATGGTCGTCACTGCGGAGGATTTGAGCACCCATCGGAAAGAAGTGTTGGACGCCGTTGACCTCAATCAGGTTCAGTTGCCCTCATCTGCTATGGTGCCGGACTCGGCAGCCGCAGCAGCGCTTGACTTTGGTGGTTTCGACTTTTCCCAGTTCTTCGGCGCGAAAGCAGCGGCGGATCCGCCAAATCCCGCCACTAGGCCGGCGAGTTCTCGGTCCGACAGCTTCCAAGACATCTTCAACGCTTGGTTTGGAAAAGCCACAACAGATCCGAAACCGGCCGGCAACCATACTGAAGTGCAGCTATCGATGAGCCGGGCGGAGGCAGATACCGGCGTTAAGAAGCTTATCGATACTCCCGATGGCGAAAAAATCTGGCTGAAGATTCCCCCAAAAATCAAGTCAGGGACTCGGCTGCGGATTAGCGGACACGGGCCGCACCATGGATGCGAAACATGCCACGGGACCGGCTCGGGTAAGGGCGAAGTCAGTTGTCCGCAGTGCCACGGTGAGGGTAGGGTGACGCAGATTGGGGGCGCGATCAGGCTGAGCTGCCCTCGCTGCGACGGGTCGGGGAAACTCCGCAGCACGTGCCCGACCTGTGGCGGTGATCGACAGGTTCCAGGGGATCTCTACGTTACGGTCAACGTGACGGAATAAATGGCGTCCGGAGCTGGTTCGCGTCGGCCTGCGGCCACCGTTGCCGGAGCAGCCTGCTAACGTCCGGGACGTCCGGCTGGGCGAGCGCCTTGTTGCACTGGAGTTCCTGCGATTCCGCCCTTGGCAGTAAGCAGGTCGGCGGTTTCCTTATGCACATCGATGCGCTGGCCGCCGCGGCTGTTGCCGCCTGCGCGGCCCATCGCGTAATCTACCGCCGTGAAGCCCCGCCCGTCGGTCAAATTTATATTCGCGCCTTTGCTCAAAAGATACTCAACGACTTTATTCCACCCCCAGAACGCCGCGCCATGCAGGGGCGCTTGCTCCAGGCGGCCGGCGCGGCCGTTCACGTCGTCGCCATGCTGCAGCACCAGATCGAGCGACGCGATGGCGCGCTCTTGAATATCGGCCGAATAGAAATTGCCGCGAGTGTCAGCGTCGTTCGACCCCATGCCAGAGGCCGCCAGCGTGGGCGTCATGCCCTGGCTGTTCGGCAAATCGACGATGGCGCCGTGTTCCAGCAGCAGCTTGATGGCCGGCGCATCCTGCGCCTTGGCCGCGCGCAGCAGAGGCGTCGCGCCGAGCGTCAGCATGGAATCCACGCCCCGATCCGCGCCCGTCGCGCGATACGGCGGCAGAAGCTTCAACTGTGGGTTCGGATTCGCTCCTCTGTCAAGCAGCATGCGAATAATATCGATCGGCAGCGTTTCATCGAGCGACGGCTGGTCCGGCCGTCCGCCGTGCGGCAGCGTGTTGTAGTCCACCGCGAGATACAGCGGGCTGCGGCCCCACCAATCCCATCGGTCGACATTCGCGTTTTTCTCGATCAGGTACTTCGCCACGTCGAAATGCGTGTTAAAAATCGAAGCGATCAAAGGCGTGACGCCCTCGGGATCGGGCAAATCGATCTTGGCGCCGCGCTCCAGGAGCGCCTTGACGCAATCCATGCAGCCTTCGCGGGCGGAAAACAGCATCGCCGTCATTCCTCCCGGCGGACGAGGTTGGGCGCGCGGCTCTGCGCTGACCAGCGGCGTCATCAGATCGACCGTGGATTTCGCGTCCACCTCCGCGCCATGAGACAGCAGTTCGCGCATGATGGGGCCCTGGCTCGACGCGGCGGCCCACATCAGAGCCGTTTGTCCTCGCTGCGACTCCTTCGCGTTGGGATTCGCGCCTCGGTCCAGCAGAAGCTTTGCGGCTTCGACGTTCGTGGAGCGGGCGATCAGCATCAGCGGCGTCTGCCCGTCGGTGCCCGGGACGTTAGGATCGGCTCCGGCGTCCAGCAACGTTTTGATGATTTGGGTATTCGCGTTAAAGGCGGCTTCGGCGAGCGGCGTCGATCCGAGCCGATTCTGGACATTCGCCTTCGCGCCCGCTTTCAACAACCGAGCGACCAGATCCGGATCGTTCTGATTCGCGGCCCACAGCAAAGCCGTGGAGCCGTCGGCCTCGGCCGCGTTCACATCGGCCGACCGGTTCGCGATCATCTCGAGAGCGGCTGCGCGCTGGCCCGACTTAATCGCGGCCGTGAGCGTGGGAGCCAGGCTCTGGACATCGGCCGCAAGCACAGGCAGAGCCGCCAGCGCGGCGATCGCCAGATTTTTCATGGTGGTTTAAACCTCCATCAGCTTGCCGGTGCTGTTGCCGAGGTTGTCCTGGGGAACGCCCGCGCGGTCCAGCATCGTCAGCAGCACGTTGGCGAGCGGCGTGTGATCGGGCGGAACGATGTGCTGGCCGCCCTTGACCGTCTTCCAGCCGCCCACGATCGAGGTCGGCAGCGGGTAATGATTGTGCGCGTTGCTGTTGCTCATATTGCTTCCGTAGAGGAACAGCGAATGGTCCAGCATGGTGCCGTCGCCATCCGGCATCGCGGCGAGCTTGTCGAGAAATTTCGCGAACACCTGCGTGTGATAGGTCTGCACCTTCGCCAGGCGGTCCATTTTCCCTTGCTCGTTGTTGTGGTGAGAAAGCGGATGGAACGCGTCGGGGACGCCGATGTGATTGTACGTCTGGCCGCTGACCTCGGCCGCAACCATAAACGAAAATACGCGCGTCATGTTGGCCTGGTAAGCCAGCGTGACCAGATCGAACAGCAGGTTGATGCGCGCATCGAACTGCAGCGCCGTTTCCTTGGGGGCGTCGGGGATGTTGACGTGGGAGAGATCGCGCGCCTCCATTTTCTGAATGCGGCGCTCGATTTCGCGCACGCTTTCCAGGTAATCGGAGAGCGCGGCCTTGTCGGAAGGTCCGACGACGTTTTGTAAAGCCTTGGCCTCCGCCCCCACCATGTCAAGCAGCGAAGAATATTGTTTCGACAAGCGGGAGCGCTCCGCCGCGTTATCGCCCTGGCCGAACAGGCGGATGAACAACTTGCGCGGGTCGGTCTCCATAGGCAGCGGCGTGGTGGGCGAGCGGAACGAAATCGTCCCGGAGTAGGAGCAGCCGTAATCGCGGTCGCAGAATCCGCCGCCGCCGTGGTTTTCCGTGGCGACTTCGAGAGACGGCAGCGGCGTGTCCTGGCCGATGTGCTGAGCGGCGATCTGGTCCGCGGTGGTTCCTCCATGCGCTTCCTGACTGATGGCCGGATGAACGCAGCTCAGCCAGGTTCCGGGGGAAAGAGCGTGAACCGGTCCCACAGGCGCCTGATTATCGATGTTGCTGAACACCGTGGTCATGGCCTTGTATTTGTCGAGCGGTTTGAGGATTTCCCCGAACTCGCCGATCGGGCCCGTGCCGGTTGGCGTCCACTTGGCTTGCACTGCCCCGTGAGGAAAGTAAATGAATCCCATGTGAAGCGTTGGTTTCGCCGCGGTCTGCGCCAAGGCTGTGCGGGCGGGAATCATGGCGTCGAGCAGCGGCAGCGCGACGGCGGCGCCGGCTCCGCGCAGCACGGAGCGGCGCGACAAGTGCTTCTTGGTGATGAACATTTCGGAGCTCCTCGTAACGATTCTAGTCCAATGGGGGGCAAATCGCGAGGGGGTGGGCCTCTGTTATAGGGATTAGCCACGACTAGCTTACACCAGCTCCTTCTCAATTTCCCTTCCAAACCGCGCCAAGCGCAACCGCCGAAAAGGGTAGCGTGGGATATTAACGCATGATTCTCTATACCGCGGCGCACGGAGGATTCGCCGGCCAACCCGAGCCGCTGGGAGGCGGGGCCGCGGTGTGCGAACATTTGGTCGCCGAGTGGGAAAGAACCAGGCCGTTTCCCTTCCGCCTGATCACGCCTGCCATTCTTGGCGCGGGCGCGCCCTCGGCGCGTGATCTGGTGGGGTTTTCCGAGCGTGCCTATGCCGGTTTCTGCCGGGCCTTTGAGCGCGCCGCGACCGAGGAGATCCTGCGACACAATCCCGCGGAAACCGTCGTGCTTTCGAACGACGTTTCCGAGGGGCCGGATTTTGACGCACTCGCCCAGCGCGGCTATCGGATCTACACCATCTATCACGTCGATGTGGTCGCCTACATCGCGGACATTTACCTGCGCGGCTGGATCCCTCCGGAAACGACGGTGCGCTGGTATCCGCGCCTCGCCGGACTTCTGCCGGATATCGCGAAATTGATCTGGGAGAAGCAAGCGGCGAGCGTGCGGCATTCGCGCGGGCTGGTAATGCCGTCGCCGGGAATGCGCGAGACGATGCTACGCTGTTACCCCGCGTGTCCCCACGAGAAAATCCATGTGTCGCCATGGGGGGTCCTGCCATGGGGCGCCTGGGAATCGGGAGAGCCAGCGGACCCCGAGCCCCTGCGGCGCGAATTCGGCGTTCCGCGCGACGCACTGGTTCTTCTGACATTGAGCCGCATCTCGCCCGAGAAAGGGCTGGATCTGCTGCTGGACGCTCTGTGCGAATGGGAGCGGCGCGACGATTTTCCCGCGCGTCCGCTGTGGTGGTTCGTTTGCGGAGACGCCGCGTTCATGCGAGGCCAATCGTATCTGCGGGAGCTGAAAAGACGCGCGGCCAAACTGCGGCGGACTCGCGTGATTTTTCCGGGCTACGTCACGGGCGAGCGAAAACGCATGTTTTTCGCACTGGCGAGCTTATTTGTATTTCCATCGCGGCACGAAAGCTACGGACTGACGTTGATGGAGGCGCTGGGCGCGGGCCTTCCGGCGGTCTGCCTGGATCACCATGGCGCGAGAGCGGTGATGCGGGAGCCATTGGGAGCGCTGGTCAAACCGCGCGAACTGCGCGCCGCCATCGCCGGACTGCTTGCCGATGAAGGGGAGCGGAAAAGGATCGGCGAAGCCGCGCGACGATTCGCACAAAGCCAACGATTCTCGGACTGCGCCGCCGATCTGGCGCGGTTGCTCACTTCGGAACCGGCCTAGTGCCAAGTCGCGAAAATCAGCGTACAAGGCCGGTAACCGCTCCCGGCCCAGAGGGCACCCCGTCGCGGCTCCGTAATGATTTCTGAGCCATGCTGTACAGTATTCCCGGATGCTGCCGATTCTGTTAGTATGAGCAGAGCTACGCGTTTTTAAGATCCTCATTTCCTAGTAGCAGATGCGTCCCCGGCGCTTTGCGGGCGGCGCGGAGACGCGTCGCTTCTGGTAGCTTTCGACCGGCCAGCCTAAATCTTGGAGCGTGAATGCACCTTTTCTGGACGCTGCTTATCACTGTCGCAATTCTTCAAATCTCCGTTCTTTTCACAACCATTTACTTGCACCGGTCCTCGTGCCACCGCGGGCTGGAACTGCACCCGGCGATCGCGAATCTGATGCATCTGCATTTGAGCCTCTTTACCGGGATAGTGCCTCGCGAATGGGTCGCGGTTCATCGTAAGCATCATCATCTTTCCGACCGCGAAGGCGATCCCCACAGCCCTTACGTGTTTGGTCTGTGGAAGGTGTTTTTCGGAAATTATTTTTACTACAAGCGCGAGATCGGTCATGCCGCCACTATCCGGAAGTACACGCCGGACTATCGTCCGGATCTGGTGGACAGGATCCCGCTGATCCGTTACGGCCTGCTGGGGGGCCTGGCGATTTTCGCGGCGATGTTCGGATGGCTCTGGGGTGCGGCGCCTTGCTGTTTCACATGGTGGCTTACGTATTGCTCAACTCCTCCGTCAACAGCTTTTGCCACATGATCGGCTATCGCAACTACGACAACACCGCGACGAATATCAGGCTGGTGGCGTGGCTCACGGGAGGGGAAGGACTTCACAACAATCACCATGAGCATCCCTCGGCGGCGAAGTTCTCGCGGAAATTTCGAAGGAAGGAATTCGATCCCGCTTGGCCGCTGATTCGCCTGTTGGAGTGCTGCGGACTGGCGCGCGTGAGGCCGGAGCCGATCGCCAAAGCCGCATAGACCAGCGGCATAAACCACCGCATGACGCTCCACTGACTCAGCGCACAACGCAGCCCGGCGCGGCCGGGAGTCAGGGGTTCGGGTGAGCACAAGGTCCCGCGCCGGGTGCTGCGCGCTGCCTCGCAATTCTGAGATAAGATAGCGGGAGATGCATTCCACGCGCCGCCAACTCTTGAAAACCGCGATGGCGGGCGCCTCCGGAATCGTGTTGGGCGGGTCCGCGTTTCGCCTACAGGCAGCGCCGCAGCAGCCGGCCGAAGCGCCCGGCCCCGAAGCGTCCGGCAATGTAAAGCTCGCCGGGGACCTCTACATTGTTCGCGTTCCGGGCGAAGCCTCCGTGGTCGCGCACACCAGCGGCGATGGCGTGCTACTTGTAGACGGCGGATCGGCGGGCGGCTCGGATGCCGTGCTGAAGGCGGTCGCCGCGCTTCCGAACGGCGGCGGCAAGGTTCACACGTTGTTCAACACGCACTGGCATCCCGAGCAGACCGGCTCCAACGAGCGGCTCGGCACGGCCGGCGCCACGATTATTGCGCACGAAAACACGCGGCTGTGGCTCACGCAAAACATCACCTGGCCTTGGAACGGACAGAAATTCAAAAAGCTCCCTAAGGTCGCCCAACCCAATAAGACCTTCTACGACAAAGGCGCCCTCGATTCTGGAGTCCGCTACGGCTACATCTCCGACGCGGCCCACACGGACGGCGATCTCTACGTCTACTTCCCGGAGCAGAACGTCCTGGCAGTGGGCGGAGCCGCCTACGGACAGGGCTGGCCCTTCGTCGACTATTGGACCGGAGGCTGGATCGGCGGCATCGTCGGCGGACTTCAACGCATCCAGAGCGTGGCGAACCGCGACACGAAGATCGTTCCCGCGGTCGGTCCCGTACTTAGCTCTGCCGACATCGCCGCGCAGGTCGATATGTACGGAACCATCTACGACCGTCTGGCTCAGATGCTGAATAAGGGCCGCGGCCCGACAGAGGCGGTCGAGGCCAAGCCGGCCAAGGAGTACGAGGCCAAGATGGGCAACCCTGACGAATTCATCCGCCGCGCCTTCGAGAGCCTGTGGGCTTATCTTTCGCCGGACGCTTGAATGCGCAGACTGGTTTTGACTCCCACCGCAGTGCTGGCCCTTTTGGGCCTGTCCCTGACCGCGCAAACGGATTCGAAAGGCCCGGCGCCCGCCAAACCGGCGCCGCCAACGATGCAGGTTCCGTCCAATCTGCTCCAGATGATGCGGGGCACCCTGTATCCAGAAGCCAACGTGGTTTTCTCTTCGCAAAACGACAATCCAGCGGATGCGAAGCTACCCCGCGGCCAGGATCCCTCATTGGCGACCGATCCCCTGGTCAGCACCTTCGGAGGTTGGGTGGCTGTAGAAAATGCGGCACTCGCCCTGGCCGATTCCGCCAATCTCCTTTTGATCCCCGGGCGCGTGTGCGCGAATGGTGTGCCTGTTCCAATGAATGATCCGGACTGGCCGAAATTCGTTGAGGAGCTTCGGGATGCCGGAATGAAGGCTTTTAAGGCAGCCCAATCCAAGAACCAGGACACCATGATTGAGGCCTCCGATACGCTAAATACGGCATGCCTCAACTGCCATCGCAAGTGGCGCGAGAAGGGGCTCGCAAACCGATGCAAATAGAAGGCTCCTAGAGGGGCGGGCAAGATTGTCCGCCCCACCGGTCACGTAGTGCTGTCGTGCTACAGTAATGGCAACCGCGTGCCCTACACGTTCGCGCTTTCGGTGCTCGCGCTCTGTTGGTCTGCCGCCGCGTTGGCGCAGGAGACTTTCCCGGGCTCGGCGGCGCTGGATCGGCGGATTGAGCAGGCCATTCGCGACGGGTTGATTCCCGGCGCGGTGCTGGTAGTGGGGCACGAGGGAACTATCGTTCATCGAAAGGCCTACGGCAATCGAGCGCTCGTGCCCGCGCACGAGCCGATGACAATCGACACGATTTTCGACGTCGCCTCACTAACCAAGGTGGTTGCCACTACGCCGGCCATCATGAAGTTGTTCGAGCAGGGCAAAATCCGGCTGGGCGATCCGATAACCGCTTACCTTCCGGAATTTCAAAATGGCCAGAGCGCCGTCACCGTTCGCGATCTGCTCACGCATTTTTCGGGACTGCGGCCCGACCTGGATCTCACACCACCGTGGAGCGGATATGATACCGGCATCGCCAAGGCGCTGCACGACAAACCCGCGGGTCCCCGAGGCGAGCGATTCGTGTATAGCGACATCGATTTCGAGCTGCTCGGCGAAATTGTGCGGCGGGTGAGCGGCGAACCCTTGGAAGAATTCGCTCGAAAGCAGATTTTCGAGCCGCTCGGGATGCGGGACACAATGTTCCGGCCGCCCGCTTCGCTGCGTGCGCGCATTGCGCCAACCGAGATCGATGCGGCCACCGGCGAGCCATTCCGCGGCGTAGTTCACGATCCCACCGCTCGCTATATGGGAGGCGTCGCGGGGCACGCGGGTTTGTTTTCCACCGCGTCCGATCTGGCCCGATTCGCTCAAATGATGCTGGATCGGGGCCAGCCGATTTTTTCCCCGCTCACGGTGGCGGAGTTCACAAAGCCTTCCTCTCCGCCAGGCCAAAGCGTGCTGCGAGGTCTGGGATGGGATATCGACTCGCCTTATTCGGCGCCGCGCGGCGAATTGTTTCCCGTCGGATCCTATGGCCACACGGGCTTCACCGGCACATCGATGTGGATCGACCCGTCCTCGCAGACCTACGTGATTCTGCTGACGAACGCCGTGCATCCGAAGGCCGGCAAAAATCTTTCCCCGCTCCGGCGCAGCATCGGAACGATGGTCGCAGCCGCGGTCGGCGCACCGCCGAATCGCAGGGTGGAAACCGGTCTGGATGTCCTCGAACAGCAGAACTTCGCGCCGCTTCGGGGCAAGCGCGTGGGCCTGATCACGAATCAAACCGGAATCGACTATTCGGGCAGGCGGAACGTCGATGCCATGCGAGAGGCGGGGATCGACGTGGTCGCTCTGTTTTCCGCCGAGCACGGCATTAACGGAAACCTCGATCAGCCCAATATCGCCGATTCCAAAGATGAATTGACCGGACTGCCGGTCTGGAGCCTCTATCAAAACAGCCGTTTTCGCATGACACCGGAGATGCTCCGTGGAGTGGACGCGTTGGTGTTCGACATGCAGGATGTGGGCGCCCGCTTCTATACCTACAGTTGCACGATGGTTTCCGCGCTGGAGCGCGTTGCCGCAACGAAAACCCCGTTTTACGTTCTGGACCGGCCGAACCCGATTACGGGGATGCATGTGGAAGGACCACTGCTAGATCCGGACCTGGTAGGATCGATCGGTTGCTATGCACTACCCATCCGCCATGGCCTGACCCTCGGCGAATTAGCGACAATGGCGAATGCGGAAAAGAAGCTGGGCGCGGATCTTCATGTGATCAAGATGAAGAATTGGGCGCGCGGCGATTGGTTCGATTCGACGGGCCTCGGGTGGATCGATCCTTCGCCGAATATGCGGAGTCTCAACGCCGCGACGCTCTATCCGGGCGTGGCCATGCTGGAAGCTTCCGGCAACCTTTCCGTCGGCCGCGGCACGGACGCGCCGTTCGAGCAGATCGGCGCGGACTGGATTCGGGGCGTGGCCTTGGCGGAATATTTGAATGGCCGCTCGATTCCCGGCGTGCGAGTTTATCCGACGCGTTTCCAACCCAGCGATTCGGTCTTCAAAGGCAAAACCATTGAAGGAGTGCGCTTCGTGATCGTGAATCGGGAGGGGTTTAACTCGGTTCGGTTGGGTTTGGAAATCACCTTCGCGTTGAACCGGCTCTATCCCGGCACGATCGATCTGGAGCGGGACCGGTTGTTGATCGGGAATCGAAGAACGATGGATGCGATGAAGGCGGGAACGGATCCGACTATGATCGAGCGCCAGTTGGCCGAAGACGTTGCCGCATATCTCAAAAGGCGCGAGCCGTTTCTGTTGTATTAATGTGAACCTATGAGATGTGCGCTGGCGCTTGCGGGGATAGCGGTCATGTCACAAGCTCAAAATTACAAGGCCGAGCGGATCGCCGAGCATGGGGTTTCTATCGTGCGATTGACCGATTCCGCACGGGGGGTCGAGGTTTCCATCGCGCCCTCCATCGGCAACACGGCGTATGAGATGAAAGTGCATGGACAAAATATCCTGTGGTTTCCTTATGCCGATGTCTCGGAGTTTCAAAAAGCGCCGCAGCCGCAGATGAACGGTGTTCCGTTTCTCGCCCCGTGGGCGAACCGGCTGGACCCGCAAGGATTTTGGGCGAACGGGAAGGAATACCGCTTCGATATGCAGTTGGGAAATGTAAGCGGTGAGACGCCGATTCACGGCCTTGTTCGGTATTCCGCGTTCTGGAAAGTGACCGAAACGGCGGCAGACAATAATTCCGCGCATGTCACGAGCAAATTGGAGTTCTGGAAATATCCCGAACTGATGAAGCAGTGGCCGTTCGCGCACGAATACGAAATGATGTATCGATTGTCGAATGGCGAGCTGGAAGTGAGGATAACGGTCTCGAACACCGGCGCCGAAACAATGCCCGTCGCCATCGGATTCCATCCGTTTTACAGAATCCCGAACGTCCCACGCGACGAATGGGTGGGCCATATCCCGGCGCGGCGGCGGGTGATTGCGGATTCGCGGCTGATTCCCACCGGCGAGTACAAGCCGATGGATCTGCCCGACCCGTTCCCGTTGAAAGGCAGGACCCTGGACGACGGCTTCGTCGATTTAGAGCGCGATTCACAGCAGCGAGCCCATTTCTATATTGAGTCCCGAGGCAAGAAGGTAGAGGCCATCTTCGGGCCGAAATATCAAGCGTCCGTGGTTTGGGAGCCGAATAACGCCGACGGCTCGCCGCGCGATTTCATCTGTTTCGAGCCTATGGCGGGCATCACCAACGCGATTAATCTGAATCACGCCGGCAAATATCCCGAGCTGCAAACCGTCGCTGGCGGGGCGAAATGGACAGAAAGCTTCTGGATTCGCGCCGCTGGTTTCTAGCCGACCCTACTTCGGGAACAGGCTGCCAAATCGTTCCGCGAGATGCTGCGGGCCAACGGGAGGGCCGTCGATGTCGAGCAGGTGACCTTGCGCGTCCTCTTGCGCCCGCGCCCAGTCGGCGAATTGCCAAAAATGGGCGGTGTAGTTCCCCTGCCCTCC
Source organism: Bryobacteraceae bacterium (assembly GCA_036521975.1). GTDB lineage: Bacteria > Acidobacteriota > Terriglobia > Bryobacterales > Bryobacteraceae > Palsa-187. Next base: position 40,664 of record DATDGT010000414.1, read on the forward strand.
GAAAAAGCCGAACCGCTCGAGCGGAACGTCCTGAAGCTTCAGGATTTTTTCGACGACCCGATCCCGGTTGAGGAGGCGAACGGGCCACTTCAGGAAGTCGACCAGCACGGGAATTTGATTATGGTCGGCAAACGAGGTAAGGGCGTTGGCGAACAGGCCGGAATAAAGGCTACTGTTGAGGCGCGCGAGCATCAGCGGGGTAGCTTCGGCAGCCAGATCGCTCCGTGCCCCGCTGGCTAGGAGGGCCAGGGCACCGGCGAGCTGAGCCGCCTCAAGGTCGCCCTTTTCCCTCCCGAGGCGGCCCAAGATCTGCCGGGCGCCCTTCTCGGCGAAGTCGCCTTTCGCTTGGTCGGTGAGTAGGGCCAGCGCACTCCCGAGGTCGGCCGCGGCACCTCCGTCCTGCGTCTTCCGCAAGCGGCCCAGGATCTCCTTCGCGCCCTCGACAGCAAAGTCGCTGTGTGCCTCCTTGGCGAGCGCAGCCAGCGCGCCGCCAAGCCCAGCCGCCACGTGGTCGCTATTCTCCTTCTTCAGGCGATCCAGAATGTTCCGGGCTCCTCTCTCGGCGAGGTCTCCCTGCGTTCTTTGGCCGAGCGAGGCCAGGGCGATTCCGAGTGCGGCAGCTAGGACATTGTTCTTTTCACTCTCCAGACGTTGAACGATCTGCTGGGCTGCAGGGCCGGCGAAATCCTTTTCTGTTTTTGGGCCGAGCGAGGCGAGCGCGTTGGTCATTAAGACCGCGGGCGATAGCTCGAACCGCGCCGTTGCAATGTTGTCGTCCTTCTCGGCCTGCAACTGCTCTAGAATCTCCCGTCCGACCGCGGCGGCGGACTCGTTATGCACCTCCCCCGCGAGGGGTGCCAGCACCAATGCAGCAAGCCCGTTATTATCCTTGAGATGACGTTTCGAAGTGTCAAGTAAGGCGCGGGCACCCTCTCCTGCAAAATCCCTCGTCGACCCCCTCGCGAGGGGGGCCAGCGCGAACCCCGTCCCGAAGACATCCTCCCCGTTTCCGCGTTTTAGCCGATCGAGAATCTGCTGAGCCGCGTATGCGGACACTTCCGGCCGATCCACGAACGTCGCCAGCGCTGCACAGGCGTTTTCGGAGAACCGGGCGCTGCAAGCCTGGCTTGATATCAGCAGGCGCTGGGCGGCGTTCCGGACGTCGGATCGTAATCCCAGGGCGGCGGTGATACGATCATCGAGCAACCGAACCGTTGCAGGGCGGGACGATAGCTTGTCGAGGAAGTCGATCTTCACGGCCGGCTTTACGGCTGCTAATTTCCACAACGCTTCCTGTCGCGCTGCCTCGGATTCGTATTCGCTAAGTAGCCTCTCATTGGAGGTGTTGGCGGACCAGAAGGACCAGGTGAAAAAGCCGAGCGCAGCGGCGACGGTGACGACGTTCACCAGAAGGCGCGCAGCGCTGATGCGCGCAAAGGCCGCTTGCTCGCCGTAGTAAACACGCCCACGCATGCGGTTCCAAAGCAGGGCTATTTGCTTCACCGGCGGGATCAGGCGCGCCCATTTGCGCGTCCAGGAGGCTTCCCGGAATTCTTGATCGGCACGCTCCAGATAGATGCGCCATTTTGCGAGGCTTGGCTCCAATCCGAGGACCGCGCCTGCGAGGTAGCCGTGGTAGAGCTGCCACTCCTCCTCGGAGCTTCCGCGAAAACGCACGCGCAACACGCGCCTCTGTTCAAGCTCTCGCAGACACTCATAGAGATCGCCGCTGTACCGAATCTCTCGAGGAGGCGGTACAGGCATGGTCTGGCGCTGCGCCCGGTCCACCATTTGAAGGAGGAGGGCGACCACCCCGCGTTGATCGAGCTGCGCTTCCGCAATTTGATGGCTGAGCCATTCTGCCGCCAGGCCGTCGGTGCCTCCTGCCCTTTCGAGCTGGCTTGGGGTGAGCCTCGTGTTCGGCGATGCTAAGCCGGCCAGCACCACGCGCAATTCAATCGCGAGGACGGACTGGCCCCTCCGTGCCAGCTTTGCCGCCAGGCGCTGGCTCAGTTCGTCGAAACCGTTCTCCGGATTAGCGACGGCGTCCCTCCCCAACCTCTGTATGAGCTCGAACGCCGCAGCTTGAGATAGATTCGGCAAAGGACGGGAGTGGAACCGCGCGAACTGGAAACATTCGATGCGTGGGCTGTCGGAGCTCGCGGCGACGACGCAGTGCACGGGGTCGGGATCCTGGCATAGGTCGCGGACGTGGGCCCAAAATTCGTTGCGCCTGCACAACTCGTCGGGGTCCAGCGAACGGTTGGTATCCGGCATGACCAAATTGGATTCAAACCGGTCAATATAGGTGTCGAGCTGATCGAAGAGGATCACAGGCCGACGTCCGGTGGCCGGGCGGATGTGGCGAAGCACGTCAAAGAGCTTCAGGGAGTCGTTGAACAAAATTCCAGCATCCTGGGCACCGGGCGACAACCGTTCTGCGATTCGCTTCCTCTCGTCGTCGGACACGGTCCTCAACGCAAGCGAAAGGGCGTCGAACAGCGTCGTCCACGGTCCGTCACGCCAATCGGAGCGCCACGAATCGACATAGATCGGCAGCCATTCCCGGGAATGGTAAAGGCCGCGGCCCAGGCCGAGCTTGAGAAAGGTCGATTTGCCTGCGCCGGAGTCCCCTTTTAGAAAAACCAGGGAACTGTCTTTCACGAGCTGGACGAAATCGTCGGTGTCGCGATCGCGGCCCGCCATCTGAACGTCCAGGTCCGGCACGGAATCGTCATAGATCTCAGACGCATCGGGGATCGCTGGGAGTTCGAAGGCGGCTGGCCGCTTCAGCCGGGACGCGCGAAGGGCGCGGTATGCCGCTCGGGCCGCCACGAGCAGCGCGGGCAGCCCAAGCACGGCCGCAATGAGGCTCACAACGGCTTGCCAGCTCTGGAAGGAAACGTTCAGTTTCCTCTACATTACCAGAAGCTGCCGACGGCCTTTATTGCGCGGGAGGATGAACATGCTAAGATCGTGGTGTCCATGAAGAGCACGGCCCACTGCTACATCGTTACCGACGATCGGATTCTGGGAGGCGAACCGAGATCGATTCCTAAATAATATTTCAATAAATCCGATTCATGGTGCGGCGATTGATTCCGCCTCAGCTTCTTCTCCGTTCGAAGAAACTCTGGATGAGCTCCGCGCATTCGGCTCCCAACACGCCTTCCGAAATCGTCACGCGATGATTAAGAATCTCCGTGTCGGCGAGCCGGAATTTGCTTCGCACTCCGCCGAAACGCAGGTCCCGCGCCCCGAAGACCAAGCGGTCAACGCGCGCGGCGACCAGCGCTCCAGCGCACATCACGCAAGGCTCCAGGGTGCTATAGAGCGTCGCGCCTTCCAAACGGTAGTTGCCGAGCGCGGCCGCTGCCTGCCGCAGCGCGAGAATTTCCGCGTGAGCGGTGGGATCGCGGGAGCCGATCGGGGAATTGTGTCCGCGGCCCAGGATTTCGCCGTGCCGCACCACCACCGCGCCGGCGGGAACTTCGCCCGCGGCCGCGGCTTCGCGCGCTAACTCGAGCGCCTGGCGCATGAAAAATTCGTCGGTCAATCTAGAAAAATTCGCTGAGCGGAACAATGAACGACGGATTTTCCGTCCGCAGAAAGCCGTCGTTGACTTCGCGCAGACCATCCGCGGGCGTCTCGATGAAGGCCGCTTTGGTTTGCGGATCGAGCACCCAGACATAGGAAACCCCCATGGCGATGAAATCCTTGATGCGCGCCTCCACACTGCTCCAGCGATCTTCGGGCGATAAAATCTCGATGCAGAGGAAGGGGGGTTTCGTCAAGATCTGTTCGTCCGGCCTGCCAAGGACAACCCCGATATCCGGGACGCGGAACCGCTCAGGCTGCACACGAATGCGTATGCCGATCAGAACCGCGATATTCCACTCCTTACGACGGACGTGCAGATAGGACGCCAGCGCACCGAGCAGCCAAGCATGATCCGCATCGCCGAAGTTTCGCTCGAGAACCTGACCGTCGACGTAATCGCAATCGGGCCGATAAACAGTTGAAAGGTACTCCTGGACCGAGATCACGCCTCACCTTACCACGATGTTCACCAGCTTATCCGGCACCACGATCACCTTCACCACCTGTTTGCCGGAGAGAAACGGCTGAAGCTTGGGATCGGAGAGCGCGGCTTTCTCCAGTTCCTCGTTGCTGGCGCCGAAACGCACGAAGATGCGGCCGCGCAGCTTCCCGTTCACCTGCAACACCACTTCGGCGGCGTCTTCCTTGGCCAGTTCTTCGTCATAGGACGGCCAGGACTGGCGAAACACGGGACCCTTCCGTCCCATCGCCTCCCACAACTCCTCGGCCAGGTACGGCGCGAACGGGCCCAGCAGCAACGGAATGGACGGAAGGATCTGATCGAGGGCGGCGCGCGAAAGCCCCTCTTCTTCTGCATACAGGTCGTTCATCAACTCCATTAACGCGGCAATGGATGTATTAAAGTGCCAGCGATTTGTAAAATCCTCCGTTATTTTACGGATGGTCTGATGCAATTTCCGGAGCGCGCGCCGGTCGGACCCCGCGTCGCCCGCTCCGCCGCGATCCAGATTGCGCATGACGAAGCGATGAACGCGATCCAAGAAACGGCGCAGCCCGCCCACGCCGGCTTCGATCCACGGCATATCTTTCTCGGGCGGGGCAGCGAACAGTACGAACAGACGGCAGGTATCGGCGCCGTATTTGTCGATCATTTCCTCGGGATCTACGATGTTGCCCTTGGATTTCGACATGGCCGTGCCGTCATGCCCCAACACCATCCCTTGAGTGAACAGATTGGCTGCCGGTTCGCCGTTGACGATTAACCCCAGATCGCGCATTACTTTGGTGAAGAACCGCGAATAGAGCAAATGAAGAATCGCGTGGGTAACGCCTCCGATGTACTGATCCATCGGAAACCATTTCGCCACGAGAGCGGAATCGAAGGGCGCTTGGTCGTTATGCGGATCCAGATACCGGTAGAAGTACCAGGAGGAATCGACAAACGTATCCATCGTGTCGCTCTCGCGCCGCGCCGGGCCGCCGCACTTGGGACACGTCGCGTTAATGAACTCGGCCGCGTTGACCAAGGGCGATTGCCCTTGCCCGGTCAGATTCACATCGTGCGGCAACAACACCGGCAGATCTTTCTCCGGAATCGGTACCACTCCGCAATCGGGGCAATGAATCACCGGAATGGGGGTACCCCAGTAGCGCTGCCGCGAGATGCCCCAATCCTTGAGCCGGTAAGTGATGGCGGCTTTGCCAAAGCCTTCGCGCTCGGCGCGTTGGTTCATCCTGGATCGCGCGTCGGCGCTGGCAAGTCCGCTGAATTCGCCGGAGCGTTCCACGATTCCGTCTTCCGTGAACGCGGCCTTGGGATTCTCGTCCAGTTCTCCGTCCACCGGCCGGATCACGGACCGGATGGGAACGCCGAACGTCTTGCAAAAATCGAAATCGCGATCGTCGTGAGCTGGAACCGCCATGATCGCGCCGGTCCCGTATTCCATCAGCACGAAATTCCCGATCCACACGGGAACTTGGTCGCCGTTGTAAGGATTGATCGCGTAATGGCCGGTAAAATAACCGTCTTTTTCGATATCGCCGCGATCTTTCTGTGCGCGTCCGTCGATCATGTGCTTGGCGCGCGCTCTCCCTTCCTCATTCAGAAGCTTCGACGCCAGCGGATGCTCCGGCGCGAGAATGACGCATGTCGCTCCATAAATGGTGTCGACGCGGGTGGTGAAGACGCGAATCTGTTCGCCGGAATCGGCCAGCGCGAAATCGATCTCCGAACCCTCCGAGCGGCCGATCCAATTCCGCTGCATGGTGAGAACGCGCTCCGGCCAGCCGCCCTCAAGCTGCTGCATATCGCGCAACAATTCGTCCGCGTAGGCGGTGATTTTCCAGAACCACTGTTCCAGCGCGCGCTGCTCGACGGGCGTATTCTCGTGCCGCCAGCAGCAACCCTCCACCACCTGCTCATTCGCCAGAACGGTCGCGCATTGCGGGCACCAGTTCACCAGCGCCTTCTTGCGATAGGCCAGGCCACGCGCCAGCATTTTCAGAAAGAACCATTGGTTCCAGCGGTAATATTCAGGCTCGCAGGTGGCGATTTCGAGGTCCCAGTCGTAAGCGAACCCCATGCGGTGCATCTGCCGCTTCATTTCCGCGAGGTTGGAGAGCGTCCACTCGCGCGGATGGCGCCCGCGCGCGATGGCGGCGTTCTCAGCGGGCAGCCCGAAGGCGTCCCAACCCATGGGGTGCTGCACGTTGTAGCCGCGCATCCACATGTAACGCGCCAGCGCGTCACCGATGGAATAGTTGCGGACGTGGCCCATGTGCAGCCGTCCGCTAGGGTACGGCAGCATTTCAACCACGTAATATTTGGGGGCCGAGGAATCCGGATCGGCGCGATAGAGCGCGGGATCGCGCAGGCGATCCTGCCACTTCAGCTCGATCTGTTTGTGGTCGTACGCGGGATCGGGCATAACGGGATTCGGTTTCTGGTGGCGCGCTTCGCCTTGCGGTCGATCGCACGGAGCAGCTCAACCGGAAAATCCACGTTAACACGCTGAATCTCGTGTCCCGGGCGGTTGGCTTTCGCCCAGTCGAGATATGGGGGCAGGTTTTCTCCCGCGTCGTAGATCTCTATATGGACAAACTGGAGTTTTGTCCGCTAGTTACCTTCCACAATGCCGCCGCCGGTCTGCTTGGACGCTTTCTCGGCCTTGAGTTTCCGCATAGCCATGGCCTTATCCAGCCAGTCGTCGGCGATTTGCACTTGCTTGGCGTAGTCGCCCTTGTCTTCGGCCAGCTTGGCTCTTTCACGGAGCAGCAGGTTCAAATAGACCATTGCGTCGTCGTAATCCTTATCGATGTCCAGCGCCTTGTTGAGATTCGAAAGGCCATCGTCAATGGTGCTGGAGTATTTGGACATCAAGGCTTCGCGCGCTTTCTTATCCTTCAGCGGACCGGGATCTTCGGGCCGCATATGCGAATCGACTTCGGCGAGCATCAACGCCGGATGGTAGCGCCAGTAATCCATCGCCGCCAGGCTGTAATAAGCTTCCTTGTTCTGAGGATCCGCGGCGATCAGTTTCTTGTTCCACTCCGCGGCCTCGTCGAATTTCGCGAACTTCTGATCCTGCGGAAGCGAGGTCGCCTGGTTGTAGGCCAGCGACGCGAGCGACGCCAGTGCGACCCTATCGTTGGGATCCTTGTCGAGAACCTTCGAGAACTCGTCCTTGGCCTTGGCGGCGAATTCGGTGTTCTCGGGCGATTCAGCGCCGGGAATCCATTGGATCATGTAGGCGGTGGCCAAATAAAGCTGCGCGTTATTATTCGTGGGATCGAGCGCGACGGCTTGCTTGAAGTGCTCCACCGCGTCGTTGTATTTAGCGTTCTTGTACGCGGCGATGCCCTGATTGATGTGGTCGCGCGACTTGAGTTTGTCGCAGCCCACCCCGAACAGAACCATCAAACCGGCCGAACAGGCCAAGACTCTTGTGAATCCTTTACGCATATCTCCAATTTTCTCCATCCGCTCTTGGTGGAGCAAGCTTTAGCTTGCAACGGAGGCTCAGCCCAAGTCCGACGGGGGCTGAAGCCCCCGTTGCAGGCTGAAGCCTGCTCTACTGTCCCGCCTCGATCTTCGGCGTCATTAACCCGACCTTATCGATACCAGCTCCCTTAGCGATATCGATGGCCTTAGCTACAGATTCGAACTCCAGATCCTTGTCGCCCTTGACGAACACCACTCGCTCAGCTCGCGTCTTGAAGATATCCACCAGCCGTTGCTGAAGCGTGGCCTCGTCGATTGGCGGATCCTGATTGAGCTGGATGGTGTGGTCCTTGTTGATGACGATCACCACCGTGCGATCCTGATCCGGCGGCGGAGGCGGCGCATTAGGCGGCGGCGGCTGAGGCGCCAACGCATCCAATCCGTGCGGCGTCAACGGCGTGATCACCATGAAGATGATCAGCAGTACCAGAAGCACGTCAATCAACGGCGTGACGTTAATGTCGCACTTGGAGCCTCCGCTTGCTCCCACTTGCATTGACATAGAAAAATCTCCTCTTTGAACCTTTCCGCTCCCTTGCGGTCGCGGCTCTGTTAATTCTGGGCTGCGCCCAACTGATTGGGACTTGACTGCTCAGTCAGCAGCCCGAGCTGATCCACGCCGGCCGCGCGCAGGTTGTCGACTACGTCTTCGACCGCTTCGTATTTGGCGCGGCGGTCGGCCTTGATATATACCGTTTTATCGAGTTTGTTGGTGAGCAGATCCCGGACTTTGCCTGGCAGATCGTCCGCCGTCATTTGCTTGTTGCCGGGGCTCAGGAAAACTTGGCCGTTGCGCGTCACCGCCACCAAAATCGTGTCATCCTTGTCGGCGTCCTTCATGGCGATCGCGTTCTTGGAGCGGTATTTTTCGACGTCCTGGCCTTTGGTGAGCAGCGGAGTGATCACCATGAAGATGATCAGCAGCACGAGCATCACGTCCACCATGGGCGTCACGTTGATGTCGGCCACTACCGGAGGTGCTTTCTTTTTCTCCATATTTCATCCTTTTGGATAGGACAAGCGTGAAGCTTGTCCTATCCATTCAACTCGCAGAGGACAAAGCGGAAGCTTGTCCTACTTTCCCGCCGCTACCCGCGCTTGCGTCTGCTTCAGGAAGTAATCCACCAACTCGGAGCTGGAGTTGCCCATCTCGACGTCGAACGCCTCCACGCGATTGGTGAAGTAGTTGTACATCCAGACAGCCGGGATGGCCACGAACAAGCCTACGGCGGTGGTGACCAGGGCTTCCGAAATTCCACCCGCGACGGCGCCCAATCCGACCGACTTCTCCGAAGAGATTCCCTTGAACGCGTTGATAATGCCGATCACGGTTCCGAACAGTCCCACGAAGGGGGATGTGGAGCCGATGGTGGCCAGCGTCGAGATGCCGCGCTTTAGCTCGGCGTGGACGATCGCCTCGGCGCGTTCCAGGGCGCGCTTGGAAGCCTCGATCTCTTCGCCCGAAATTTCCGTGCTATCCTTGTGCGCCTTGAATTCCTGCAGACCCGCCACGACGACCTTCGCCAGATGGCTCTTGCCAAACCGGTCGGCGATCTTGATGGCTTCGTCCAAATTCTTGGCGCGCAGCGCGCCCGCCACAGCCGGGGCGAATTGCCGCGACTGATTCCGGGCGCCGTTGAAAGCAATGACGCGATCGATCATTACGCCGATGGACCACGCCGACATAATGAACAGCGCGAACACGACGCAGAGGGCCAGCCAGCTCATCTGATGCAGCATGGCACGTATGTCAAAGCTGATTGCGGGGCTCCCCTCTTGTAAGAGAGCGAAAGCCCATACTTGGAAGGTAAACAACATGTTTTTCTCCTGCGAGTTGAAATTAAGCCCGACCGGCCCAAGGCCGCCCTTGCTTAGTTACTTAAAGTAAAATTCACATCGATCTCGGTGAGCACTTCCACCGGTTCCTGATTCAGAAGCGTGGGCTGGTAGATCCATTGCTTCACCGCGTCTTGCGCGGCCTGCACCAGCAGCGGATGCCCACTTACCAGCGTCAGATTCTGAATCGTGCCGTCCTTGCCGATGACGGCGGTAAACTTAACGGTTCCCTGAATGCGCGCCTGCTTGGCGAGCGGCGGATAACTGGGAACGATCTTCTTAACAAGCTTCGAAACTTGAACTTGTCCGCCCACGCGGATGCGCTGCGGAGTGGCGGGCTTCACTTCCACCACTTTCGGAGGAGGAGGAGGCGGCGGCGGCGCGGCGCCCCCCAATCCGGTCAATCCGGGAATGCCTATTCCCCCGGGGATGCCGCCCTGTACGCCGCCTCCCCCGGATGTGAGGGGGGCTGACGTGTCTTCCACAATGACCGCAACCTGTTTTGGAATTGCCTTCGGGGCCTGCAGACGGTTCGCGTCGAACTGGCGCGGGGCCTGTTTCACAACAACCTTCTGGACGGGAGGAGGAGGGGGAGGCGGAGGGGGAGGCGGAGGAGGTGCGGTCAAAAAGCTCACCAACTGCGCCTTGGGAAGCACGTCGGTGAAGATGAGCGGTAGGAGAATCAAGACGCCCACCGCGAACATCTGCACAATGAACGATAAAGTCACCGACCAACTCTTATGGGTTTTCCCCACGCCGTCCACGAAGGTTTGTCTGAACATTTCCGCCATGCTCTTATCTCCCTTTACCGCTCCTCACGCTTCAGATCCTTCACTCGCGCACGCCGCATTCGCTGTGCGCTCATCGCGCCGTTAGCCTCTCCCCGCCTTTCGCCCCGGCACCGCGGGCTCCCTCACGCTTTTCACTGGCGCGGGCGCCTTCTTTTTCTTTCTCGATTCCAAAAAATCCTGCCAGAAGATCACCAACGGGCTCGCGATGAACACCGAAGAATAGGTGCCGAAAATGATCCCCCAGACTAGCGCAAACGAAAACCCATTCAGCACCTGCCCGCCAAACAGCCACAGCGAAAGCGCCGTCAGCAGCGTCAGGCCGCTGGTCATCACCGTCCGGCTCAAGGTCTGATTGACGCTGATATTGACCAGCGTCTCGAACTTCTCGCGCCGCATCAGCTTCAGATTCTCCCTGATTCGATCGAAAACCACAATCGTGTCGTTCATGGAGTAACCGACCAGGGTGAGTAGCGCGGCCACGACGGTCAGGTCGATCTGTTTGTTGAACAGAGAAAACAATCCGATCGTGATAATCGTGTCGTGAAATACCGCGACCACCGCGGCAGTACCGTAAATCCATTCGAATCGAAAAGCGATGTAGACCAGCATCCCGCCAAGCGCGTATAGCGTGGCCAGAATCGCTTGATGCCGCAGCTCGTAGCCGACCTTCGGCCCGACGACAGCGGACGACAGGATGGTGAAGTGGCCCGGAACACACTCCTTGTTTAACGCATCGATCACCTGGGGCGTTACACCCGGAACTTTCGCCAGTTCATTGAACGAACGGATAATGCCGCCATGCGAAGTCCGGTAGGATTGGATGGCGGAGGCGAGATCCAGAAGCTGCTGTTCAGAAATGGGCACGCCGGCCTGGAGCAACGGATCGCGCAGCTTATCCGCCAACTGGCTGGGGGACGAGCTGTTGAGCGCGAGCCTCCCGCCTTGATCGCCGAAAACCGCCAGCAGCGCCTCCTCGGTGGCCTCACGGTTGTTCAACTCTTTTTGGTCCGGCTTGACTTCCGTGGTGATGATCAGCTCGGGCGTTCCGGTGAGCCGTTGGATGGAAATCTCGCCACGCATTTTCTTGTTCAGCTCGGAGCGGATCTTAGCCACCAGCGGCTCGGGGTCCTGGTCGAAGCGGACGCGGACTTCCGCGCCGCTGTTGAAGTCGATTCCGTAACTCGGTCCGCCTTTAGCAATGAGGCTAGCCACGCCTGCCGCCGTGACCACCAGGGAAAGAATGATGAAGTACCACTTCTTTCCCAGGAAGTCGAAGTTCGTGTTTTTGAATAATTGCATTAAGCCTATACTACCGGCCTGGTTCTACTGACACCAGCCGGGGTGCTAAAGTTCCCGCCGGAGGCGGATTAGTCCGCCACGGAGTTTCGGCCGCGCCGCACGGCGCTTCAACTCCACCACGCAGAGCGAGGCTAAAGCCTCGCGCGGGCTGAAGCCCGCCCTCCAGCCAGTGAACTACAATATCACAAAACATTTTCAAAGTCGCGCACAACGGACTTGCGCCTGTGCGTTTCAAATCCCGAGTCGCGCACAACGGACTTGCGCCTGTGCGCTTGACCTGTGCGCTTCAAATGCTGAGTCTCACCGCCGTCCTCTGCCGCCCCAGTTCCCAGTAGAAGATGGTCTTGGAAACAAAGATGGCCGTAAACAGGTTCGCCACCAAACCGATCACCAGGGTTATCGCGAATCCCTTCACCGGCCCCGTCCCAAACAGGAACAGGAAGCAGCAGGAAACCACGGTGGTGACGTGAGTGTCGATAATGGTCAGCAGAGCCTTGCCGAAACCCGTCTCCATGGCGGCGACGGCGGCTTTGCCGGCCCGAAGCTCCTCCCGGATACGCTCGAAGATCAGGACGTTGGAATCTACCGCCATACCGACGGTTAAAATCACGCCCGCGATTCCGGGCAGCGTCAGAACCGCGCCGAAGTAACTCAGCGCGGCGACCAATATGATCGCGTTCAAAATCAGCGCCAGCGTGGCGTTGATGCCGCTGCCTTTGTAATAGACCAGCATAATGGTCACCACGGCGATTACTCCCGCGATGCCGCTGATAATCCCGTCGCGGATGGAATCGCTGCCCAGCGTAGCACCCACCGTGCGATCGTCCAGGTATTGGACGCCCGCCGGAAGCGAGCCGGAACGGAGGTTCAGCGCCAAATCCTTCGCTTCTTCCTGGCCTGAAAGCCCCTCGATGACGCCGTTATCGGTGATCTTGCTCTTGATGACCGGCGCGCTGACCACCTGCTTATCAAGCACGATAGCCAGCCGGTCGCCGACGTGGGAGCCTGTAAACGCCCCAAACCTCTTGGACGCGTCCTGGGAGAGAACAAAATTGGTCTCCCAGCCCAGATTCTGGCTGCTCTGCTCGGGAGTGGCGTTGCGCAAGTCGCGTCCGGTCACCACCGCGCTGCGCGAGAGAATGTAGTACTCCTTGGGAGATCCCGGCGTCGTCTTCCCCGGTAGAATCTGGGAGTTGAGCGGCAGGATTCCGTTCTTGCTGGCCATCGCTTCTTCCGGCGACGGGAAAGGGCCGCCCACCACCTCGCGCAATTCAAGCACCGCCTGGGTTCCCAAAAACTCCTTCACGTGCGCGGGATCGTCGACGCCGGGCAATTGCACTAACAGCTCGGCCGCGTCGGTGCTGCCCCCGCGCGGCTGCACCGAAGCTTCGGAAAGTCCCAGGCCGTTGATCTTGTTCTCGATCGTGTTCGTGCTCTGCGTGAGCGTGTCGGTCTTCAGGCGCAAGACCTCGGTGGTCTTCATGGTCAAGCGATAGTCGGTCTGATTCACGGGCGTTAAGTTCCAGACGTCGCCGAAGTTATCGCTGAAGAGCTTGCGGAAATCGCCGGACTTAATGGAGGGGATGCCGGAGACGTTGATCTGGATTTGATCGGCCTCCTGGATGGTCTGCGGATCGTTGCGGTTGATATCGGTGTATTCGATGGCGGCCTTGCGCAGGGCGTCCTTCATCCGGTTGATCACATCGTCGGCTTCGGCTTTGAAGGCGTCCTGGAGCTGAACCTGAATCACGAGCTGGCTGCCGCCCTTGAGATCCAGGCCGAGCCGGATATTGTGTTTCAAATTATCCATAATCTGCGCCTTCGATGTGGGCAGACCGAAAATGCCGTAGACGCAAACCAGAATTACGGCGACGATGATCACGAGTCGCATTTTCAGATTGTTGGCCATGAGGCTACTTCTTCTCCACCACGGTCGATTTGGTTTCCTGCTGCTTCACCAGACCCGAGACCGCGCTACGGGCGACTTGCAACTTAATATTATCCGGCTTCACCCGCAGGATCAGCGTGTCGCCGGAGATGCTGACGATGGTTCCCACGATACCGCCCGTAGTGAGCACTTCATTGCCGGATTCGAGGTTCGACAGCATCGCCGCCTGCTGCTTCTTTTGCCGCTGCATGGGCATGAACACCAGGAAGTAAAAGATGGCGACGATGAAGACGATAGGCAGAAGCGAGAGGTAGGAATTGGGCGAGGAGCTTTGCTGGAGCAGAAACGCGAGACTGTGCGCCATGGGCTAAGGGGTCGTGGGCGCCGGAAAGGCGCGATCGGGAAACTTCAGACCGTTAGTATAGCGCCACGATAAAGCGCCAATCGTGAGATGAGCGGGCGTGACCTCAGCCCACTGCCTTCTTGACGAGGGTGACGATCCGGGCCTCTTCGGCGGGGCGCGCGTACAGCCGGGTCAGCTTCGTGCGGCCTTCCTCGTCCGGCAGAGGAAACTCGATCGCCTGATCGATGCGCCCCGGACGCGAAGCCAGCGCCGGCACGATTTGGTCCGGATGATTCGTCGTAAGGATGAACAGCACCTCCGCATCCTCGCGCAGACCGTCCATCTCATTCAGCAATTGGTTCAGGAGCATCTCGCCCATTCGCTGAGCGCTTGCCACAGGCTCGAACAGTTACATCGGACGGTTCCACCCATTTCGATAGTTGACCTTGCAAACGGGAGCGTTTTAGGGTCCGGACGGCTGAAGCCAGATGAAGGCAGAATGAACCAGATGAAAGGTTCCGTGGCAGGCTTCGGAGAGAGCCATGGCCCCAGGTTATTGATTCTGTGTGACTTGCCAGACGTGGATTTCTGATCATGGCCAAAGACCATTTCACCTGGCGCTTTGGAGAAACGTCGGGGTCCAAGTTGTTGATTTTGTGGGATCTTGCCCCGCGCTTCAGTTATTCGTGTCTGAGCGCCACGATAGGCTCGATGCGCGAAGCTCTTCTCGCAGGGATGTAGGCCGCCGTCCCGGCCGCGATGATTAGAGTTACAACCGCTACCGCAATCGTAGGGGGATCGATAGGTTTGACTCCGAACAACAGCGATTCCACCGGGCGCGACAATCCGAAGGCCGCGATCACGCCTACAAGCAAGCCAATCGAGGCCACAACAGCCATCTGGCGCATCGCTAACCACACCACCTGATAGCGCGAAGCGCCCAGGGCGATGCGGACGCCGATTTCGTTTGTCCGCCTAGCCACAGTGTGAGCGACGGTGCCATACAGGCCGACACAGGCGATGGTTAGCGCGAGAATCGCAAAGCCCATGCAGAGCCTCGCGAACATGGTCTCGCCTGTCATGGTTTGATCGATCATCGCCGCCTGTGTCTTCAGGCCGGTGATGGGAATCCGCGAATCGGCTTGCCGGACGATTTCGCGGACAGCACTGGCTAGAGCCAGCGGATCTCTTTCGGCGCGCAGCGCGTAGGTTGCTTCTTCGGGCGGGACATAGAGGTTTTGCCAGAACGCCATGTAGACCACAGCAGGGTACGCGCCCTTGATGTCCCCGTAGCGTGCGTTGCGGGCGACACCGACGATCTCCATCTGCTGGCGCTTTCCGTTCGTCTCCAGAACGATCTGTTGCCCCATTGGATTTCGATCAGCGAGGTTTGCCTGGGCCCAAGCCTGGTTGACAATCGCTACGTGAGGGGAACCTGGATCATCCCGCTCGTCAAATTCGCGACCGGCAAGCAGCGGGATTTGCATTGTCGAAAAGAAGTCCGGCCCCACCGTTAAGATGTGGGTGTTGAGCCCGCGAGGGAAGCTGCCGTGACCATCCGGCGGATGCTCAGGAGCCGGGGCTCCCAGCGGGATAACCGGCGAGCCCCAGGTGCCTTCACCTACCAAGGGCGAATTTGACACCGTGGCGCTGCGCACACCAGGAATAGAGGCGAGGCTCCGCTGAAGATCCCGATAGAACATCGTAAGCTCGGGGTCGCGATGCCCCGCTTGGCGCGCATTGATCTTGAAGAGCAGAATCTGTTGCCGGCTGAAGCCCAGTTCCACAGATTGCAGATTCCTGAGCGTCCGCACGAACAATCCGGCGCCAATCAGAAGGAGCGCCGATAGCGCAATCTGGATGGTGATCAGGACATGGCTGAGCGACAGGCGAAGGAGGCGCGGGCGCGAAGCCGGCTGGTCCGTAGGGCCTCCCCGGAGCGAGGGCATGACGTCAACACGTGCCGCCTCAAGCGCCGGCGCCAGACCGAACAGCAGTCCCGTAAAGGCGGAAATCGCGGCCGCTGCCGCAAGAACCTGCCCGTTCAATCCCGGGTGAAGCGGAAATGTCCCGATGTTGTTTTCAAGTGTCACGGTCAGAAATCGGATGCCTCCGATCGCAACGAGAACTCCCAGCAAACCGCCGAGCGCGGACAGAACGAAGCTTTCGGTAAGGAGCTGCCGGAGCACCCTCGCTCGGCCCGCGCCGATTCCAAGGCGGACCGCCATCTCCCGTCGCCGGGCGGCCGCCCGCGCCAGCAGAAGGTTCGCAATGTTGGAGCAGGCGATCGCCAGAATAAGCGAAACCATGATCGAGAGAAGGATAAAAGGGTCCGAATAAATGCGTCGCAAGGTGTCGATGCCGGTGGCGCCGTCGGTTAGATGCAGACCGGGCAGGTGCGCGCGCTCCGGTTCCGTCGCCGCGGTGGTTTCCACCCATCCGTGGAAGACGGTCGCGAGCTGCGCTTCCGCTTGGCTCATGTTGACGCCGGGACGTAAGCGCCCCATCAATTCAATCCAATAGTCGTTGGGGTTGACGTATCGTCTCCCGCCGCCTCTAGCAAATCGATTCGGATCGACAAGGACATTCCCATGCACAGGCATGAAAAACCTGGCTGCGAAAGAAGGGTCAACTCCCTCGAAGCCCGCGGGAGTTACACCCACCACGATGAAGGGAACATTGTTGATTACGATCGATTGGCCCACGCCGGCACCGGCACTCCCGAAGTGCGTTTTACTGAAACCGTAGCTCAAGACCACAACAGCGGGCGTTCCGGAGCGATCGTCCTCGGGAAGCAACAGACGTCCGGCGGCGGGCGTGAGTTCGAGCCCGCGGAAAAAGTCTCCCGAAACAAATTCCCCGGCGGCGATCTCCGCTTCGCCACCGATCTGCAAGTCCAGATTGCGTGTCGGGAGATAGCCAAACAATGACGAAAAGACCGATTGTTGTTTTTGAAACGCCTCGAAAGCAGGATAGGGGAAAATTCTGGATGTGTGGCCGAATTTGGGGTCATCGTAAACGCTGCCGCTGCCCCCATGAAAAACGGTGTCATTTTCGAACGAGTTGTGCCAGTTGAGCACCGCCAATCTGTGGGGAGCAGGAACGGGAAGAGCGCGCAGTAGAAGCGCATCCAGAAAGCTGGCAATCGCCGTGTTCGCCCCGACTCCCAATGCAAGTGACAACGCAGCCATGGCGGTGAACAAGGGGTTGCGGCGCATGCCGCGCAGCGCATAACGGCAGTCCTGTCCAAGCTGTTCTAACCAACTCCAGGTCCAAGCGGCGCGCGTATCTTCTCGAACAAGACTCAAGTTGCCAAGATCTCGCAAGGCCGCGAGTTCGGCATGATCGGGCGGGGCGCTTCCAAGCTGAAGCTCCTCCGTGGTCTCTTCCACATGGAAGCGCAACTCCTCTTCCAAATCTTTTTCGCGAGTTCGGCGGCGAAACAGCCAGATCAGCTTTCGGAGGAAGACCATCATCACGCCTCCTTGGGAGTGGTATTCAGGACGAGGCCCATTGCGCGCGAGAACTTTTCCCATCTAGAGTGCTCGGCGCCGACGCGCTTCTTGCCAAGAGCCGTCAAACGGTAGTACCGCGCGCGTTTCCCCTTGTCCGAGAGGTCCCACGAAGCAGCGATCCAGCCCTTCGCTTCCAATCGATGGAGCGCAGGATATAGCGACCCAGTTTCCACATGGAGGACCTCCTCGGAGGTTTGCCGGATGTGCTTGGCGATCGCATGGCCATGCGCACGACCAGCGGCGAGAGTGCGGAGTATGAGAATGTCCAGGGTGCCCTGAAGAAGCTCTATGCGAGACGAATCTCTCTCAGGCATTATGTAGACATACTACTACATATTTTGTAGAATGTCTACTGAATGCCGGCTTATTGGAGGACGGACTTTAGTCCGCGCGGGACTTCAGTCCCGCTTGGGGGGAAGCGGGGCTAAAGCCTCGCGCGGGCTGAAGCTCGCCCTCCAGGCGTCTTCGACGGCGGGCGTTGGGGTATGCTTTGGGAGATGTCTGGAAGTTGCCAGAGACTCGTCACCGCCGCCCTCGTTTGCACTGCGCTCATGGCATCGACTCCTCTAGCGGCTCAATGGATAAAGTACCCCACCGCGGGAGTGCCACGGAAGCCCGACGGCACTGTGGATATGTCGGCCACCACGCCTCGGATGGCAAATGGAAAGCCCGATTTTTCCGGAATCTGGACCACGTCAGAACCCAATCGACGGGGCGGCGCAGCTTCCAACGACGCTCCTGCCGATCCCAGCGGAATTACGGCGTCGCGCCAAATGGCGAATATCGGCGTCGATCTTCCTGGAGGGTTGCCTTATCAACCCTGGCTTGTGCCCATCGTCAAGGAACGCACCGCCAACCTGGCGAAAGACGACCCGCACATCAAATGCTTGCCGGATAACTTTCTTCGCGCATACGGGCTGCCGCATTTGCTGAAATTCATCCACACGCCCGGTCTTCTGGTCGTGCTCAACGAGATGAATGCCGGATATCGCCAGGTATTCACGGATGCACGGCCGTTACCCGAAGATCCCACGCCCTCCTGGCAAGGGTATTCGTCGGGCAAATGGTCCGGCGATACGCTGACAATCGACACGATTGGGGTGCGCGACGATACGTGGATCGATTGGAATGGAAGCGTGCTGACCCCGGCAGCCAAAGTGCGAGAGCAGATGCGGCGCCCGGATTTCGGACATCTCGAAATCCAGGTCACGGTGGACGATTCTAAGGCATACACCAAGCCCTGGACTGTCATGCTGAAGGAGCGCATCGTTGTCGATACGGACTTGATCGACGAAATGTGCCTGGAAAATGAGCAGTCGCTCAAGCACATGAAGTGAGAAGCAGGTGATTCAAATCGGGATCATAGGCGACTTCAATGCGAAGCACCATACCCATGTTGCGATCAACGCGGCAATTGAACACACTGGCGCAGCGATTCGCGAGGACGTGCGAGCAGAGTGGGTCCGGACGCGCTCGATAGCCGAAGACGGCGCCGATAAGACGCTGTCGCGTTTCGATGCGGTGTGGGCAGCGCCGGTGAGCCCCTACGAGAGCGCCGAGGGCATGCTGCTCGGTATCGAATACGCTCGTTCACACGATGTCCCTTTTACGGGCACCTGAGGCGGGTTTCAATATGCTCTGGTAGAGCATGCGCGTAACGTGTTGGGAATCGCGGACGCGGAGTCCGCTGAGAATGAGTCGAGTTCCCGAAATTTCGTCGTCACACCGCTAGAGTGCGCGCTTCCGCGCCGTCCGGGCGACCCTCCGGCGCTTCACGACCTCCATCCGATCCGGCTTCTTCCCGGTTCCAAGCTGCGCCTCATCTACGGGGTCGACGCTATTGAAGCGGGTCACTTCTGCAATTACGGGGTGAATCCCGACTACGTGCCTCGTTTCGAGTCCGCAGGGCTGCGGATCGCCGGATTGGGGGATGCCGGAGATATCCGCGCGGTGGAATTGCCGAGTCATAGATTTTACGTCGCAACGCTTTTTCATCCCCAAATTGAATCGCTGCCGGGACGGCCGAGCCCGTTCGTTCTGGCCTTTATCCGTGCCGCTCGCATGGGGCGGCATCCGCATGAAGGTTGACGAGCGCGGCTGCTTTATTCCGTAACCCAGATCACCATGGGCATCGGCTGGCCGGGCGCGAAGTTTATGATCGCGCCGCCCGGTGAGGGAATCACTCGCGGACCCATGGGGACCGTGCCGCTGCTCAGGGTCACTTGAAACGAATTCTCCGGCGAAGTCAGGCTGTAGGAAGTCGCGCATGGCAGAAGAGCGTCCGGCAGCGGAATGTCGACCTGGTAAACGAAACCCGTGATCAAGGAAGCGTTGGCTGCAGGGACCGTGCAGTTGCCGATCGCCGCTTCGATACCGGTAAGAGTTTGAGTCGGTGGGAAGCCGAGTTGAGTTGCGCCCACGCCTTCGACGAAGAACGAAACCGTCGAGCCGAATTTGGCCGGATTCGAGCACGCGTTCATCGAGCCGCCTGCATTCAGGGCTGTGGGTTGAAATCCGTTGGCCGTTTGATGCGGACAGGAAATCTGATTCGAATTGAGTTGGGCGAAGACGTTCAGATTCGAGCTGGTGAGGGGGAATTGCCGCTCGACGGTCTGCCCGTTCACGGCGATCTCCATGACCGTTTTGGTGGGTAAGGGCGACACATTGATGGACGCCGGCGGCGCGGGAACCGCGACGTTGATCTGCGTCGCGGAGACGTACAGCAACTGGGCAGGATTGCCGTCGAAGGTGATGTTGACGCCCGCAAGTGTCGGATCGCTGCCATCCGGCGCGACACTGCCATTTGCAACGACGCCCGTAGCCGGTCCCAGGTTTTCGCCGAACACGGAGATTAATTGAAACGCCGCGACGGCGCCTACGTGAGTGAAATTGCCGCTATCCAGGACGCAAGCGATCGCCGGGCCCGTTCCGGGGCTTGAGGAAAAATCCGCCGCCGCGAGAAATGCGCCCGCGGTGAAGCCTGGGCCGATATTTCGCGGCGACAGGACTCCCGGAGTGAACGGCACATCGGGAGCGGGCGTCGTTCCCACGATCCAGGCATTCCCGGAGGCGAGCGTCAGAGCGGTCGCGATAGGCGCCGAGCCGTCCACCCATTGCGCGTCCTCGACATTCCCACTATTCGGATCGATCTTCATCACGTAGGCTTCACTGATCGCCACGATGTTATTCGGCCAGCACGCCTGCGGAATCCACGAAAATACCGGCGGCGGCGCAATGGGGGTAACCGGCACCCCAAGCCCCGTTGGATCGTAACTCGAAACCACTCCTCCCACGTACACCGCTCCCGTGGAATCGATCTGCACGCCCGCGCCTCCCACCGGTATAGAAAACAGCAGCGAGTCGCCTCCGGCGTCCAGCTTGGTGAGAAAGCCATAGGTATTCTGGGGCGTCGCTACGGTGAATGGATACAGAGCTTCCAGCAGCGTTCCCGTCACGTAGGCGTTGCCCGCCGCGTCCACGGCCAGACCGGTGTTGCTGGTCGAGCCGGCCCCTCCCGTGAGATCGTTGATGCCGGTGGAGTAGATCAGCTTCGTGGCAGCCGGATCGACTTTGGTGACGTGTTGCAGTACTCCGTCAAAGCCAATTTGGCATAGCCCAAAACAAATATGGCCCTGCACGAAGGTTGTTTGATAAGCGCCGGGCGTGGTCGGGTAATTCGTTCCCCCGCTGCTGCCCGCCAGATAAATATTGCCCGCCGCATCCAGCGCGATAGAGCTTCCGCCGATTCCCGTGGCCGAGAAAATCATCTGGCTCGCCGTGGGATCGACTTCCATGAGAAACCAATTGTCCGCGCTGTCGGCGACGCTGTAGGCGCCGGCCGTCGCGGGGAAGCCGGTTGCCAACGCGATCCCGCTCACCAGGATTTGCCCTCGCGGAGTAAGCGCGATTCCCACCGCGTCGGACGGAACCGAACCGCCGACGAGCACCGAGAAAACAACCGCGCCGCCGGGATCGAGCTTCACGACGAACGAACGTGGGTCCTGCGCGCTGGTAGGAGGAGTTCCGAGCTGTCCGCTGCCGACGGAAGGGAAATTCGGATTGGTGGTCTGGCCCGCGACATACGCATTGCCTGCGCTATCCACCGCGATCGCGGAAATGGAATCGCTGGCCGCGGCATCGAGATAGGCGAGATAACGATATCGGGTGGCCATGGGATCGAGCTTCGCCACCGCGGCGGTCGCGCCCGGCGACTCAGGATCCAGCGGAACCGTTCCGACGATGTAGAGATTGCCCGAGGCATCGGACGTCATAGCGGAGGGCGTGAAGCCGTCGCGAAAATACGTGGAAACAGCCAGATTGGCCCCTGGGCATAGGGAAGCGAGTAGGCCCGCGAGAAAAATCGAGCGAAACATAAGGCTCTATTGAGCTTCGCAAAATATAGCGACAGGACCGCTCCCTCGGGTCGCGGCTCAGCATGTGGGCTTGAACTGTTCGCGGCGACGTGTAATTATCTACTCTAGCGAAGCAGAATCGGCGTTGCTCCGATGAAAAGCGGTCTGTTACGGTCGCATCTCACGGGATGGATTGGAAGGGTGTTCCACTTGCGCGGCGCGTTGGCATCCGATCCAACAGCCCACATGCTTTACGCTCTCCTTCTGATACTGCTCGCAGTCATTGTCCTTCAGAACGCAACCCTCGCTTGGCAGCCCAATTTCAGGCCCTGGATTTCTTTGTTTCTAGGACCAACTCTCGTCGTTGCGCTAGTCATGCTTCGCTTGGGTTCCCTAAACGGTGCCAGCCTGATCTATCTGATCGCAATGTGGGTCTGTGCCACGGCTACGTCCTCGCTGAATGGCGGTATTCGCAGCTTCGGCCTGGTGCTCTTCGTCGCGCTTCCAGTGTCCGCGGCTTGGCTGTTCGGGTATCGCGCAGCACTGTTGACCACGGGTATCTGCATGGCCACCGCGCTGGTCTTCGTGTTACTGGAGGTAGGAGGCGTAAGCTTACCCCGTCTAATTCCAGGTACACCCTTCGGAATTTGGGGGGTGCTGCTGATCGCCGTCCTTATCGGGGTTATTCCCGTCGCGCAGGTGCTGCGATCCTTGTGGGATGCCGTGGACGAATTGCGCCAGAACAGGGAACATCTCCAGCAACTCGTCGAACATCGCACGGAACAGTTGGTTGAAGCCCGCGACCAGGCCCAAGCGGCCAGCCGAGCCAAAAGTGACTTCCTGGCCACTGTCAGCCATGAACTGAGATCGCCGTTGAACACGATTCTTCTGCTCTGCGATCCAATGAGCATCGATGCCGAGAGTGCAGGTGAGCGCCAGCAGAACCTCCACCTGATCCGGCGCAGCGGCTTGCATTTGCTCCACCTGATCAACGACGTTCTCGATAGCGCCAAAATCGAAGCGGGACAAATCGTTGTTGAAAACGCCCCTTTCGATCTTCGCGAGCTTATTTGTGAGCTTACGGATATGATGCGCGTGCGTGCCGAGGAGAAAAGGTTGGATTTACTAGTGGAAAAATTACCCGAATGGCCTCGTTTTATTCAGGGCGATCGGGCCAAGCTGCGCCACATCCTGGTCAACCTGATGGACAACGCGATCAAGTACACGGATCGCGGCAGAGTAACGCTCGGAGTGGAAGTCGAGCCTCTTGGTTCGACGAACCAGTTGCGGCTAAGATTCGAGGTTACGGACACCGGCATTGGCATATCGCCACAAGATCAAGCGCGTATCTTTGAACCCTTCACCCGATTAGGCAACGCGGCGCGGCGCTCGGGCACCGGACTAGGTCTGTCGATTACACGCCAGTATGCAAATGCGATCGGGGGTTCCATTCACTTGGAAAGCGTTCTGGGCGGCGGATCGCGGTTCCGTGTGGATGCTCCGGTAGACGTCGTTGCAGACGGCGACTACAATACAGCTAAAACCACCCAACCTCGCATTGTGGGCCTTGCGACGGGCCACCCCGAGTACCGCGTGCTGATTATCGAGGACCGCTCCGAAGACCGTATGATATTGTGCCGGCTCCTGGAGGGAGCGGGCTTCCGAGTGCAGGCGACAGAAACAGGCGAATCCGGGGTCGAGGTTTTTCAATCCTGGCGGCCTCACTTCGTTTGGGTGGACCGGCAGCTCCCGCTTATGGACGGCTTGGAAGCAGCACGCCGCATTCGATCTCTAGATGGCAGCGGCGAGGTCAAAATTGTGGGCTATAGCGCCTCCGTCTTCGACTCGGAGCGCGCAGAAATGCTGGCTGCCGGGCTGGATGATTTCGTTCAGAAGCCATGCTTGGCGAATGAAATTTTGGACTGCATGGCACGCCACCTGGGCGTGGAGTATCGCTGGAGCGATACTGCGTCTGTCGAATAAAGAGGCCGGCGATGTTTCGGGCCGGACCGGCGCGCCTGAACTTTATTGAGCTTCGCAAAATATAGCGACAGGACCGCTCCCTCCGGTCGCGGCTCAGCAGGCGGAGCCGACGCCGCAATTGTCCCTATATTATGCGAACGTCAATAATGTATTACGTTCGGCAAACCGCTCCCGGCCCAGAGGGCACCCCGTCGCGGCTCGGAATCGGACGGAGCCGCGACCCCAAGGGAGCGATTTGCGAACTATTGCAGCCACGGGGCCGCGGTCAGCTCAATCCCCTCCACTGGGCTTTGCTCGACGCGGACGCGCGCGCCGCTTGAGGCCACTTTCGCCAGCACCGCCGAATCCAGTCTCGCCCGCTGATCCATTCCCGAGAGAGCAGCGATGATGTAGGAGCCGGGCGCAACTCCCGGGATTTCGAATGTACCGTCCGCTTTCGCTTGCGCCATCCGGCCGAATCCGACCGTGGTCACCTGGTCCGGCAGCAGAATAACGTTGCTTGCCGCATTGTCCACTTTTCCTCGCACGCTTCCGAGCGCCGGCTTGTAGGAAACTTGAAGAGGCGGCGATCCGGGAAACAGATCGACGGCTTGGCCCATCACATCGCGGCCGCCCAGGGTCACGGACCCCGGATAATATCCGGCGGAAAACTGGGGCACAATGTAATAGCGTCCCGGAACCGCCCGCAATTGGAGACCCGCGTTTGGTTGCAGCCCCGCGCTTGGACCGAAAGAGGCCAAACCGCCGGACTGCCCATCGGCGGAAATCAAAGAGACCGCGCCGGCCTTCTTCGGCAGATCGCCCCAATCGATGGTTCCGGTCAGCGTGAATGACGATCCCTGCTGGACCTGAAGCCCCTGAATATCGGCGTGCCCAACCAAGGCGGCGACGGCGCCGGCGCTAATCGCCGGGAAATCCACTGTACTGACGGGCGATTTTCTCGCCGAGATCTGCCAATCACCCGTGGGTACGGAAGGAAACTCGAATGTTCCGTTTGAATCCGTCGTGGTCTGCGCCTGCTCGGGCCCCACTCCGCGGCCCGCAGGAAGAATCGTCACATACAGTCCATTAAAAGTCGCGATGGTGCGGCTTGGCAGCGTGGCGAGCGGCGCCAGGCTCACCTGCGCTCCCGCCGTGGGCGAGCCGTTTTCATTCAGAACCACGCCGCGCACCCGATGCACTTCCGCCGTCTGCATTCGAATCTCAAGGCCCGTGATGTCCGTATCGCCGCGCACCGCTATCTTTTGCGCCCCCGCTGAGTCGGATGCGGAAGGATAGTAGGTAGCAACGGGCTCGACCCGTTCTGCGTCATTTGCGCTTTTTGGCGCGGCTTCTTTTGAAATGGCGGCCTGCGGCATCGCGAGCAGCGTATAAAACCCGGGCTCAACGTCTTTGATGGCGAATTCGCCGTCTTCATTCACGGCCGCCGCCAGGCCTCCCTCGGCAAGCTTGACCTGAGCGCGAACGGGCTTGCCTTCGCCATCCACAACCCGCCCGCTCAGTGCCGCGCGGCGGCTCATCTCCAGCCGTACATGGATGGCCGGCTGCCCGGCTGCGATGCGATAAGGCTGCGCCGGTTCTCGCCGCCCGAACGTATATCCTTCTTTTTCGAGGCGGACTTCATAACTGCCCGGTTTTACATCCGCGAATTGAAAACCGCCGCCACCATCGCTGGTGGTCTCATAGCGCAGCGCTTGGCGCGTGTAGAGAACAATATCCACTCCGGCCACGGGCTGGCCTGTATTGGGATTCACCACCTTGCCATCCAGCGAGCCGCCTCCCTGGCCGCCTCCCTGGCCCACGACGACCGGCGCAAACAGCAACACGAACGCGAGCATTCTCCGTATCACAAATCTGAATCGCGCACAACGCATTCGCTGTGCGCTTATCCTCCTGGCTCTATTGACGGTGAAAACGCCGGTTTCGTGGCGCCATTATCTGAAATTTTCGAGCGCTCTCCGAGCCGAGTCCAGCCGGCCTCCCGAGCCGGAAAACATATCCTCCGGGAACCGGCGCGCTTTCTGAGACCATAGTGTATCAACTGTGGCGGTTTTCGTACGGGATATGGGAGGCGGTGGTGCACAAGATTAATCTTCGGGAAAAACTCGGACTTTTCAGCGAGCATTGGAGGCCGAAGATCGTCGGCTGTCTCAACGGCCAGTTCGTGAAGCTGGTGAAATTTCAAGGTGAATTCGTTTGGCATCACCACGAACATGAGGACGAGTTGTTTCTCGTCGTGTCCGGCCGCTTCCGGATGGACTTTCGCGACCGGCAGGAATGGATCGAGGAGGGTGAGTTGATTATCGTTCCGCGCGGGGTGGAGCACAGGCCATTCGCACAACAGGAAGTGTCGGTTTTGCTGTTCGAGCCTGAGTCGACGCTGAACACTGGGGATCAGCGGAACGAGCTTACTGCAGAGGTGCTTGATCGCATCTAGATGTCAGCGGCGCGGTAGAACAAATCGGGTATAGTAAAACCAACTGGAGGAGACAAAGATGCGGATTTGGATCGCTGGCTGCATCTCCGTGGGGATTGTTTGCGCTGCTGAACCTCAAATTACTTTCAACAAGGACGTTCTGCCTATATTGCAGAAGAACTGCCAGAGTTGCCACAGACCGGGGCAGATCGCGCCGATGTCGCTGCTGACATACGAGGGGACGCGACCGTGGGCCAAGGCGATGAAGGTAGCGGTTGCGACCCGCAAGATGCCGCCTTGGTTTGCCGATCCGCAGTACGGACACTTCGCAAATGACCGGTCACTCACTCAAAGCGACATCGAAACGATTGGGAAGTGGGCGGATGAGGGGGCGCCAGAGGGTGATCCGAAGGATGCGCCGAAGCCGATTCGATGGCCCGCCGGCGGGTGGGAGATCCAACCGGACATTGTGATCGACGGCCCGTCGGTGGACGTTCCGGCGAGTCCGAAGGGCAACGTGGTGGAATGGATGTTCATCACGGTCCCGAGCCACCTGGATAAGGACACGTGGGTGACTTCGCTGGAGGTCCTGCCGAGCGAACCGGCCGTGACGCATCACATCTGTGTGTTCTTCCGGCCGCACACCGACGACGTGCAATACAACACTCCGGTGTGGGCCGACCGGCCGCGCGACCAGCAAGGCTACGCTTCCGCGGAGGCGGCGGGAATCAACGGGCGTGGGATCCCAGCCAGTGTCACCGCGGGGAATCACATCGAGGGCTGCTATGTGCCGGGACACGACACGGAAAATTACCGGCTCTACAAGGCCGCCAAACTGGTACCCGCCGGAGTCGACATCGTGTTTCAGTTGCACTATACGCCCAATGGCAAAGCGGTGACGGACCACCCGCGTATCGGGTTGACCGTGGCCAAGTCAGCGCCCGAGCGCCAGTACGTTTCCTTCGGGATTTCGTCGCCGAACGACGCCAAGAGCTTCGCCATCCCTCCCAACGATGCAAACTGGTCGAGTCCTCCGGCGGTTGCCGAATTCACCTCGGATGCCGACCTGGTGTGGATGTTCCCGCACATGCACCTGCGGGGCAAAGACATGATGTACACACTCACATACCCGGATGGACGGAAGGAAATCGTGCTGAGCGTGCCGCGTTACGACTTCAACTGGCAGCTCGGATATGAGATTGCCCAGCCGATTCATGTGCCCAAGGGGACGCGCCTTACGGTGACCGCGCATTACGATAATTCCGTGAACAACAAGTTCAACCCCGACCCCAATCGGATCGTCTATTACGGCGATATGAGCTGGGAAGAGATGATGTTCCCGTTCTTCAGCGTAGTTGTGGACCGGGATGTGGACCCGAAGAAGATCATCAAGATAATCCGCGGGGGCCAAAGCGACGGGGCGTAGTTAGTTATCAGTCGTTAGTTATCAGTTGTCAGTTATCGGTGGGCGGAGGAAGTGTGCAGGAACTGGCTCAGCGGACTGTCGAGATCAAGCCAAAGCTCACCTCGCTGGGCCAAAAGCTGACCACTGAAAACTCAGAACTGAAAACTACCCCGCCTTCTGCTCCCCCGCCGGCCGGGCCGTCACGATCTTCACGCGCGCGATACGATTGCGATCCATCTGCTGCACAATGAACGTCCGCGATCCATAACTCACGGAGTCGCCGGGCGCGGGGATGTAGCCCAGATGGAACAGCAGGAAGCCCGCCAGCGTCTCGAATCCGGCATCACCTGGCAATTCGATTCCGTATTCCGATGCCAGCTCGCGAATGTTCGTTCCGGCGTCCAGCTCGATCACGGGCGCGCCTAGGGCGGGCTTGGGCCGCCGCACGTCGTGCTCGTCCTCGATGGTGCCGAAAATTTGCTCCAGCACATCCTCCAGCGTCACCAGCCCGGCGACCATCCCGAATTCGTCCACCACCATGGCCATATGCGCGTGGCGCGCGCGAAATTCGTCCACCAGTTGATTTAGAGGCTTGGTTTCGGGAACCACGAGGGGCTCGCGCAGGTAGCGCCGCAGCCGGAACAGCGGCGCCGGACGACGGCGGTCGCCGGCCGACTTCCGCTCTTGCCACGCGCGCAGCAGATCCTTGAAATGCACGATTCCGATCACGTGCTCGGGTTTGCCTTCATACACCGGGAAGCGCGAATATTGGTGCTCGATGGCGATGCGCAGCAGCTCGTCCAGGCTCGCGTCCACCGGAGCGGAAACGATATCGACGCGGGGCGTCATGATCTCGCGCGCGAAGACGTCTCCAAGCTCCAGCAGTTTCTGGATGGCGATTTCTTCGGATCCTTGCAAATGCCCCTCGCGGCGGCTGGATTCGAGAATCAGCTTCAGCTCCTCGGTGGAATGCCCTCCCGCGCCCTGCCCGTGCAGTCCCATCGCGCGCGAAACCCAGCGGGCGCTGCGCTCCAGCACGTAGACAAAAGGAAGCGCGATGCGATAGAGCACCAAAAGCACCGGGGCGACCAGCAGTGCCAGCCGGTCCGCTTTTTCGATCGCCAGATTCTTGGGCGCCACCTCTCCGAGCACCACATGAAAAAAACTAATCGCCAGGAATCCGATGGCGAAACTCAATCCGTGCAGCCAGACCGAGTTTTGCGGCGTCGTGACGGGGACAAAAAGAAGGAGCAGCAGGCGATAGACCGAGTCCTGCCCGGCCCATCCCAGGCCGAGGCTGGCCAGAGTAACGCCAAGCTGCGTGAGGCTCAGCAGCCTTTCGGGATGCGCCAACAGCTCCAGCGCGGCGCGCGCGGGGACGCTGGAATTCGCGGCCAATTCCTTCAGGCGCGAGCGCCGCACGGAAACCAGTGAAACTTCCGCCGCCGCGAAAAACGCGTTGAGAGCGAGCAGACCTCCCAGCAAAATGAATCGAAGCGGCATGATCGTTCGCTACAATTCGAGGTAGTGCCTTTTTCCAAACGCGGCGTTTTCTCCAAGCCGGCCGCGGTTTCGAGCGTTTCGGGCAGCCTCGCGCATAGCTTTTTGTCCACCCCTCTGCTGCGGGCGATCAATTTGAGCATAGCCATTTTCCTGGTGGCGCTGGCGGCGGCTGCGTATTGGATCGGCTGGCGGACCTTGCCTCAGACTTCGGGCTCCATCGCCGCTCCCATCTCCGCGCGAGCCACCATTGCTCGCGATGCGCTAGGCACTCCTCACATCTCCGCCGCCACTTGGGAAGACGCGATCTTTCTGCAAGGTTATGCCACCGCGCAGGACCGCATGTGGCAGATGGACGCGACGCGCCGTCTCGCCGCGGGCGAGCTGGCGGAGGTTCTGGGGAAGGGCGCGATGGATTCGATCCTGGAATCGGATCGCGACGCGCGGCGCTGGCGTCTGGGGCGCATCGCGGCGGCGCAGGCGCGCCATCTCACGCCGGAAGCCCGAGCGGTTCTCTCCGCCTACGCGCGCGGCATAAATTTTTGGATGGAGACGCATCGACATCGCCTGCCGCCGGAATTCGCGCTGCTGAACTACGACCCGCGGCCGTGGCGCATCGAAGATTGCCTTCTGGTGGCGCTGGAAATGGGACGAAGGCTCACCTCCACCTGGCGCGAGAAAATGAACAAATTGCATATGCTCGAAGGCGGCGACGCGGCTAAGGTGGATTTCCTTTATCCGCGCGGCGCGGGCGCGGAGATCCAGCCGGGGTCGAATGCGTGGGCGATTTCCGCCGCGCGGTCAGCCACCGGTAAGCCGATCCTCGCCAACGATCCGCATTTGGAATGGAGTATCCCCGACCCGTGGCATTTGATTCACCTGCGCGCCGCCGATGTGGATGTTGCCGGGGCGTCTCTGCCGGGCGTGCCCACGGTCATCATCGGACACAACCGGCGCATCGCGTGGGGTATGACGAACCTGGGATTCGATGTGCAGGATCTTTATCGCGAGCAGATCGATCTGGAAACCGGCCGCTATCTTTTTCAAGGCCGCATGGAGCAAGCGCGGCTGGAACGCGACGTGATCGCGATCAAAGGCTCCGCCCCGTTGCCGGCCAATCTCTGGGTGACACGCCACGGCCCGGTGTTCCTCACCGAAGACGGTCAAGCTTACTCGATGCGCTGGGCGCTCGCCGACGAAAACACTTTGGATTATCCCTTTCTCGCCCTCAACCGCGCGGGAAATTGGGAAGAATTCAACGCGGCCGTGAAGCGGTTCGTCGGGCCGGCACAAAACTTCGTTTACGCCGACGTGGACGGCAACATCGGCTATCATGCGAGCGGCGATCTCCCCATCCGCCCGCCCAATTGCCCGTCCGACGTTCCGCAGGACGGCGCCGCGGGGGAGTGCGAATGGCAAGGTTACATCCCGTACGAAAGCTTGCCCCAGGTTTTCAATCCGCCTTCCGGCATGATCGTGACGGCAAACCAAAATCCGTTCCCGTCCGATTTCGCCTGGCCGGTAGATGGGCGATATGCGCCGCGATATCGCGCGCAGGAAATTCGAGCGCTTCTCGAATCGCGAAAACAATGGAAACCCCCTGCGATACTTACGATCGAAAAGGACGTGTATTCCGCGTTCGGCCAATTTTTCGCGGGCCAGGTTGTGGCGGCGTGGGATAAACATCCCTCGACGAAGGTTCGCGGCGCCATCGATCTCCTGCGTTCCTGGAATGGCCAGATGGAGATCGGGAGCGCTCCGGCGATGATCGAGGCGCTGGCCTACGACGCATTCCGGGACACGGTGGCCGATCGCGCCTCGCACGGCCGCGCCGAGGCTTATCAAACGTCGTTCATGGCGCCTCAAGCGATCGAGAAACTTTTGCGCGAGCGCCCCTCCGGCTGGTTCGCGGATTACGACGCCGTTCTGCTGAAATCGCTGGACGACGGGCTGGGACGCGGCCGCATGCTCGAGGGGGCCAGGACGTCGAGCTGGGATTATGGCCGCTATAATCGCTTGACCATCGACAATCCGGTGATCGGAAACCTGCCGATGATCGGACGGTACTTCAATATCGGCCCGGCGCCGATGAGCGGCTCGCCCACCACGATTAAACAAGACTCGCGGCGGCTGGGGCCTTCGCTACGCATGATCGTCGATTTTTCTAATTTCGACGACTCGCTCGAAAACATCACCGCCGGTGACTCCGGCCATCCGTTCTCGCGCCATTATAGGGATCAATGGGACGCGTATTACACAGGACACAGCTTCCCCATGGAATTCGACCGCATTGAAGCCCGGGAAACGCTCGTGGTGAATCCGCAATAGCCGGAATGGGCGCGCTGCCGCACGGGAACCGGAGCCGAGAGAAGCCCCGCGAGCGCCTCTTCTTTTGGTGCTTCGCCGCGCTATCGGCGCTCTTGGTGCTGCTTCCGCTGCGCACCGGCGATCTCACCGGCTATGATGACGCGCACTTCGCTCACATGGCCAAAGATATGGTGGTCACGGGCGACTGGCTGAATCTTCGCAGCAATGGCGCGCACGTTCTGGAGCATCCGCCCCTGTTTGTGTGGATGCAGGCGATACTGTTCCGCGCGTTTTATCAATCGGACGCGATGGCGCGGCTCCCGGCGGCCTTGTGCGGCTGGGGTGTGATTCTGCTGGTTTACGCGCTGGCCCGCTACTTGCTGCGCGACGCCATCGCCGCGCTCCTCGCGATGTTCGTCATGGCGACGACCGTCTACTTTCTGAAATACTCCGCCCGCGCCATGACCGACGTGCCGTTCACTTTTCTCTGCCTGTGCGCGCTCGCGAGCTGGTTGCGCGCGGAAGAAAATCCGGGGTGGTATCTGTGGGCCGGAGCGTTCACCGGCCTGGCTCAGCTCACTCGCGGTCTGGCCGGCGCCGCGTTGCCCGTCGCGTTTCTAGTCGATTTGGCCGTCAACCGCCGCCGTCCGCCGCTGCGGCATCTTGCAGCCGCACTCGGCCTGGCCTTTGTTCCGCTGCTTGTCTGGTATGCACACACCATCTGGGTGAATCGCGCGACGTTTGCTGTCGACTACGGCGCCTGGCTCGATCGCGAGGCGTTCGGCGCATTATCGCCCTGGTGGCGGCGCTATACGGGCGTGTTCGAATACGCCTGGATGCTGGCGAAATCCTACTGGCCCTGGGTGCCCTTCATGCTGATGGGATTGCTCACGGCCATCCGCAGCGGCGATCGCCGCTTGCGCCTTCTCACCGTTTGGATCGCCGTGGTTTTCGTTTTGTGCGCGGCGACCAAGAGCCGTGTGTTGCGCTATCTGCTTCCCGCCTATCCCGCCTTTTCGATTCTCGCGGCGGTAAGCCTGATAAAGCTGTTGCCGCCGCGGCATATCTGGACAAGCCTTCGCGTTGCAACGGGGGTCCTGGCGGCGATGATGCTGGGGATCGCCCTGTTTCCGCGCGCCGAGCCACAGGCGGCTGAGATTCGTCCCCTTGCCGCCGCGGCCACCGAGGCGACCCCGCCCGGAGAGCGCGTAGCGTTCTACGATTCCGGCCAGCCGCGCCTCGACGAGGCCAACCAACTTCAGTGGTACGGCGATCGCTACCTCGATATCATGACCAAGCCTTCGCAGTTGGCGGATAAGCTGCGCGATCCCGAACCGCAAGTTTTCATCGTGGACCGGGAAACGTACCAGCGCGATTTCGCCCTTCTTCCGCATCGTCTGGTGGTGGAGACCGGTCACCTGATTTGCTTCCGGCTATTGCCGTAACTATCGGTGGAGGGTTCGATTGGAGGGGAGCTTGAGCACCCCGCAAGGACGCTGCCGACGTGGTCGGGGTCGAAGTTGCTGAATTTAGCCGACCTGGATTTGAAGTGAGATAGTGACAGTAGATGGCCCAATCCGCCTGGCGGTGCGCCTCCGACCGCCCCTTAACGGAGTTGAATGGGGAGAATAGGCTCTTGCCGCCTTATGTTTCAATGAGTTAACGTCCGTGAACGCCGGTGGACAGCGCTTCCATTCAGTCGGACGCAGTTGGCGCCGCTCAGGATTTCATTCGCGATTCGCGAATCGCGAATCTAGAATGGAGCTATGGCGTTAAAGCCGCAGGACGTTTACGTGGCACTCAAGCTTGTCGCTGCCGGCTCGCGGCGTGTTCCATACTCGCATCTCGCGCTTGAGTTGGTGATGAGCCCTTCCGAGGTTCACGCGAGCGTAAAACGCGCGCGGGCGAGCGGGTTGCTGCACGGGCCTGGTTTGGAGAATCGCCCAAATATCCAGGCGCTCGAGGAGTTTCTTACTCGTGGGTTGAAGTACGTGTTTCCTGCGGAGCGTGGGGAGCTTACGCGGGGCGTTGCGACCTCGTATGGGGCAGCGCCGTTGCGCGCGCTTATCGCTCCGACGGACGACCCAATTCCCGTCTGGCCGTATGAGGACGGCAACCAGCGCGGTGTCTCGCTGGCACCTCTTTATAAAACCGCCGCGATTGCGGCTCTAAGTGATGAGCCCTTCTACGAGCTCTTAGTGCTTGCCGACGCACTGCGCGAGGGACGCGTTCGAGAACGTAAGGTTGCCGAGGCCGAATTACACCGGCGGTTGCGAGAGGTCGATGCCCAATTCAAATCTTGAGCGGCTGATCGCGACTGCCGCGCTATTGCGTCCCATGCTGGGCGACCTGGTGTTTGTGGGCGGAGCCGTCACGAGCTTGCTTGTTACGGATGAGGGTGCAGGCGCACCGCGCACGACGATGGATGTGGACGCAATCGCCGAAATCACTTCATATGCGGAATACGCTGCGTTCGGCGAACGTCTTCGCGCGCTTGGATTCTCCGAAGACACGAGTGAAGGAGCGCCCCTGTGCCGTTGGGGTCACTCCGGAAGGATCCTCGACGTAATGCCTCTGGACGAGAAGATTCTCGGATTCTCCAATCGCTGGTACCGCGGCGCTTTGGAAGCCGCGGCCACGCACCAGTTGTTTCAGGATTTGGAGATTCGGGTTGTAACTGCGCCGTACTTCCTCGCCACGAAAATCGAGGCGTTCAAAGGTCGCGGGCGAGGCGACTTCTTCGCGAGCCATGATCTCGAAGATCTGATCTTCGTCGTTGACGGTCGCTCCACGGTTGTTGAAGAAGTACAAACAG
Source organism: Bryobacteraceae bacterium (assembly GCA_036521975.1). Lineage (GTDB taxonomy): Bacteria > Acidobacteriota > Terriglobia > Bryobacterales > Bryobacteraceae > Palsa-187. Next base: position 74,675 of record DATDGT010000414.1, read on the forward strand.
AGACACCCTTGCTTCGCGAGTACCTCCGGGCAGAAATCACCGGATTGCTGGCGACGGCCAGATTCATCGACGCCCTACCTGGGTACTTGCTCCCCGACGCCGCGAATCAGGCAAGAATCGGGACAGTCCTTCGACGATTGAAAGCGGTCGCTTCTTCTTGATCTTTCTCGGAAAGGGATCATCGCCAAAACGGCTAATGGATTTTGGCCACGTAGCGCCGACGGCAAACGCTCGCCATGCTGCTGTTCGGATGCGAAAAGAGGATCTGGATCTTTGGATCGCTGTGCAGCCGCGTTGAAATGAATGGCTACGAGGCTCATTGAGTTGAGGGCGCAACCGTGCTGGCGCCGGCCTGGAGCGAGGGGATGCCGTCTACGCTCCAGGCCGGCACCAGCGCGGCCGACCTAGTCATCAGGTGTGTGGTCCCGGTTCTTAGAACCTCCAACCGAATCCGATCGAGGGTTCTGCACGATGGGTTACACGATCGAGTCCGTTCAACGCGGCCAGATCGTAGGTGGGCGAGTTATACACGAATCCTCGGTATTCGCCCCGGAGGAACAGATGATCGGTCAAGTTTACGTCCGCTCCGGCGCCATAGACGAACGCTGCTCGCCCCTGCGTGCTTGCTCCGGCGAAGTTCTTCGGATCAAAGATCAGAGCGCCGGCGCCTGCTAGCACGAATGGCGCCCAATGTTTCATCGGCATGCGGAAAACATAGGCCGCCGAGGCTTCTTGGGAATTGGTATTCACGCCGAATTGGTTGTACCTTTCGGTGTTCGGAGCCCACGCATAATTGGCCTCGACGCCACTATGGCGATCGAAGTAGAAACGGTAGCTGGCGACAACACCGCCGCTGTTGCTGGCGTTCTGTTGAACGCCGTTTTGCGTTGTGCCTTTCACGAAACTGTCCAGCGCCTGAACGCTGGCCTCACTCTTGTACTGCGTATAGTCTTCTTGGGCGAGCGCCGAAATGGACATCAGCGTAGCGCCAATTGCAACTGTTGCGAATCGATTCCTGAACATTGTTTTCTTCTCCCTTTCGTTAGGTTGTCCGCTCGACAATCTGTAATTCGAAAGAACAAATGAACAGCCAAACTCGAGAGGTGATGTCTTGTTCAATTCGAAGCACTTAGGAAGGCCGGCGTAGGTGTCATGTGTCGGCGGAGCGCCGAATCGATGGACGAGTGCCACGGAATGGGCAGGCAGTCATCTTCGCTACTATCGCAACATGAACTTGCAACTGGAAGGGAAGAAGGCGCTGGTCACCGGATCGACTGCGGGAATAGGGCTGGCCATCGCAACGGCCCTCGCGAGGGAAGGTGCTGACGTCGTGGTGAATGGCCGGACGCAACAGCGGGTGGATGAGGCGCTGCGAAAAAGTGGCGCGAGGCACGGAATCGCCGCGGATCTTGGCGGCGAAGCGGGGGTGCGCGCAGTGGTTGAGCGTTTTCCCGTCTTAGACATTTTGGTGAACAATTTGGGGATCTTCGAGCCGAAACCATTCGAACAGATACCCGACGCCGATTGGCGCCGTTTCTTCGAAGTAAACGTTCTCAGCGGAGTGCGGTTGAGCCGCCACTACCTGGGCGGGATGAAGGAAAGAAACTGGGGCCGCATCGTGTTTATATCCAGCGAATCGGCGCTTCAGATTCCCGTGGAGATGATTCACTACGGGATGACGAAAACCGCGCAGCTCGCCATATCCCGAGGGCTTGCGGAGACCACGGCTGGAACCGCAGTTACGGTGAACGCGGTGTTGCCGGGTCCCACGGAGTCCGAAGGGGTGAGCGAGTTTGTAAAGCGGCTAGCGAGTGAACGGGGCATCAACCGCGCGGAATTCGAACGGGAATTCTTCGAGAAGGCACGTCCGAGCTCGATTCTCAGGCGTTTCGTCCAGCCGGACGAAGTCGCGGCGGTGGTTGCGTTCGTCTGCAGTCCGCTCGCTGCCGCCATAAACGGAGCGGCCGTGCGTGCCGAGGGCGGCGTAGTCCGGGCGATTGCTTAGTTCCTGCCGTCGCGAATCGCGGTGCGCGACAGACGAATTCCGAGTTTCTGCATCCTGACCTGCAAGGTAGAGCGCTTCATGCCGAGCCGGGTGGCTGCGCCGCTCGGTCCGGCCACCACCCAGTTCGATTGCTCCAGCGCGCGTAGAATTTCACCCCGCTCGGTTTCGTCCAGAGTATCCTGTAGACGCTCGTGCTGAGGCATATCCTGAAGACGCTCGCGCTGGGCCGGAACGGGTTTTGCACTGCCGTTGGATTTCAGATCGGCGGCCTTCAGATCCGCGGCTTTCAGATCCGCTACAGGCACGCTCAGCACCGGGCCTTTGGTCACAATCACGGCCCGCTCAATCACATTCTGGAGTTCTCGAATATTCCCCGGCCAGGAATAGTGCACCAGCGCCTCCATCGTTTCGGAAGGGATGGTGTCGATCGCCCGGTTATTCCGTTGACTGAATTGCTGGACGAAGTGGCGAACCAGCAAGGGAATGTCTTCGGGTCTTTCTCGCAACGCCGGAACCGCGATGGGGAACACATTGAGCCGGTAATACAGGTCGGAGCGAAACCTCTGCTCGTCCACCATGGCTTTCAAGTCGCGATTCGTCGCGGCAATCAGGCGAGCGTCGGTTTTCATAGTGCGCGTGCTGCCCAAGCGCTCGAATTCGCGCTCCTGAAGAACGCGTAAGAGCTTCGGCTGAAGGTCGAGGGGAACCTCGCCGATTTCATCCAGAAACATGGTTCCCCGATGCGCGAGCTCGAAGCGCCCTACGCGCTGCGTGATGGCGCCGGTGAAGGCGCCCCTCTCGTGGCCGAAGAGCTCGCTCTCCAGCAATCCTGTTGGAATCGCGGCGCAATTCAACTTCACGAAAGCGTTCGCCTTACGAGAACTGAGATTATGCACAGCGCGCGCGATCAGTTCTTTTCCCGTGCCGGTTTCTCCATAGATCAACACGGTGGAATCGGCGGGCGCCACCGTTTCGATTTCGCTGAGGACCCGGCGCAGGGCTTCGCTCTTCCCCACGATGTCCTCGAATCCGAGTTCGCTGCGGATTTCAGATTCCAGGTAGACCTTTTCTTGCGAGAGCCGGTCCTTTAGCTGCGAAATTTCCTGGTATGCCAGGGCGTTATCCACCGCCAGCGCGATCTGATCGGCAATGCGGCCGAGGAAGGAAAGGTCGTCCTCAGTGAAGGCATTTTCCCGCGCTTCGGCAACACCGAACACTCCCAGGACTCGTCCGCGGCTCTTGAGAGGCAAAAGACAGAGCGATTTGTGGCCGGCGTCCAGAAGCTTGGGTTCGCATGCGATCTCCTCTTTAGAGAGGTTGACACACTTGCCCCTGCGGAACGCCGACTCGATGCATTCCAACATGGGCTCGTCCTTTTTCTTCTCGTCCCGGCCTGGATGATCGAACGCGTATAGCCGCAATTGGCCCGTTTCTGGATCGGGAAGCGCCACTCCGACTCCATCGCCTTGCATCACCTGGCGGACGCTTTCAGTAATCTCCTGAAGCAACTCCCGCAAGTCCAGCTTGCTGACCACTCGATTGGTCAAATCGAGCAAAAGCTGCAGCCGCTCCTGAGCGCGCGCGTCGTCCAGCGCAAGTGCAATCTGGTTGGCCACCAGGTGTAGAAACTTCTGCTCCTCGGCGGAGTAAGCATCCTCGAGATGGCTGGCGAAGATCAGGCTTCCCAATTGACGGTGGGCGGTGCTCAGCGGGAGCGCGCAGACGGAGCGCATCCCCAACCTCCAGACCGGTTCGAGATACGGGAAACGGCCATCTCTATCGGAGAAGCGAAGCACCACCGGCTGCTGATTGCGGTACACCCACCCCACCACGGTCTCTTCATCGGCCCCAACCGATGAGCGGAACGCGTCTAGATCTTTGTTGTAGGGTTCGCAAAAATGCCAGTGGACCAGGGCGGTTCCATCGAATTGAGCGATGGCGTCGAACCGAACCACCCGATGCAAGCCGTTCACGAACGCCTGGAACAGATCACCCCGCTCCGGATGGGATCGGATGGCTTCTGCAAGCCTGATAAGTGCTTCGTATCTTGAAGCAAGCTGGCTGTTTGCTGGTCCCGTTTCCCGTGCGCTCACTGCAGGTGACATCCGCCTCTCCTCCCGGCAATTCCGACAGACGATTAGATTGCCGAGAGCGGCCGGCGGATTCACCTCAAACTTCAGTGAGCGGAGGCGACCGCCAAATTCGACTGTACAGCATCTCGAGTCTGCTGCAACGAAAGCTGAATCGACTCCCGCGATACGCGGCGGATGGTTGGGTCGATCATCCAGCGAAGCGCGGCCGGGACATCCCGGCTCAGAACCAAGGCTTCGAACTGGATGACCACGCCGCCATCGCGTTCTTCGTATCGCGAGATGCTATGCGCTCGCCAGATCAAGCCAGTGCCTTCGCCGTCCGGCAACAGATGCGTATCGGCGCCGCCAAAGCCTTCGATTTCTTGAAGCCGGGTCGATTCAGCGATGCTATACCACCGGTGATCGTCCAGCCGGAAGTACGTGGCGCGATAATCCCCCTCCAGGGCCTTTTTCACTAAGAGCGCCTTGTTTATCAGCACCAAAGAGAATTGGTCTTCGTCTTCCGCGGTGAGGCAGGTTCTCGAATCGACAACACCCGGACGACAGACGTTCTTATAGCGATCGTAGTCGCGAACGGCCGCGAGGACCTGCGGAATGGTCGCATTCGGTATGAACGCTGTACCGATCCAATCGTGAACAAGGCCGGACGGCACTCGCCTGGGGATGTTCGCTCCGGCGGGGGCGACGAGAACTTTGCCGCTTCGCAGCGCGGCCCAGGAATCGCTGTCCGCCACGACGATAGGCGCGTTGACGAAGGATTTGGCGGCGACGTTCTTCCCCTTAACGTATTCCTCCCAGGCGCTGACGGTCTCCGGCTTCAGATCGGCCGCCCGGGCCGCGATTGCAAGGAGGAGAGTCACAACCGCCGTTCTCGAAGTTCTCATGGTGCCTGTAGGTTTCATGCCGCTGGCGAGAGCAGTTACTTCGCCAGTCGAGACGCGCGGACGATCAATGTGGAAAATGATGGAGTTGGCACACGTACGAGCACGCGGGCGATGGCGCGTTCTCTGGCGGCATGCGTGGCAGGTGCCAAGATCCTGGTAAGCGCTAAGATCGCGAACTCATCGCCCGCCGACAACTCCTTTTGAATTAGCAAGCCGGCTTTGGACGCCGGCATGCCGTTCCTCACATCGCGAAGAGGTAGATGCGATGCTTCGAGTTTCTTACTCCGATAATCCAGCCGAGCAACGTTGGAGTCTCTGCGGTGCGCTGACGGGTCCGTGGGTTGACGAACTGCGCTCATCGTGGCTCCAAGCTCGTGGGCGCCAAGCTCGTGAGCGCGCCCCTCAAGCGCATGCCGTCATCGATCTGAGGAACGTGACCTTTATTGATGAGGCAGGGGAAGAGCTACTTCGAGAGATGCAGAGCGCCGGTGCGGAATTGGTCGCCGCTGGAGTAGAAAACAAGGATTTGATCGCGAACCTGGCGGAGAAGAACGGCAAGCGTACCCTGCGCCGCCGGGTGGAATTTCTAAAACGGTTATGCCGCGAAGTGGAGACAAATGAGGGGGAGAAGCAATGAATAAGAAGGGGGCTTACGGGTTTTTGGGAGTGAGCGCGCTTGTGTTGCTGGCGGCCGGATCTCTGGTCGTGATGAGCCGCGCAAGAGCGACCGCTCCAGCCGACGCTCCGGCGCCGCCGGAGGTCCAAGTGGCAGTTGTCGAACAACGAGACCTGCCGATCGAGCGCGAATGGGTCGGCACGCTGGCGGGTATGGTCAATGCCGACATCAAGGCGCAGGTGACCGGTTACCTATTGAGTCAAAACTACGCGGAAGGCTCCTTCGTTCAAAAAGGACAACTGCTGTTCGAGATCGATCCGCGACCATTTCAGGCTGCGGTCGATCAGGCGGCGGGTCAGCTCGCTCAGGCGCACGCGCAAATGGCGCAAGCCCAAGGCGGGTTGGTGCAGGCCCAGGCGCAACTGGCCAACGCCGAGGCCAACCAACGCAAGGCCCAATTGGACGAAGACCGTTATATCCCGCTCGCGGCGCAGCAAGCCGTCACCCGCCAAGACTTGGATAACGCGCGGGAAAGTAACCAGGCGTTCAAGGCGCAGGTGGCAGCGGCGCAGGCTCAGGTGGAGACCGCAAAGGCGCAGATCGAGGCGGCTCGCGCGGGCATAGCGGCAGCCGAAGCCGCGCTCGAAACCGCCAAGGTGAACCTTGGCTTCACGCATCTTACGTCTCCCATCGATGGCATCGTCGGCACCGCAACCGTTCAGGTGGGCAATCTGGTCGGTCCTGCGGCCAATGCAGTGACGACGGTTTCGACGCTGGATCCCATTAAGGCCATCTTTAATGTCAGCGAGCAAGAATACCTCAGCCTGGCGCGTGCCGACGCGCTCCACCGCTTGCAGCTTAAGTTGATCCTGGCCGATGGGACTGAGCATCCGCACCCTGGGCGCTTCTCTTTCGCCGACCGCCAGGTAGATTCGTCCACCGGCGCCATTCAGTTGACGGGGTTGTTTCCGAATCCCGGGAATCTGCTCCGCCCCGGCCAATATGCCAAGGTGCGCGCCACCACCGGCCTCCGTAAGGGAGCCTTGCTGGTTCCGCAGCGAGCGGTGATTGATACGCAGGGGTCCTACGCGGTCGCGGTAGTGGATCCGAACAGGACGGTTCGGTTCGCGTCCGTGAAGGCCGGCGATCGCGTGGGCCCGGACTGGATCGTCGAAGAAGGCTTGAAACCCGGCGAGCAGGTCGTTACCGACGGTCTCTTCCAGATCCGCCCCGGCGTGGTGGTCAATCCGAACGCCAATGGGCCTGCGGGGCACCAAAGGTGATGAAGGCGCTTGGAGGGCGGGCTTCAGCCCGGGCAAGGCTTTAGCCTCGCCCCCCCAGCGGGACTCAAGTCCCGCGCGGACTAAAGTCCGCCCTCCAGTAGCGTCTTCGACCGAGCGAGTAGTCCGTTGAGCGCAGTTAGAGAAGCAGGAGGCAAGTGATGTCAAAGTTCTTCATCCGCCGGCCTATCGTTGCGATGGTGATCTCGATCCTCACGGTGATTATCGGCATCGTGACCATCGTGCAACTGCCCGTGGCGCAGTTCCCGCAAATCGCACCGCCCGAGGTGCAGATCTCGGCCACCTACGTCGGCGCTGAGTCTCAGGCCATCGAACAGTCCGTCGCGACTCCCATCGAACAGCAGATCAGCGGCGTCGACAACCTCAACTACATGTATTCGCTCAATGCCGGCTCCGGCGGAGCGATGACCTTGTTTGTGGACTTCGACGTAAAGACCGATCCCAATACGGATTTGATGTTAACGCAGTTGCGCGAAGCCCAGGCGGCGGCTCAGCTTCCGCAGGACGTGACCAATTACGGTCTGACCGTGCAGAAATCTGTGAGCGCGCCGCTGATGGCGATGGGCTTGTACTCGCCGAAAGGAACGTACGACTCGAAGTTTCTTGCGAATTACGCCTATATCAATCTCAACGATCAATTGACGCGGGTTCCGGGCATTGCGAAAGCGCAAATATTCGGTGCGGGCCAATACGCGATGCGTATGTGGGTGAAGCCGGATCAGCTCTCCAAACTCGGAATCACCGTGCCGGAGATCGTCTCGGCGATCCAGGCGCAGAACACCGTCAATCCGGCGGGTCAAGTCGGTGGGACTCCCGCGCCAAAAGGCCAGCAGTATACCTATTCGGTGCGCGCGCAGGGACGCCTGACTTCGCCCGAAGAATTTGGGGACATTATCGTGCGCGAGTCGCCCGGTGGCGGTATCGTGCGCGTGCGCGACGTAGCCCGGATGGAGCTGGGATCGCAGGACTACTCGCTCACGGGGCGAATCAACGGCAAGCCCGGCGCAATTATCGCCGTATATCAGCTTCCGGGAAGCAATGCGGTGGATGCGGCCCGCGGTGTCCGCAAAGTGATGGAAGAGGCCAAGAAGCGGTTTCCCGAAGACGTCGAATATAACGTCGCGCTGGACACCACGGCGTCCGTCACGGAAGGGATACGCGAGATCGTTACCACCATCCTGATCGCGATTGGGCTGGTGACGGTCGTGGTCTACCTTTTCCTCCAGGGCTGGCGCGCGACACTGATTCCCCTGCTCGCGGTGCCGGTGTCGTTGATCGGAACGTTTGTTTTCTTCCCGCTGTTCGGTTTCTCCATCAACACGCTTTCTCTGTTCGGACTCGTGCTGGCCATAGGACTCGTGGTGGACGACGCCATCGTAGTGGTGGAAGCGGTGGAGCGCCACATCGAGGAGGGCCTTGACCCGAAGCCCGCGGCCTTGAAAGCGATGGAAGAGATCTCCGGCCCCGTCGTTGGCATCGCGCTGGTGCTCTCTGCCGTATTCATTCCCACGGTCTTCATTCCGGGCATCACGGGCCGCCTTTATCAACAGTTCGCCGCGACGATTGCGATTTCCGTGATCCTCTCCGCGTTCAACGCGCTGACGCTCAGCCCTGCGCTCGCCGCTCTGCTGCTGAAGCCGAAGCACGACTCGACAGAAGAGAGTCATGGTCTGATGCGGCGATTTTTCGACTGGTTCAATCGCATGTTCGGGCGCGCGACGGAAGGATACCTGCATTGGTCCGGCGCTCTGATTCGCAAAAGCGCCGTGGCGCTCTCGATGCTTGTCGTGGCGGGCGCCGGAGCAGCATACTTCAGCGGGCGGGTTCCCTCGAGCTTCTTGCCCGTCGAGGACCAGGGCTATCTGTTCATGCACCTTCAGCTTCCCACCGGTGCGTCGCTCGAACGAACGGAGGCCGCAACCCAGAAGGTCGAGCAGGTCCTGCTGCGTACGCCGGGCGTGAAATACACGATATCTGTGTGCGGCTTCAGTCTGCTCAGCCAGGTGAACACGACTTACACGGGTCTCCTTTTCGTCACTCTTGACGAATGGAGCGCCCGCAAGAGCCGGGAGACGCAATATCAGGAGATCGTGAACCACCTCAATCGGGAACTTTCGAAGATCCCCGATGGGGTGGCCTTCAGTTTCCCTCCGCCGGCGATTTTGGGCGTCGGCACTTCCGGCGGATTCACCTTTGTGCTGGAAGACCGGTCCGGCAAGGACGTGCAGTTCCTGGGCGATAACGTTCAGAAGTTCATCGCCGCGGCATCCAAGAGGCCCGAGATCGCGCCGGGCCTGGTCACCACGTTTCTGCCCAGCGTTCCTCAACAGTATCTCGAGGTCGATCGCGAGAAAGTACTTAAACAGGGCGTTGCGTTAAACGACGTTTACCGCACCGTTCAAGCCTACATGGGTGGCCTGTTCATCAATTACTTCAACAGCTTCGGACGCCAGTGGCAGGTCTACATCGAAGCGGAGGATCAATACCGCGCGAGCCTAGACCATATTGACCAGTTCTACGTTCGCAACAGCCGCGGCGAACAGGTGCCGCTCTCCGCGCTGGCCCACTTCGAAACGCGCTATGGACCGGAGTTCACCATGCGCTACAACCTGTACCGTTCGGCGCAGATTATTGGGTCGGCAGCTCCCGGATACAGCTCGGCGCAGGCGATGAAGGCGCTTGAAGATACTTTTGACCGGACCATGCCGCGCGAGATGGGCTACGACTATATGGGCATGTCGTTCCAGGAGAAGAAGGCGCAGCAGGGCATTCCCAGTTGGGTAGTGTTCGGGTTCTCGCTGCTGTTCGTGTTCCTGATTTTAGCGGCACTATATGAGAGCTGGACGCTTCCCTTCAGCGTTTTGCTGAGCACGCCGGTGGCGGTGTTCGGCGCGTTTGCAGTGCTGTGGCTGAGGCGCTGGATCTTGGGAATCTTCCTTCCCGCATACGACGTGCAGATAGAAAGCGACGTCTATTCAGAGATTGGGCTGATCATGCTGATCGGTCTCGCGGCCAAGAACGCGATCCTGATCGTCGAATTCGCCAAAGACAAATTCGAAGGCGGCATGGGTCTTGTCGATGCGGCGCTGGAAGGCGCGCGGCTGCGCTTGCGGCCGATTCTGATGACGTCGTTCGCGTTCATTCTCGGATGCGTGCCGTTGTGGACCGCTTCCGGCGCGGGCGCCGTCGGCCGCCAGATTATGGGCACTGCCGTGATTGGCGGAATGCTGGCCGCCAGCGCGCTCGGCATTTTCCTGATTCCCGCAATTTTCTATGTCGTAGAGAATCTGTCTGGAGCGAGGATCGCGGTTACGGTTCCGCAACCTTCGCCCGCGCAAGGAGACTGATATGCGAATCCGATACGCTGCGCTCACGGTAACCGCGATTCTGCTGGCCGGATGCACCGTTGGACCGAACTATAAACGTCCGCAGGTATCAGTCCCGGAGAGCTTCCGCGCGCCAGAGCCTTTGCAGGAAAACCAAGCCGCGTCGCTGGCCGATCTCAAATGGTTCGAGGTATTCCGCGACGAGCAACTCCAGCAATTGATCCGCGGCGCGCTGGCGCGGAATTACGATCTGCGAGACGCGGTGGCTCGGGTTGAGGAGGCACGCGCGAATCTGGGCATCACTCGCTCCAATCAACTGCCGCAAGTGAGCGCTTCGGGGGCGCTGCAGGTTACACGACTATCGCGCGACGGATCGTTTCCGCTGCCGGAAACGTTCGTCTCCAACCAGAATCTCAACTGGGGCCAGGCAGGGTTGAATCTTCTATCTTTTGAACTCGATATCTGGGGACGCTTGCGCCGTTCGACGGAGTCCGCGCGCGCCACGCTGCTCAACGCGGAAGAGAATCGCAAGGCTGTTGTCAGCACACTGGTGAGCGAAGTGGCTGCCGATTATTTTCAACTGCTCGAATTGGACTACGAGATGGAGATTTCCGACCGCACCTTGGAGACGCGCCGCGCCTCTCTCGATCTGGTGCGCGAGCGGGAAGACGGAGGTGTCGCCACACTGCTCGATCTGCGCCAGGCCGAACAGCTCGTCGACAGCGCTGCAGAGAGCATCCCGGCGCTTCAGCAGCAGATCGAGCAGACCGAAAACCAGATTGCGCTGCTGCTGGGGCGCGGTCCCGAGAGCATCGAACGCGGCCGCGGCTTCCTCCAGCAGGAACTCCCAGACGTGCCGGCGGGCCTGCCTTCGGCGCTTTTGGAGCGCCGCCCCGATATTCGCGCCGCTGAACAGGCGCTGATCGCCACCAACGCCAATATCGGCGTCGCCAAAGCCGCGTACTTCCCCCAGATCACTCTCAGCGGTGTGCTGGGAGGACAAAGCGCACGTCTGGCCAGCCTTTTTTCCGGCCCGAACAGCTCCTGGACGTTCACTCCGCAGATCACGCAGCCGATCTTTGCCGCCGGCCGGATCAAGAACGGCGTGCGGCTCGCCGAGGCGCAATACGACCAGACGGAAGTTGCCTATGAAAAAGCGATCCAGACCGCGTTCCGGGAAGTCTCCGATGCGCTCATTGCGCATCAACGCACTGGCGAAAGCCGACGCCAGCAGGAAACCCTTGTCGCTGCACTTCAAGACCGCAAGCGCCTAGCTTACATCCGCTATGAAGGCGGCGTGGATACGCAGCTCAACGCCCTGGATGCCGATCGCGATCTTCTCACCGCCGAACTTTCGCTTGCGCAGATCCGGTATGCCGAGCTGTTGAGCGTTGTCCAGCTTTACAAAGCGTTGGGCGGAGGGTGGCAATCATGACTCGAGAGTTGCAGTATTACCTGCACGACGATCCGGACGCGTTTCGTCTCGAACTCGCTGGGAATCTCCGGGGCGAGGCTGTCGAAGGCGTGTTTTACGCCTGGCGAACGGCACTGTCGATCCTCAGAAATCGGATTGCGACTGTGGATATCACTTTTCTTCGCGAAGTGGACGAACAGGGGCGCGGTTTGCTCCGGCTGTGGCATCGGAGCGGCGCGCGAATTGTCGCTCGATCGCAAGCTTCCCGTGCGCTCGCCGAGGATATCGTCGGGGAACCGATCCCCACGCCTTCGGCGAGGCCGGGCTGGTGGCAGCGGTTGACGGTGTTCCTCCGACGGCCTCCGCTGCCGCCGGGATTTCGGCGTTAGCCCACCAGACCGACAAGCAGCCCTCGCGTTCGGTCCTGCGGGCTCTTATGTATTGCTCATTTCTCAGTTTGGAGCGGGGCCGTTGAGCCTGGACGCCAGGAGTTCGCGTTAAGGCCATTTTGCGAGCATCGTCTACCGTCGTGCGAGCATCGTCTAATGGGAGGTGAGACTTCCTACTTTCGACCTGACCGTAGACGGCTCCCGATGACGGCTACCAGTCGTTATCGTGAGGGTCGAGGATCGGCGGCGCTACAGCATTAATATGTCGACGGTCATCGAGCTGCTGGTAAAACACGGATATCTGATTCTGTTTCTCGCGGTGCTGACGGAGCAGATCGGATTACCCCTGCCCTCGGTTCCCGTAATCATCGCCGCGGGCGCGCTCGCGGGGCTTCATCAACTTCACGCTGTTCACGCGCTGATTTCGGCGATTGTGGCGACCCTCCTCGCCGACTCTCTATGGTTCTTCTTCGGCCGGCGCCGCGGGGTTGCGATCTTGGAGTTTCTCGCCAAAATGTCGCTCGACCCCGAGACGTATGTCACGAGAGCGCAAGCCGCGTATTCCCGGCATGGTTCGGGCGCCATCTTGGTAGCCAAGTTTGTGCCTGGTCTCAGCACAGTCGTGGCTCCTTTGGCCGGCTTTTCGCGGCTGGCTTTATGGAAGTTTCTGGGTCTGGACGCTCTGGCCGCTCTTATGTGGGCTGGTGCGTATATGGGTTTGGGCTGGATGTTTCGAGACCAGATCGAGCTTCTGGCGGATTTCTTGCGGCGGTTCGGCCTGTGGATGGGAATTCTAGTGGCTGCGGCGTTGGCGCTGTACGTTGCCAGGAAATATCGGGAACGCCGCCGAATCTATCGCGCGCTTCGTGTGCAGCGAATCACTGCCCATGAATTGAAAAACAAAATGGCAAATGGCGAGAGCTTGACGATTGTCGACCTTCGGAATCTAACGGAGCGGACCCAAGGCGTTATCCCAACCTCGATCCCGCTGACCGAGCTCAATACCGGAACTATTCTCGAGGCGGCCTCGCGATCCGAAATCGTGATGTACTGCGAATGTCCGAATGAGTTCACAAGCGCCAGGGAGGCTCTGCGGCTGCGGCGGCTTGGAATCGCGCGCGTGCATCCGCTTGAAGGAGGATTTCCCCGTTGGCGAGACTTAGGTTTTCCCGTGGAAAAGATAGAAGCAGAGCCGAGTTCGCTTGCTCCACAGCAACTTCTTCGTGAGGTTTGATTCTTTCCCGTACGCGGAAGGCGCGGGATTCCCCTTCTTGTCGCTCGACCGAGGCTGGCGCCGGAATACCCGTACAAGCCAACTGGGTTGCAACGTCTGTCGCCACCAGAACTGCTGACTCCCACGCACTGAGACGTCCGGCAGCCAGTTTCTTGGCAGGTGTCGACGGCATTGGCAAGCCCAAAAGGTGACTGCCACCACAAAACCAATTAGTATCAATGATTTGCGGAATGGTCCGGCCCGTGCCCTTCAACCGGGCAGGAGAGGCGCAATGCTACGGATCACGAGAAGCAAAAACGGTAAGCCGGCAGTGCCGCCAATGCTGGCAATCATTCTGTTGTCCCTCGCCCATGCCGCCAATGCCGCAGAGGTATTGGAGGTACGCGCGACCGCAGGACCAGAGGCGGCGCTCGAGCAGTACATGGCGGGAGGCGGACAGGCTCCCTGGGCGACTGAGTCGATTGAGATCCATGCCGCGCTCCCCAAGTTGGAGAAAACCGGGCGGCTGCTGGCGGTTCGCCATTTGGCGCCCACAAGTGAGAGCCAGTATGAGGTGGTCCAACTCGCCGGCGACCCTACGGTCAAAGAGCAGGTCATCGTGCGGTACTTACAGGCCCAACAGCGTGTGGCGGAAATGCCGGCGGCTTCCGTTGCTATTGCCCCCGCAAACTACAAGTTCGCCTATAAGCGGGCGGTGGATGATGGCGAGCACCAAGCCTATGTGTTCCAGATCATGCCTCGACACAAGCGGGAAGGTCTGATCAAAGGCGAGCTCTGGCTCGACGAGCACACCGGCCTTCCGATTCGACAATCCGGGCGTCTGGTAAAGAGCCCCTCGATATTCATCAAACGCATTACGATCACGCAGGAGAACACGGTCCGCGACGGCATCATCGAATCCCACCTGACTCACATTACGATCGAAACCCGGCTGGTTGGCCGGGCGGAGCTTGTCATTGAAGAGCGCCCGCTAGGGGAAGAGCGCCCACTGGCGGAAGAGGGTCCGCTGGCGCTAGCGGATGCCGAGTTTGCCACGTGGAATAACGAGGGAAGCCGGCGATGACCGCGGCTCCCGCTGTGCCGGCTCGCGTCGCGGCGATCCAAAGGTTAACGGCCCGAGGGTTAACGGCGGCGATCCGCCCCTCCGACTGGGTCGTGCTGGCGTTCCTGTTTTATGCCCAGGCGCTAGCCTGCATGCAACCGGCGATTCAAGCCAGGGTTGCTGTGTGGAACTCGGCGATCCTTCTCGCGTACGCATTTCTCCTATACGGCGATTCGCTGAAGCCCACCACCGTCTCCAGGATCGCGCGCGACTGGTTTCCCTTGGCCCTTGTCCTGTTCGCCTATCGTGAAATGGGTTGGTTCGCGCAGCCGCACGCAGCGGCAGTGCTGGAATCTCGCTGGATTGTCTGGGACCGGCTATTATTGCGCGGCGGAGGGAAAGCCGCTGTTGAGATGTTCGGGCCAGTTTTGCCGTCGATCCTCGAGATTGCCTATTCCCTGGTCTATACGCTGGCCCCGTTTTCTATTGCCGTCCTCTATCTGACGGGACGCCGCGATCGCGTCGACCGATTCCTGTTCGTATTCGTGTTGGGTGTGTTGCTATGTTATGCGCAGTTTCCGTTTTGGCCTTCGGAACCGCCGCGGGTCGTCTTCTTCGGACAGGATAGTCCCTCTTACGATACGGTCTTTCGACGGTTCAATCTTTGGATGCTTGGGAACTATGGCATTCACACGAGTGTGTTCCCAAGCGCTCACGTCTCCGGTGCGTTCGCCGCTGCATTCGGCATGCGCCAGGCTGCGCCCAGCGCGAAGGGAGTAACGCGCTTCCTTTTCGTGATCGCAATTTTGATCGCGGTGGCGACTTTCTACGGCAGATACCATTACGCGACCGATGTCATGGCGGGCTTTTTGATCGCTGCGGGTGCGTCTGCCGTGGCCAGGGCAGTCGAGGCGCGGCGTAGCATTCCCGCTTCTGAAGTGGGCGCAACCTTCCCCCGGCTGGCAAATGCCCGGCATCCACGGCAGCCGCTTGTGTCTGCGAAGGTCTTTGAAAACTGAACATGATAGAGTTCTCATGAAAACAGTACGATTTGACAAGTACGGCGATATTGGCGTCCTGCGAGCGGACCAAGTTCCGGTTCCTGAGCCATGAGGACCCTCCGGCAGTTTGACCGCAAGCGCCGCGAAACGCGCGTCTTCGTTCGCGCCATGCAGTCAGCGACACATCCGATCTTGGCTCAGATCGTCCCCATTCGGCGATGCAACCTGGATTGCGCCTATTGCAACGAGTACGACAAAACGTCCGCTCCGGTACCGCTGGAAACCATGCTGCGGCGCATCGACCGTCTGGCCGATCTCGGCACCACGATCATCACGCTGAGCGGCGGCGAACCGACGTTGCACCCCGAACTCGACGCCATGATCCGTCGCATCCGAGAGCGCGGCGCAATCGCTACCCTGATCACCAACGGCCTGTTACTGACTCCCGATCGAATCCGCGCGTTAAATCGCGCCGGGCTGGATTACCTGCAGATCAGCATCGACAATCTCGTGCCGGATGAAGTCTCGAAAAAGAGTCTGCGCGTACTGGAGCGGAAGCTGAAGTGGCTGGCGCGCTACGCCGAATTCGGCGTGACGATTAATTCCGTGCTGGGAGCGGGCGTGCGCCATCCGGAAGATGCACTCGTCGTGGGCCGGCGTGCGCGTGAGCTTGGATTCACCAGCACGGTGGGCGTTCTGCACGATCATAGCGGGCAGCTTCAGCCGCTTGCGCCGGAGCATAAGAGCGTCTACGACCGTTTCCGCCACCTAAAAATAGGCTTGTTTTCCTTCGCGCATTTCGATCACTTCCAGGAAAACATCAGCCGCGGCCTTGCCAATGAGTGGCATTGCCGCGCCGGCGGACGGTTTCTCTACATTTGCGAAGACGGCCTCGTGCACTATTGTTCGCAACAGCGCGGCCGTCCTGGAATTCCGCTTGAAAATTACACGTTGGAAGATATCCGCCGCGAGGCCGCCCGGCCCAAGGGTTGTGCACCGTTCTGCACGATTTCCTGCGTGCACCAGACGGCAATGCTCGACGAATTTCGCGAGCGTCCCTAAGGATACGGTCGCTGGTATTCTCGACCGCCGTCGCGCGATCGATCCGCAGTTCCGGCCTCCTGCGCTGGTGAATTTGCTCTCTTGGCTGTTTCTCGATGAGCGTCGCGGGCGATTCTTCGGGAGACTGATGGTGCGTGCCCTGCGCTTGAATTGATCGCCGCCGGAGTGCTTGACTTGTACGGCGAAATGACGTACATTGTGAGTGAAGAGGCCGCCATGCCGGAACAACAGACGAATCGAACCGCCCGCCTGGAGGCGCGCATTGCGCCCGAGGCTCTGGCCGTCGTCCGGCGCGCCGCCGAGATTCAGGGGCGTTCGATCAGCGATTTTGTCGTCGCCGCCGCCGAGGAAGCTGCGCAAAAGACGGTTGCCGAAGTTGAGGTCATCCGGCTGTCGCGCGCAGCGCAGGAGCAGTTTGCCAGTCTTCTCGCGACCCCCCCCGCGCCAACACCTGCCTTGAAGAAGGCCTTCGCGCGACATCGAACGCTTGTCCGAAATAAGTGAGCGAGGCCTTCCGGATCGAGTTGCTCGGTGAAGAGCACGACCGGACCGGATTCACGAGCGGTTCCGTGATACTCGACCAGTATTTTCGAACCCAGGCATCTCAGGACGTCCGGCGCAGGATCGCAACCTGTTTTGTGGCCGTTAGCGGGGAAACTGAAGAAATAGCGGGCTATTACACTTTGAGCGCGGCAAGTGTGGGCCTGGACGCCCTCTCTCCACAAGTCGTCAAGAAACTGCCCCGCTATCCAGTCGTTCCAGCGGCGTTGCTCGGGCGCCTCGCCGTCGCCTCCTCGCATCAAGGAATCGGCCTCGGAGGCGTCTTGGTCGCGGACGCCCTAAAAAGGACGGCTCGCGCGGAGATGGGCGTATTCGCCATGATTGTCGACGCCAAGGATGAATCGGCTCAACGTTTTTATGAACGATACGGGTTCACGCTTCTGGCTGGAGAAGCCCGGCGCTTGATTCTTCCGATTGACGCCGCACTCAGGAAGCTTGCTTTGCGTTAGAAGTGTTCCTCTGCAGGGCGGCCCGCGGGCCCCAAGCCCAGCATTTTCCGGGAACGGCTCAATCTGTTATCCTTGGGACAGGCGTATTATGAATCGTCGTTTTCAAGTAGCGGTGGTTGGTTCGTCCACTCTGGTGGCCGGTCTTTTGTTGTTCGGCGCGAGTTATGGACGCAGCGCGCCCCCGGATGGTCCTTACACTCATCTGGGCGTTTTTAGCGAAGTTCTCTCACACATTCAGACGCAGTATGTCGAAGAACCGGACCTGAAAGTGGTCACCGCCGGCGCGATTCAGGGAATGCTCGCCTCCCTCGACCCCTTTGCCAGCTATCTCAACGCCGATCAGTACAAACAGTACCTTGCCTCTAAGCAGAATCCCAAGGCGGGCGTCGGATTGTTGCTCTCCCGCCGGTCCGATTACATGTTGATCATGGACGCAGTGCCCGGTTCGCCCGCCGCGAAAGCCGGCCTTGCGAGCTACGATATCATCGAATCCATTAACAACGTCGCCACGCGCGATATGCCGCTGGCTTTCGCCGAAATCCTGCTCCAGGGCGAGCCTGGAACTTCGGTGGAGATGAGCGTGCTTCGGAGCAATCGCCCCGATCCGCAGAAAGTGGTTCTGGTCCGGGAGCCGTTGACGTATCCCCCGGTGGCGGCGCGAATGGTCACCGACGAAGGCCCGGGGCCAGCCGGATTAATCTCGACCGCAACGCTAGACGACGCGCGGGTCCGCGAAATCGCGCAGCAGGTCCGGAATCTGGAGCAGCAGGGCGCTAAGCGTCTGGTGCTGGACTTGCGCCATTGCTCCACCGGAGCGCCGGAAGAAGGGGTCGCGCTGGCGAATCTCTTCATGGACAAAGGCCTCATCGGCTACACGCAAGGACAAAAGGTGGGCCGGCAGGATTTTCAAGCTTCCGCTTCCAAGCAAATCACCAAGCTGCCGCTGGTGGTGCTTGTGAATCGCGCAACGGCCGGTGCGGCTGAAGTGGCCGCCGAGGCTCTGCTCGATTCCAAGCGGGCTCAGGTGGTAGGCGAGCGTACCTTTGGCGACGCCTCCATTCGTAAGGCCGTCACTTTGGACGATGGCAGCGCGTTGATCCTTTCGGTCGCCAAGTACTACGGGCCCGCGGGCAAGGCCATTCAGGATACGGGCGTTACGCCCTCGGTTTCGCAACTGGAAACGGAAACCCCGGCCGAGGACGACAGCCTCTCACCCGATCTTCAGGATGCGGCCCCGGTGAAATCCGGCCCGGACCTGATTCTTCAAAAGGGTCTTAGGCTGCCTCCGGAGCAGTAACAACCAACCATGCCTCTTTACGAATACCGATGCTCGAAATGCGATCGGGTGTTTGAGGTGCTTCAGAAATTCTCGGATGCGCCGCTGGAGTTGCACGGAGACTGCGGCGGACCGGTCGAGCGGCTAATTTCCGCACCCAGCTTTCGGTTCAAGGGCAGCGGTTGGTATATCACCGATTACAAGAACGCCGCGCCCAAGGCCGAAGCGAATGGGGCCGAAGCGAAAGGGGACGAAGCGAAAGGGGACGAAGCGAAAGGGGACGCCAAGCCCCCCGAAGCCAAGGCGGACTCTAAGGCGGAGGCGGCGTCCGCGAGCTCGGAAACCAAGACCGAATCGAAACCCGCGGCCGAAACAGCCAAGAAGTGAACGGGTGAGCACCCCGGGTTAGCCTATGACGCGGTTCCTCTTGATCCTTGCGGCTGTGCCGCTGACCGCCGCGGATCAAGTGGAAATCGACAACGCCTGGGTGCACGTGCTGCGCGTCAAGATGGCGGCACACGAAAGAACCGCGCCGCGAGATCATCCTCCCTCCGTCTCCGTCTTCCTCACCGGCGTCCACGAAAAGTTCACCCGAGCCGATGGCCGCAGCCGGGATTTTTCGGCCCAGGCGGGAGATGTGGCCTATAGCCAAGCGGAGCGCGACGGCGAAGAGAATCTCTCCGGCCAGCCGCTTGAAAAAATCGTTGTGGAATTAAAGCCGGGCGCTCCACCTTCTTCGCCCGTTGCGCTCGATCCCGTGAAGCTGGATCCCGAGCATCATCTCGTGCCGATTGAAAACGATCGCGTGCGGGTTCTGCGCACAATTTTAGAGCCGCATCTCAAAAGTCCCATGCACGAGCATCCGCATTACGTGGTGGTCTATCTGACAGAGCTTCACACCACCATGGCGCTGGGCGACGGCAGAACCGTGGACAATCCACGGCGGCCGGGCGAAGTCGCCTGGCGCGATTATATGAAGCACCAGACGGAAAACCTCGGCGACAAAACCGCGGTCGAGATTCAAATCGAGCTGAAAAAGTGAAGCGCAAGCGCCGCTAGCGGCGTGCGCTATTTTCGGCATTGCTTGATTGAATGGCAATCGGGAGACTCTGGGAGGTCGCTACAAAGTAGGGTCCGATATATGTCCCGATTGCGACCCCGGATCGAGGTTCCTCCCCGGCTGTACTTCCGCAGGATTCCGACCCCCGCCGCCGTTACGTCTGTCTCGTAGATCGCGCCGATGCTGTCCACCGCGATTTGGGCATAGACTCCGCGGCCGTCGGTGAAGGTGGAATATGACAGCGCCGAACCCGACGGATTCAGCTCGGCGAGGAAACCGGCAGGCGATTGCGGAGACGAAGGGAGAACGGCGTTTGCAGTTGTGGGGAAGCCCGGGGTGGTGTAGCCGGCGACCCAGACATCGCCCTGGGCGTCCACCGCGATGCTGGTGGGACTGGCCGTTCCTGTCGCTCCGCTGAACTGCGCGCGATAGACGATCGCTCCCATCGGACCCAGCTTCGTAACCTGCACAAGCTGCATTCCCAGCGCTAGCGCGCCCTGGGTGGGACTGGGGGAGTTGAGCAGGGGGCTCTCGGCGAAATAGACGTTGCCCATGCTATCGGCCGTGAGACCACCGTTCTCAAATCCGCCGGTCCCTGGGAAGGAACAGAAAACGATGCTCCCATCGGCAGCGCTCAACTTACAGACGAAGTCGCCGGAATTGACATAGGCGCTGCCGTTGAACGCGCCTGAAGTCGTCGCGAAGCCCTTCGCCTCCGCGCATCCATACACGTACAGATCGCCGGCGACGTCGAGCGTCAGTGAACCCGCGGACGTCCCACCGATGGCGGTCGCGTAGAGCGGGTTCCCCGAAGCGTCAAGTTTGGAGACAAGCAATTCCTCAGAGCTGGTATCGCCGATGGTATTGGTTGGCAGCGGCCAATTGAAGGCGCCGGGCGGTCCCCCGATGTACACGTCGCCGGCGGCGCTCAGCGCGGTATGCAGTTCGAGGTTCGATTGAGCCACCGGGGTTAGGCTTTGAAGGCTCCAGAGCGCTTGCGCACTCGTCGCCGGCACAAGGCAACCACAAAGGATCAAAAAGCGGCCGGACATTGTCAGGTGTCCGTGCAAGATCCGGGCCAATCTACTCGTTGAAAACACGCGGCATCCAAACGCTAGGCGGCGGCTACGCGTGGCGAGAAGACACAAGTGGGGCCGGCGGGGTGCCCATGGTCATCCGATCGTTTTTCGGGTATCATCATCAAGCATGGCGCGGCATCAGATGTGGTTCTGCATCGGAGCCGCTCTTTGTCTACTGGCCTGGGGTCCATTGGCTTGCGCGCAAGTGCGGGTGGCCGGCCGCGTCACCAATCAAAATGAAGTGCCCGTCGACGGCGCGAAAATTACGGTGGCGGATATTCCTTTCACGAGGAACTGGGAGGCGGTTTCGGATCCGACCGGGTCCTTCCTCCTGCAGCTGCCGGCAGCAGGCGACTACTCGCTTAAGGTCGATCGCGAAGGCTTTTTCGTAGCCTCCGAGTTGCGGGTTTCCGTGCCGGCCGACGCAACCGAGGCTACGCCCTTCGAGGTGCATATTTCTCTTACATCGATTCACGAAATTCGTTCCACTGTGGAGGTGAAGGGAGAGCCTGGGTTGGCGGATATGGACCGCGTCACGCCTCAAACCACGCTTAGCAGCCGCTCTCTTTACGACATTCCCTTCCCGAACCCGAACAGCTTGCGGAGTGGACTGCGTCTGGTTCCGGGCGTGGTGCAGGATAACGCCGGCGGAATCCACCTGTATGGCGGATCGGAAGATCAGGCGCAGTACAGTTTTGAAGGTTTTCAATTGAATGCTCCACTCACGGGAAACTTCGACGCCCGCATGAGTCTGGAGTCCGTGGAATCGGTGGATGTGCAGTCCTCGCCTTCCGATGCCGGCATGGGACGCGGCGAGGCAGGGACGATGTTACTGCGCGCGCGGACCGGCACCGACGAGTTCAAGTTCTCCGGCACGGAATATTTTCCGGGCATCGATCTGGCCAAAGGGTTTCAGCTTGAGAGCTGGACGCCGCGCGGTTATTTCTCCGGCCCATGGCGCAAGAAACGAGCCTGGTTTTTCAATACCAGTGAATTTCAATTCGTGCGCGCCACGGTGAAGCAACTGCCCAGCGATCAGAACACCTCTACAAGTTGGCGCGTCAACGATCTGTTGCACAATCAATTCAACCTCAGCGACAAGAACATCCTCTTTGTGGGTCTGCTTTTCGATTTTGTGTACACTCCCTACAGCGGGCTGGCTCCTCTGGATCCTCGTCCGACCACAGTGAAGGCCGAGACGAACCAATGGTTTGGTTACGTGAAAGATCAGCGCTTTTTTTCCGGCAGTTCGATGATCGAAGTGGGATTCGCGGCTAGCGCGGACCACAGCACCGCGATCCCGCACGGCGACCTCCCCTACCTCATCACGCCGGATGGCCGCGAGGGCAATTACTACTCGGACGCGCGGCGCGACGCCCAGCGGCTTCAAGGGATTGTCAATTATTACTTCCCGTCCTTCCACTTTTTGGGCGAGCACCGGTTGAAGACCGGTGGGGACATCGTGCATCTCGATTACCAACAGAACATCACTCGCAACACCATCGATTACTTGAATAGCGCGGGCGCTATTATCCGCGCGATCAATTTCACGGGATCGGGCCAATTGACCCGGGGCAACGACGAGGCTGCATCTTATATCCAGGATTCGTGGAGGGTGCGGCAATGGCTGCTGGTGGAAGCGGGATTGCGGGCCGATGAGGACCGGCTGTTGAATCGCTTGAATTGGTCGCCGCGCGCCGGGTTTGCGGTGTTCCCGCCCGGGAGTGGAAAGGTTCAATTTTCAGGAAGCTTCGCCCGAATCGTGGACCCCACGAACCTGTTATTGTTTACACGCCCGCTGGATCAATCCTCCATTTCTAACTACTACGACGCCTTGGGAAATTTGATTTACGGCCCGGTGGTCTCGGTCTATACGCCGGGAACGAATTTGGTAAGTCCACACGCCGATGTTTGGACGCTGGGAGTACAGCGCGTTTTTCGCCAACAGCTTCTGGCTAAGCTCCAGTTGCTCCGGCGCCGGTTTTCGGATGGATTCGATTACACCAATAATTTGCCCGCTGTCGAACAGCTACCTGCGATTTTGGCCGGCGCGCCGAACCCCGGCGCCGTCATAGCCGACTACGTCCTGGACAACCAGCGTCAGGATCACTATGATTCGGCGGAGGTCTCCTTCGGCCAGCCGCTCAAGGGCCGTTTCCAATGGATGGTGAGCTATACACGCAGCAGCGCGGAATCCAACGCGGTGATTCAGCGGAGCGTGGACCAGCCATTGAGCGTGACCGCCAACACGGGGCCGCTGCCGTGGGACGCGCCCAACCGGTTGCTGAGCTGGGGCTATCTCCCTATTTGGAAAAAAGACTGGTCCTTGGCCTACATGCTGGATTGGCACACCGGCCTGCCGTTTTCGATCCAGGATCCCTACGGAGAATTGGTGGGAACCGTCGACGCAATGCGCTTTCCGGAGTTTTTCGAATTGAATGCGTTCATCGAACGGTTCCTTTCCGTCCGCGGGCATCTTCTGGCATTGCGCGGGGGCCTTAACAACCTCACTGGCCATTTCAATCCGGCGATTGTGGACAATGTGGCCGGCGGCGCGACTTATCTGCGCGAGTATAACGGGCAGCCCCGCTCGCTCAATTTTCAGGTGAGGCTCCTAGACCATAGATAGTGGAGCAGGCTTTAGCCCAGGTCCGGACGGAGGCTGAAGCCTCGGGCCCAGAGGGCGCCCCCAGGCTAAAGCCTGCTCCACCAGGCGTCTTACTGCCGGTCAGAAGTGGAAGCTGACCGTCCCCGTTACAGCCCGCGGCGTGACATAATGCGTCCCGCTGAACGTCGAGATGAAGTTGTACAGCGCGTACTTGTTCGTCATGTTGACGATGGCCAGCCGCAAGCCCCACTTGTAGCGGTCGCCATGAAAGAGGTTGTCGTGGCCGACGGCGATGTCGAACAGATTGCGCGGGGCGATGCGCGATGGATTGTGGTCGTCGTTTTCGGTTCCCGCCGCAGGAATCGATACAAGGTTCGAGCCGTACATCGACGCGGGGCAGATGCTGTTGGGGCTGATGGGCGTGGTAGGCGTCGCGTGTACGCTTCCGCAATACAGCCCGGCCTGGAACTGCTGATCGGGCGTCAGAGCGGAAGCATCCACGATCGTGTCGCTTCCGGCCGGACCGTTGGCGCAATCGCCTCCCGCGCACGGCACCGGACCCGCCACCAGGCCGCTATCGTACCTCCAGTTAAAACTAACCCACGGCCCGCGCTCGAACGGCTGGTACTGAATGTGGGTGGTTTGATTGAAGATCTCGTCGTGGTCGATGCGGAACACTTCGCACCCGGTGACTATGGAGCAAAACGGAGTGGCGCCGATGCCGCTCACCTGCGGCTCGAAGAATCGCGCGGCCACGTGCGACATCACGATATACGCGCTGAGACCGTGGAAAGCCGGCATGCTGCCGCGGATCGCGAGACCCGAAATTTTCGACTTGGTCCACTCGATGGGAAAGCTGATGGGCGAGTTGCCAAATACGCTGAAATCGAAGGGCCGCTGCGTATATTTCCAAATATATTCGCCGTCGAGAACGAAATATTTCCCGAAAGCCTGAGTGAGGCCAGCGTGAAATTCATTGCGGGTTCCCGGACTTAGCGGCGCGGTGGTTACGCAAGGACTGACCGTAGACGACATGATCGCGTTCACCACCGGATCGGCGCATCCCTGGCTCGCCAGCACCAGGTTTTCGTTGAATGGGGTTTCCATGGTTCGCGCGTAGGAAAGGCGCAAAACCGTGCCGCTGGGCTTGATGTTATAGGCCACGCCGACGCGGGGCTCGGCTTGCCCCAAGCTGGTGATGCCGTTGTAATAGTCGCCGCGCAGTCCCAGCATGATGTTCCAATTGTGCAGCGTGATGGAATCCTGGATATACGTCGAAAACTCGTGGATATCGGCGTGGCCGTTAAACAAATACTCCCCTGCTGTCGAGGTGGGGCATCCATCGGAGGCGGGAAGCGGCGCCGTTCGCGTCAGATCGTAACAAGCCAGCAGCGGACTGAAATTCGGATTCGGCGAAAGGACCCCGGTGCAGTTTGACGGATTAGTCAGTGTGGGATTGGTATCGGCGCTGCCGTCGGGATTGAGGCACACGGGGTTCAGCGTCGGCTCGACGATTCCGAACGAATCCTTTTCGGTCAGGATCGTGTCTTCGTAGCTAATCCCCATCTTGATGTTGTGGATGCCTTTTACGTAGGACAGGCTCGCCCGCGCGCCCAGGTTCGTCAGCCTCCGATTCTGGCCGATGGTCTGGAGTTGAAGGTTGGGTTGAAGGTCCGCGAAGGGATCGTCGCTCGGATAATAGTTGTACTGATCCTGCCGCGCCCAAATGCCGAAAGTGGATACCCAGTGCGCGCCGATAACCCGGCTCCACGTCGGGGCGATATTGAAAGTCCGGATCTTCGAGCGCTGATCGGTGGGACCAACGACCTGGCCATTGGGACCGACCCCATTGCAAGCCGCCGAATAACCGTAAGAGGCACACAGCGGGCCCGACCACGCAGTCGCGTCCTGCGCGTCGAAGGAATTGGGCGTCTGGAACCAGGAGCGGGTGTATTGGAAATTGGTGGAGACGGTGTCGTTTCCGGTGGGCTTGAAATCGAAGCGGTCGAAAACGTTCTGTTCGTTTCCGTTGTCGTGCATCACCGTGAATTCCGGCCCGTCCAGGAAGCGCTGGGTATCCAGGCCGTTGGCGGAAATAAAATTCCCCCAGGCTTGGCCGCCGTAGGCGACGTTGAATGCGCCATTCACGGTGCCGAAGCTGCCGATGGAAGTGTCCACTTCCCCGTGCGGCTTGGTCGCGCCGAGGCCGGAGCGCGTGGTGGCAACGATAATTAGGCTGGTTTTATCGCCATATTCCGCCGGCGGCGCCCCTTCGATGACTTCCATGGACTGCACGGCGTCGGCGGGAAGCTGATTCGAGAAAACCTTGCTCTGCTGGTCGGTGATGGGCTGTCCATCGACGGAGAACGAATTGGAGGCATGATCACCGAGTCCGTGAAACAGGCCGTTGGAATCGGCGGCAACTCCGGGCGTGGCTAACGTCACCAGCGAGCTCAGCGTGGAAGATTGGCTTTCCAGTGGCATCTTGTCGATGAGCTGGCGATCCACATCGGTGTGGGTTACGGGATCGGTTTCCACCAAATCCGCCGCGGCCTCCACCGTGACCGCAGTGGTGGCTGCCCCGACCATCAGAGTGAATTTCACGTCCAGCGGTAGGGGCGATCGCACGTTAATGTCCTGAGCGGCCGTTTGAAACTGCGGCGCGGAGGCGGTCAGGTGATAGTTGTTATACGGCACGTTGTCGAATTCGAAATTACCCTGATCGTTTGTTTTGACGCTCTGATCGTAGTGCGAAACGGGATTGTGAATCTGGATCGTCGCGCCGCTAATGACCGCGCCCGAGGTATCGACAACCGTGCCGCGCACTGTGCCGGAGGCGGACTGGGCGTAGCTCGCGGCACAAGCGGAAAAAAAGAGGATACCGAAAGCGAGGAATCTCATACTTCCCTAAGTTTGGCCGACCACCCGGCTAATACCAAGGAGATTCTAGCAAGCGGGCGATTGTTTCCGGTAAGCGGGTTAAAGATGCACATGGGCGGACAGCCAAAATTCATTACCAATGGAGAATTCCGCGGATGCTGTGGGCCTGACGTTTGCTGACCACGATCTGCAACGAATTGCTGAGCGTAATCAGCCACCTCTGGCTGCTCATCGCGCTCATCTTCCGTATGTGGTTGACATTCACGATGGCGTTGCGATGCACTCGCTGAAACTGTTGTCCCCGCAGCCGTTCCTCGAGACCTCGGAGGGTCTGAGTCGCCAGCAGCCTTTGCTTGGCGGTGACGATCCACACCAACTCTCCCTCGGCTTGAAAGCAGAGGATCTCGTCGGCGTCCAGCAGGAAATATTCCGGTCCGCTACGCCCCACGATTTTTCGATTCGCGCCGGGGCCGGCTGGCGCCTCGGCGGCAGCGATGGCCGCGACGGCGTTGGCGTTTTCGAGCGGGCTGGAGTGAAGATTCCTGGCCCGCTCCACGGCCTTGCGCAGGCGCGCCTCGCTGACCGGCTTCAGAAGATAATCGATGGCGCCTTCCTCGAATGCTTGAATCGCGTGCTCGTCGAACGCGGTGACGATCACGATGACGGGTAAGCGTCCGCCGCCCAGTTGCCGCACGACTTCGAACCCGCCCATTTCCGGCATTTGCAGATCCAGGAACACCAGATCGGGCCGGAGCTCGGCGATCTGCTCGAGAGCTTGCTTGCCGTTCTCCGCTTCCCCCACCACTGTCACGCCGGGAAGCGCTTCCAGCTCTTCCCGCAGCACGCTCCGGGCGATGGGCTCGTCGTCCACGATCAGCGTCCGCATGGCTCCAATGATTCTAGCCGGGGTTCCTCACCAGAACCGCTTGCTGACGCGCGCGGCTCAGTAAGTCCCGCGACATCGACCAATGCTTCTGAGCCGCGACCGTGAGGGAGCGGTCACTGTCGAACTTCGGCCAGTTTACGCCAAACGAAGGGAGAGACCGGAGAGAATACTTGTGAGCGGCGCGTGTAGTTAGATGGGCGGGCTGAATTTTAGGACGGGCGGAGAGCAACTATTTACCGGTCACGCGTAGATATTCCAGAATCGCGGCGAGCTCCGCGGGGTTATAGGAAGCGATGACTAAGGCGTGGCGCCACAAGGCGCCATCGGCGATCGTTACGGCCGCGGGATCCATAGTCCTGAGCACGGGAGGCACGGTGGTGAGATCGTAAAAGATCACGGCGCGCCTGGTATTGCCGACCACTAGCGCGGGCATCGATTCCGAATTGGCCACCGCGGTAGACACCTGAGGCGTGCTCAGCGAACGCAGCGCTCCAACACTCGCGGGAATTTCGGATATCGGCGTGGCGACGGAGATTCCGATACCGTTCACTTCGTGGCACGTCGAGCAGCGGCCGAAGCCGCGAACGGCGTCGGAAAACAGCGCGCGCCCGCTCGCGGCTTCCGGCGTCAGCGTCAGAGCCGGCGCGGGTGGAGCGCTGCCTGAAACCGCGAGCGAAGGATTGGCGATGCCGTTCAACGTGGCGAGATAAGCGACCACCGCTGTGAAATCCGCGCGCGACAGAGTTGCAGCGAACGATGCCATGGCCGTCCCCGGTATGCCGCGAGCGAGCGTGCCGGCAATGTAGTTCTGATCGAAGCCTCGAGCGGAGAGCCGAGGCGCGCCTCCCGCGGAGCCTTTCGGTCCGTGACAGTAGCCTGTGGCGCAGGTAGAGGCGAAGATCGTCTCCCCGCGTTTCACGACTTCTTCGAGATTCTGCGCCCGCGACAGCGCGCCTGACAGGGCACCCAGCAGGACCAGCAGCCATGGGCGGCTCATTTGGAACCCTCGGGCAGCGCAAAAACCACTACCGTGGAACCGCCGCGGATCTGCAATTCCGGAAACAGAGACGGACCCAATCCGCCCACCAAACCCATCTGCCACCCGGTGGGCGTGGCGATGAACTGCCGGCCGCCGACCGAATACGACATCGCCGATCCGCGATGGCCCGCGCCCGTTTGATAGCTCCACAGCTTGTCGCCGGTGCGAGCATTAAAGGCCAGGAACTCGCCCTCGGGATTGCCGGTAAACACCAGATCGCCGGCCGTGGCGAGCACGGAAGCCAGCAGAATGTATTTGTAGGGATAGCTCCAAACCCGCTTCCCGGCGATGGGATCCCACGCATCCAGGTGACTGTAGGTCGCGCGGCCCGGCGGCAGCTTGAAATCCATGGAGCTGTTCATGAATCCGTGACCCTCTTGCGGCGCATCGTCGGTAGGCTTGAGGTCGTAACAGATTTCGTTGATGGGCACGTACAGCAGGCCGGTGCGGGGCGAATAGGCCATCGAATTCCAGCTTTTGGCGCCCGCCGCGCTGGGGCAGAAATTGCCCACTTGCCCGAGCTTGGGTTCATTGCGGCCCACGAGCTTTCCATCCTCGGTCACGCCGCTGATCCAATTGCGCACCTCGGGCGTCGAAAACACGCCGATGAACTCGCCCGTGGCGCGATCGAGGACGAACGTTAATCCGCTCTTGTTCATGTGCGCCAGCAATTGGCGCATTCGCCCGCGGACTTCGCGATCCATCAGGATGACTTCGTAGGAGGAATCGAAGTCCCACTGATCGTCCGGGACCTCCTGGTAATGCCAACGCAGTTTGCCGGTATCGGCGTCGAGCGCGACCACGCTGGCGGTGTAGAGATTCGTGTCTCTGCTTTTATCCGCGGAGGGCGCGCGAGCGGCATCGTAGAAATCGGAGGCCGCGTTGCCCGTGCCCCAGTACACGAGATTCAGCGCGGGATCGAAAGAGCCAGTCATCCACGGCGAGCCGCCGCCGAACCTCCAGCTATCGCCCTTCCAGGTTTCATTGCCTTTCTCCCCAGGCGCGGGAATGACGTACCAGCGCCAGGCCAAACGCCCGGTGCGCGCATAGAAGGCAGTGAGGTAGCCGCGATGCGCCTGATCGCCCCCGTTGCCACCCACCACGATTTTGTCCTTCACCAGAAGGGGCGCGGCGCTGATGCCGCAGCCGCACTGCTTGGGATCGTCGACCGCCACGTTCCAGACTTCGTGTCCGGTTTTTTGGTCCAACGCCACCACGTGGTTGTCGCTCGATCCAAAGAACACCAAGCCGAACCCGACGGTCAGCCCACGGCTTTCCTGGGTCTCCGAAAGTCCGCCTGGGATGCCGGGGCGCGGTGGCGGATAGCGGTACTGCCAGAGAACTTTTCCATTGGAGGCATCGAGCGCGAAAACCTGGAAGCGCGCCGTGATCAGGTACATCACGCCGTCGACGACGATGGGCGTGGCCTGCAGTCCTTCGGCGTAGTCGCCGGTTTGAAAGATCCACGCGGGGACGAGGCTCTTTACATTCGAGACGTTGATCTGATCGAGCGCGGTGTAGCGCCACGAGTAGGTCGATCCTCCGTAATGCGGCCAGTCGGCGTGGGTTGAGCCGTCGATAGCGGTGGTTTGCCCGCTGGCCGCAAGACACGCGGCCGAGGCCAGCGCGGCGAGCCGTGGATGCTTCATTCCGATCCCTCCCGATTCCATCTATGATAGCCGTGTGGAGGTGCTTCAGCGGCAGGGGGGCCTAGAGCCCGCGCGCCTAATTGTGATTAATTAATTAGGATCGGCACACGCTTGCATACAGCTTATCGAGTTCACTCTCGGGGTCCGCGGAGGCAAGCTCATGTCGCTCCGAGATCTGGAGTGCGTTCGACAACCTGTCTTCTAACCACTGAATCACTTGCAGGGCGCCGAGTTGGTCGACTTTCCGCTTCAGGTCGTCGGCGAGCGAGTTCAGGATCTCGCCCTGCTCCTCTGGGAGGCTCTTCCAGCCCGGGCGAATCCGCACGTGCAGGCGGTCTGCCGCGGGGTCGTAGATCAGGACACCAATTGGGAAAACCTCGCCGTTCGGCAGCGCGAATCGGAGAATGTTATAACAGGGCCGTTGCGTAGCGAGTATTATACCAGACGACTGGTTCCGAAGATGCCAGGGAGCGGTAGGAATTTCCGCACCGTACTTGCGCAACATCCTGCCCGCCGCCGGCGATTTCATGCAAAATCGCCCCTAACGCGCGCTAATCCGGCACAGGAGTTTCCGCTGAGTTTGAGGCTTTGGTTGGCCCGTTCCTTAGCCCGGAGGAATGGAGCCGAGCGGAAAATCCTACCGAGACATGGTGAGAGAAACCGGTAAGAGTTACCACTAAATTCTTGTAAATTCCTGTTATCCGGGCTTTTCCAAACAAGGTACAGGGAACTGTCGCGCGGTGCAGACGCGCACGGAGATCCTTGCTCTCGGCAAACTCATCAGTGGCCCGCAGGTTGGTGCGGAAAATGCGTGGTGGCTCGCAAGCCCATCTGCTGGAGGTGTCGGACGGCCGCGCTTACGTGGTCAAGTTTGAGAACAACCCGCAGCACCGCCGCACGCTGGTGAACGAGTGGATCGCGGCGCGGTTTCTCTCCTACCTGGGCCTTTCAACGCCTGAGCCGGCGATGATTCTGGTGACCGAGGAATTCCTGGCGTCGAACCCGGGAGTTTACTTGCAGGCCGGAAACAAGCGCTTCGCTCCCACTGTCGGATGGCATTTCGGATCTTCGTTCCCGGGCGATCCTGCTCGGTTGGCGGTCTACGATTTTCTGCCTGACGTCCTTTTGCCGAGGGTCGAGAACCTGACCGAATTCCTCGGCATGTTAGTGTTCGATAAATGGATAGGAAACGCCGATTCGCGACAAGCCATTTTCTTTGGCGCGCCCCTCGCGCCCTCGTCCGCGATGGAAAATACGCCGCGCTTGGGCTTTACCGCCCAAATGGTGGATAACGGATATGCGTTCGGAGGCCCCGACTGGCGGCTGAGGGAGTCGCCCATGCAGGGGCTGTACTTCCCCCCGGTGGTGTACCACTCGGTTCGTGGCTTCGGGGATTTCGAGCCGTGGCTGGGGCGGATCGGTTGCTTCCCGGAAGAGATCGTGGGCTGGGTTTGGAAGGAGATCCCGCCCGAGTGGCTGGCCGAAGACGGGGCCGAGCTTGAGCGGTTGCTTGAACGGCTCTTGGCCCGGCGCAGGCGACTGCCGGACCTCATTGCGGATTGCCGCAACGCTCGTGTGGTCCTATTTCCAGCATGGAGCTAGCCGGCTAAGGTCGTGCCGGACGCAAGGCCGACGCTCGAGATGCGAGTGAATCGCTTCCCGTTAGGAATAGCGCAGCAGTGCCTTGAATCCGAAATCCATGTGCGACTGGATATGACAGTGGAAGAGCGTCAGTCCGGGCTGATTGGCGGTGAAGTCGACGCTGGCGCGCCCGTAGGTAGGCACCACGACTGTGTCCTTGATAACGCCGGAAGTGGGCTTACCATAAATCTCCGCGATTTCGAGCTGATGACGGTGCAGGTGCAGCGGATGCGAATCGTCGGTGCGGTTGTGAAAGGTGAGGCGGTAGCGCACGCCCTGGTGGAGTACGAACTCCTGGTCGTGCGGATAGGATTTGCCGTTCACTGTGAAGCTGTTGAATTTTCCCGCGCCGCGCGGGATTTTTTCGAAAATCATGTCGAGCCGCTCGGTGGGAGCGGGCTGCGAGGGAGGTTTGCCGAAAGTCGTGTAGTCCCAACTGAATTTCGGAGGCGCGGTCCATTGCGGAGTGCGGCGTTGATTGGCGTACTCGATCACCACGCCCAAGCCGCCGTCGCGCACCGGGTCCTCGGGCGCACCCATGACCCAAACTCCGGGCTGATTCATTTCCACCCAGGCGTCGATGCGTTCGCCGGGGCCGATCATCAGCACGTCCACTGGCGCGGGGGTGGGCACCGGATTTCCATCCAGCGCGATCACGTTAAATTTATGGCCGGGCAGCGAGAGGTGGCGGATTTCGATGGCACTGGCGTTCAGAAAATGAAACATCACCCGATCGCCCTGTTTCACGCGGATGGGCTCGCCGGCGCCCAGGGACTTGTCGTTGATGGAAAAAATGTCAGCCATCACTTCGAAGCCGGGAGGCCGCGTGTCCAACACAGCCGGTTTTTCGGGCTGCGGGCCGGTGGCGTCGAGATCGTCGTTATCCATCACCTCGCTGCTGAAATAAGGCTCCCAATCGCGCAGCGCCAGGTAATGCTCCTGATCGAAATTGCCGGGGTTGTTCGCGCCTTCGACGATCAGAAAGCCGAACATTCCGGTGTAACTGCCTCGATGCAAGTCCTCCATCGACATCGTATGAGTGTGATACCAGCGCGTGCCGGCGGGCGTGGGAGTGAACTGATAACGCCGGTTTCCATGCGGGGGGATGGCGGGCGTGCCTTCTTCTTCCGCTCCGTCTACGTCAGAGGGAATCAGCAGCCCGTGAAAGTGCACGAGTTCGGGGACGTCGGTATTGTTGACGACATTCACCGTGACCGGAACGCCTTCCTTCATCCGCAGGCGCGGGCCGGGCGAAGAGCCGTTGTAGCCGATCGTGCTGAGGACGCGATTGGGTGCGAGTTCGACCGTGACCGGCCCGATTTCGAGCGTGAAATCGGTCTTGGCCACATCGGCGGGTGCGGCCAGATTCAGAAACGATTGCGGCTCCTGAGCGGGCAGGCGGGTGGCGGCGGCCGCGAGTCCAGCCATCTTAAGAAATTCGCGCCGATGCATGAGAGAAATGAAAGACCGATCCTGGAACATGGTACCGCAACGCCGCCGATGGACCACGCAAACGGCGTCTGGATGGAATCCAAATCGCGGGAGGCAAAAGTCCCCGTTGCAGCCTGCCCCACGAACCGGTTTTCGGAGCGGTCCTTAGTTGCTGGCCTTCCACCGCAACATCGGGCCGCTTCTTATAGTGAGCACAAAATCATTTCACGTGCCTCCGCCGGAAGCCTCGCCTCACTCTCTCAGACCACGTGCCAAATGGTTGATCCGTGGTGAGGTAAGTCCAAACAGCGCCGCGGTCGCCCGGATCTGGCCCCTGGCCCGCCTCCGCTTCCGCGATGCGGCGCGCAATCTCGCCGGGAAGAGTCGACTCCAATTCCGGAAACCACTCGTGAATTTTCTGCGCGTACTCGTAGTACGGGTCCCGCCCTCCCAAGGAAAGCCACGGCGCCTTTGCCAGGCCCCATGCGAGCCAGGGCAGCCCGGCTCGGAAATTCGCCAGGCGCGCCAGGTAGTCGGCCCATAAGTCGTCGATGGTTCGAAGCGTCACCAGGCGCCGCAACTCGGAACCGTTCTCGGTTTTGCCCTCCAGCACGCGCTGCCGATACTCATGGATGCGATGCCGTTGCCCTTCCACGGGCAGTTCGTAGGCCTGCAGGAAGATGCGCTGATTTAGGTGTTCGCCTTCCACGCGCCGCTGCACCGATTCCGGGTCATCGCCGAATTCCGCGTATTTCACCATCAGATCGTCCTCGTGTGAAACAAAGAATCGCGAACAGCCTGGATCGCCCTGCCGCCCCGCGCGCCCCCGAAGCTGATTGTCGATGCGCCGGCTTTCATGCTTCTGCATGCCGATTACGTACAGCCCTCCAAGCGCCGCTACTCCCTCGCCAAGCCGAATGTCGGTCCCGCGCCCGGCCATGTTGGTGGAGATTGTTACGGCACCGCGCTGCCCCGCTTCTGCGATCGTTCGCGCCTCGTTCTCGTCGTTGCGCGCGTTCAGCACTTGATGCGGGATGTCGTCGAGCATGTCGCTCAGCCGTTCGGATTCTTCCACGCTCCCGGTTCCCACCAGCACTGGCTGCCCCGTCCCGTATACGCGGCAGATTTCCCGCACTTCCGCGCGCTCCTTCTCGGCCTTCGTCGCAAACACTACATCCGGGTGGTCGATGCGGATCATGGGCCGGTTGGTGGGAGTCTTCTCGACTCGCAGTCCGTAAATCTTCTCGAATTCCACCGCGGAGCTTGCCGCGGTGCCAGTCATTCCGCAAACGCTAGGGTAGAGCGCGATCAGGTGCTGAAAAGTGATGGAGCCGAGGATCATTCCCTGGGCCTTCGGCGCCACTGCTTCTTTCACTTCGATGGCGGTGTGCAGACCGGCGGGCCATCGGCGGTTTTGCGCAATACGGCCCTTGAACACGTCCACCATTTCGATGGCTCCGTTCTTGACCACGTAGTCCACGTCGCGGTGCAGCAAAGCATAAGCGTGGAGGGCATCCTGCACGGCCGTAAGCAGGTTCAGGTTCCGCAACTCGTAGAGATTGCCGCAAGCGAACGAGCTCTCTACCACAGCGATGCCCGAATCCGTCAGCGCGACGTTATGCGCGCCAGTATCCACGGTGTAGTGAGCCCCGGCCCGGAGACTCCGCACCACCGGATCGGCTGCATAGGCAAAGATGCTTTGGTCTATCCCGCCGCCGGCGATCACCAGTGGAACCCGTGCCTCATCGATCAGGATGGAATCGACTTCGTCGATAATGGCTGCGGCGAATGGCCGATGCACTTGCTCGGTCACTTCCAGCGCCAGCCGGTCCCGCAGGAAGTCGAACCCGATTTCGTTGGGCGTCGCGTAGGTGATGTCGCACGCGTATGCGGCTCTGCGCTCCTCGGCGGTCATGCCTTGTTGTACATACCCTACCGACAGTCCGAGCCGCTTGTAGATTTCGCCCATCCACGCCGCATCGCGCCGCGCCAGGTAGTCGTTTACAGTCATCACGTGGACGCCGCACCCTTGCCGCGCGTACCACGCGACGGCAGGAACGGCCGCGAGGGTTTTGCCTTCGCCGGTTTGCATCTCCGCGAGGTTTCCTCGAATCAGAGCCAGCGCGCCACGAAGCTGCACGTCGAACATGTTCTCGCCCAGCACGCGCGACGCGATGGCCGCGGTCGCCGCAATTAGCGGAAGCATTTCATTCGCCTTCAAAGCGGCTTCGCGCAATTCGTCGTCCTTCAATCGAGCAAGTTCCGTCCGCATGGTGTTGATGCGTTTGATATCGGCCCCATCGCGGCGTGAAGGGGTAAGAAAAGACTCCAAGAGTTGGCGCATATGCGCCCTCCTTTCTCCTTTTGGGTTCTTACTTTTGAGCTTGGAGAAAGGCGGGAGGCGGCGGACGTTGAAATAACGAGGAAGCGAGGATTGGTCGCGGCTGAGGGCCGCGGTAAGAAAGGCCGATTGCGAGCTCTTCGCGGTAGGTGGGTGCGGCAGGTTCGCGCGTCTCGACGGTTTCCCGCCGACTTTCGCGCGCCTTTTCCAACCACACGATCTGCTGAGCGGAGCGCGCGGTCTCATGACGCGCCACCGGAACGGCAAACGACGCGATTAAGGCCAACAGCGCCGCCAGCAACCAAGTTGTAATCCGGGGCGGCTTCATGGCGGCGTCACTGAAGAAGAGTATGCCACACGGAGCCAATCGAGGCTTGCGGGCGCGTTCCGCTGTGCCTTACCTTGGGAGTGTGAACGTCGAACGCAAGAACCGGCTGGAGGAAGCCGTTTGGGTGAATCCGCGGCGTGTCAGCGGAGTTCCATGCTTCCGGGGCACCCGGGTTCCTATTCAGAGCCTCATTGATCTACTCGAGGGAGGCGAAACAATCGACGACTTCCTAAAGCTCTATCCTCAGGTCGCGCGGCAGCAGGTTCTAGCAGTTCTTGACTTCGCCAACAGTCAGCTCTTGGAATGCGCATCCTCATTGATGAGTGCGTAGATCCGCGCGTCAGACGCCTGCTTCGCGATGAGCTCTCTGCGACGGTGCACGAACAGGGATGGGGCGCTTTGGAGGACGGACCTCTGCTGGAACGGGCGGAAAAGGAGTTTGATGTACTCGTCACCATCGACGGAAGTCTGGAGTACCAGCAAAACCTCGCCAAGTATCGCATCGGAGTCGTGGTCGTCCATGTACCGAAGAATCAGCTCCCGTATTACAGCGCCGTTCAGCAGGAGTTGCTCGCCGCCGTGCGGGCGGTCCGGACCGGGGAAGCAATTCACGTGGGAGCGCCCGCGGGCTCACCCTAGATCGGAGGACATACGGCGGGCGCCGGGCGTTTCTGATATCCTTCAGGCATGAAACTGGTCCGGCCTGTCCTCCTCTCTTTGCTCATCCTCGGGCTGTTTGCGATGCAAGTAGGAGGTCAAATCTTCGGCCGCGGCCGCCGGCAGAACTACTACTCGTCCGGACCCAGCGTGCCCTCGGAATTTTATTGGACCCGGCTTCAGTACACTTCCGCCTATGGCGGCGGTGGGTTTCGCGCCTACGGCGGCAGCTGGTCCCGAGACTTTCCCAAAGCCGATAACGATTGCCTCATCGCGCTGCGGCGCTTGACCCACATCAACTCTCCTTCGCCGCTGAACGTGGTCGATCTCGACAGCGACCATCTCTTCGACTATCCTTGGATCTACGCCGTCGACGTGAACACCTGGACCTTTACCGACGAGGAGGCCAAGCGTCTGCACGATTACCTGTTGAAGGGCGGTTTCCTCATGGTGGACGATTTCCACGGCACCGACGACTGGGAGCATTTCATGGCCGGTATGCGTCAGGTGCTGCCCAATCCGCCCATCGAGGATCTCAAGGACGAAGACGAAATCTACCACGTCCTGTACGACATCAACGAAAAGTTTCAGATCCCCAGCGAAGTGTATGTCAATACGGGCCGCACCTACGAGAAGGACGGCTACGTGCCCAAGTGGCGCGCCATCCGCGACGAGCACGGGCGCATCATGGTCGCCATATGCGCCAACATGCACCTGGGCGACGCGTGGGAGTGGGCGGACAGCCCCGAATATCCAGAGAAGTTTTCCGGCCTCGCTTTTCGCATCGTGTTAAATTACATTACCTACGCGATGACGCATTAGGCCGGAGCCGGTCCGTCTGGGGAACTCTGCGGTTTCGCATGACGGGGAAGCCCTGGTATCTGTTGTTAGGATAGACACGGTGAACTCGGAACCGCTGGATGAAATCAAGCTGCTGGACGAGCAGATCGAACCGGCCGGCGATCTGGAAGAGCTGAAGCCGATTTTCGACCGGCTCAACCAAATCGCGGCGGCGCATGTCACAGATTTCGAGATCCAGCTCGCGGTGGGAGAAGTCAAGGAACACCTGATCAGCCGCGGTATCGCCTTGAAGAAGGAACCGCCGGCCGCGCCGCCCCCTCTGATCGAGCCCCCGGGAGACGTCACGCCGGCAACCCCGTTCTCCACCGCGCGGATTCCCGTGCCGGAGCCCCTGCTGGAAAAAAATGTCCCGGAGCCCTTGCTGGAGGAAGATGTTCCGCTGCCTCCGCCACTCCCGCGGCCGCCCGCGCGTACATGGTTCGCAAGCGCGACGCGGGGAAATTGGAAGAGTGCCCTGTGGATTGGTGGGGCCTGTGGGGCGCTTGCAGCGTTGATTGTCATCGTCGCGTTGGTGAGCACCGCCAGGCGCCACGCCGCCGCTCCGGCGGAGATTCAAATCGCGACTTCACCACCGGGCGCGGCGGTGACAGTGGACGGACGGCCCCGCTGCACGTCCGATTGCCGGCTCACCCTCGCGCCGGGCTCGTACCAAATCACAGCCTTGCTGGAAGGCTACGAGCCGGCGGTATTGGATCTGAGGGCGATCGCGGGGAGATCGGCCTCGCTGCATGTCGCGATGACGCCGCAAGCGCAAAACCTGCGCATTCTTACCGACCTGGAGCGGGGCAAAGTCGCTCTCGACGATCAGCCCCCGGTCGATTTGACGCAAGGACAGTTCATGGCGGATGGAGTGGCGCCGGGGATGCACACGGTCAAAGTGACAGGGGAAGCTCGTGAATCGTCTTTCTCGTTTGAAATCGCCGGTGCCCAGCCTCCCTCCGTTACCGGACCCGTAATGGCGCATAACTTGATCGCCGTACTGGTCTCCAGCTTCGGCAATCGCGCGCGCGTCGTGACGAACAAGGGTCCCATGAAGCTGCTCGTGAACGGGCAGCAGGAGGACGACGCCGGTCCTGCGGGCGTGGATTTGAAGAATTTCCACATCGGGGTGAATGAAATGACGGTCGGTCAGGGCGAGGACCTGCGGGGTGTAAAGGAAAACTTCTCAGCCGCGCCCACGCTTACCGCTTTTCTGAAATCCGACCTGAATATCGGCACGTTGATCGTCTCCAGCGGCGAGGACGAAGTTCGCGTTTTCCTGAACAACAAGGAATACCGGTTTAAGACCCGCCGGGGGCAGCTTCGCATTCCAACCATCGGAAATGTCAATGTGCGGGTCGCCAAGGAGGGATTCGATCCCGTGGCGCCGCAGACAGCGGAAGTGAAGAAGGGCGGGGAGACCAGGGTGGAGTTCACGCTGAATCGCACGCCCGTGACGGCGACGCTACAGATCGCCGGAGGCACGCCGGGCGCCGAGGTTTCGATCGATCAGCGGAGCGTGGGCGCCATCGGGCCCGACGGAAATTTCATCGACGCGAGCGTCCCGCCGGGCGACCGTAACATCGACCTGCGGCGCGAACAGTTCGTCACCAGACATTATCAGCGCAATTTCAAAGCGGGGCAAACCGTAACAATCTCCGGCGCGGAGGCGTCGCTGGCGGCCGTTCTTCCGCCTCCCGCACCCAAGACTTTACCCGATGTGAAACCGAAGGTCTTGCCCTCGCCTCCTCCACTCAAAGCCGGAACCATCGCCGACTTCGAAGATCCTCGCCAGTGGCGAGCATGGAACGGAGTCTATCTGCATCAAGGCGCGGCATTCTTGTCCTACAAGTTGCCTCCGTCGGGCGTCTTTAGTTTCACGGTTCAGTTGCTTAAGGGCGGAGGGTTCATGCGCGAAGGAAAAGTACGTTGGCGGCTGATGTACCTGGACCCGAAGAACTACGCGCAATTCGAAATCGATGATAAGAATTTTGTCGCCAAGGTGATCACCGACGGAAGATCGATGGATCGCACCAGGACTCCGATCAAAGACGTGGACAAGGACAAGGAGTTCACGATCCAGATCGACGTCACGCCCGAACACATCGTGCATAAAATGCGGACCGGCGGCGGATGGATTCCGCTGGACGCCTGGTCGGAACCGGGCGTCCGCTATTCGGTGGGTAGGTTCGGCTTTCTCGTGCAGGGCAACGACGAAATCGGCCTCGAGAGCTTCGAATTCCAGCCCGTTCAATCCCGCCCGTAACCCCGTTCCGGCCCAACATGCGATCCCTAGGCTGAGCAAGGCTGGCCAGAGGGCTGCCACTGCAGGCACTCGCCTCGCCGCCGTCCCGCCCGCCCGGCGGTCGAAAGCGATATGCTGGTTGCTTCCCGAGGCTTCGATAACCGCGAGGGGGTTACCCTAATTTCGGCTCGACACCGTGAATCGGTGGCCATCCCGTGGCTCGCCGCCGTAAATCGGCCGACGGCTGAGTTGGGTGGGGAGAGAATTCATTGGCATGCTCATCGACTTTCGTAAGGCGTTTGAGACACTGACGGCAAACCCGCGGGGCGGAAGGTCGAAGAAGCATGTAGGTTGACAGATTTGTTGAAAATTGTTGCCACAATTCTTGAAAAAGAGGACCAATCGTTTTCGTCCGTCCGAATGCCGGCTGGCGCGAACGTAAACCCTTCGCCGTTGATCGGTTCTGATCTGCTCATCCGCACGGATGCGCCTCATTCGCAACGGCTTACGCACATGACGGCACTTTCTGCGTGCAACGGGCGGAACATCAAAACCAACTTCCAGTTGGCGTACTTCGGGACGTGCGCCCATAGCCATGTCAGGGCTTTCGCGGTGTCCAGCGATCGATGGACTTCCGGCTGAAGCTGAACAGTCAACCCTTTTCTGCGATAATTCTGACGAAGAACGCGGCTCAAGGTGACCGGGGCGCGACCGCGCACAGAAGAAGGGCTTCTTAAGCCTAGCCGCTTACCGCATACGGCAGGAAGGACTGATGACACAGAATATGACGCTTG
Organism: Bryobacteraceae bacterium; assembly: GCA_036521975.1. Classification (GTDB taxonomy): domain Bacteria; phylum Acidobacteriota; class Terriglobia; order Bryobacterales; family Bryobacteraceae; genus Palsa-187. The sequence goes on from DATDGT010000414.1 coordinate 114,806, forward strand.
ATGAGCTCACTCAACTCGTAGGAGAAAAGGCCGTCGCCATCCGAGGCCGCGCCAAGCTGGAGCCGGCTGGACGTCCTGAAGACAAGGTGTTTCCCCCGTCGCATTCAGTGGGTGACAACGAGAAAGGCGCGGGCGCAAAGTATGCCTTCGAAGAACGCCGCAGAGGCGGCGAGAAGGTTCCTTGCGTACTTCTCGATTCTGTGCAGAGCCAGGCGAACCGGATGGAGGAGGCACTCCAAGCATTATGGGCCGATAAGAGGCTTACCCTCCCGGTAATCGAGGTCGATCTCTCCAAGGTTGCGCCGGAGGTCGGAAAGGTCACGTCCCTCTCTGCCCCGCATCGCGTAGCCGACGCGATCCTGCGCGACAGCCTAATCAGCGGAAGCACCACTTTATTCCGGATGTCTGAGATTGGCAAATCATTCACCGACGCGAGCCCGCGGAACGCGGGTCCCTTGTTCAAGGTATGTCCGACGGGTCTCGTTTTCGGAATCTGGGACAGCACGGGACCAGAGGGAGGGCGAGGCGCCAAGTTTGCGCGGGTGCTGACTTCGGAAATCGTCGGCATCGGCGCGACCAGTGGTGTGAAGACTGCAAGTCGTATCGACCCCACAAGCATCGTTACGGCCTCCGCAACCATTTATGTTTCCGCAGATCCGGGCGCCGCTGGGTCCCCATGGACCCATGACTGGCACGAAGCCAAACCGATTGATCCCGACAAACCGCTGTCTGAGGACAATGCCGAGAAGTGGGGGAAGAAGGAGAAGGCGGGCAAACCGAGCGCGATAAACCATAGTAATTTTCCGCCAACAATGGACAAAGTTGCCGGCGGCGTGACCATCGACCATGCAGAGCAGACAGTGGTGCTATCGCTTGCGGGACTTCGGCGTCTCGGGTTTACGGAGGGTGGGCCCGAAGCTCGCACTGTGCTGGCGGCGCTTGGTCTGGTTGCCGTCCTTGCCGGCGAGAGGGCCGGCCACGATCTGCGCTCACGATGTCTTCTGGTCCCGCGTTGGGCTGAAGCGGAGAAAAAAAGCGGAGCACTGGCACTCGAAGCCGTTGCCCGCGACGGTTCGACAACGCCGCTGACGCTCGACCTCGATGCCGCGCTTGCGCTTTACGAAGAAGCCGTTAAGAACCTGCCTGCCGCACTAAGTCCGGCCGCAAAAATAACTGTTATAGAGTTGTCGTTACTATTTCATAATCCGCCTTCACTGCCCCGCTGAGCAGCAAAGGCCAAATTGCTAGCGGCACCTTGTGGGCGTGCTTCATTGTCGTTGGACTTGGTGG